>NZ_JBQFPG010000003.1:0-411922 GCF_056534355.1 Ruegeria sp. D7
CGGCGGACGCTGTACCTGCTCGGGCGCCATAGCGGGCCCTATGGTGGAGTTCGATTTGCGGACGTTCTACTTGCGCGATCTGACCTTTACAGGCTCGACCGTCATCGACCCCGAAGTAATGCAAAATCTTGTACGTTATATCGAAGCGGGCGAAGTAAAACCGGCCCTGGCCGCAACCTACCCTCTAAGCCAATTGCATGAGGCACAAACCGCCTTCATCGCGAAGAAACACACCGGAAACATCGTGGTGATCCCATGACGTTGGATGATGTTTTATTGGCTGCCAGGCGATTGCATCAGAACCACCCGGGTTTGGCGGGTTTTGGGGGTTGGCCAACAGATTTATCCAGAACGGACTTACAGCCCGCACAAATTCCGGCAACCCGGCTTGTCAGCAAATTTGGTCTGAGCGGTACGCCCGAAACACAGGCATTGGTTACGGCCATTGCAGCAACTGCTGAGCAGGCGCACTGGAAACTGACCTATTCCGAATCCGAGGTCGGTGCGGATTTCTTGTCCCGATACGGGTATTACGAATTGTTCGGACCCAGCGGGCATTTCCATTCGACCCAACTACGCGGTTATGTCGCCTATTGGGGCGCAGGTCTGCAGTATGACTGGCACAGCCATCAGGCTGAAGAGCTATACCTGACGCTCGCTGGAGAAGCCTGTTTTAAGGTTGAAGGGAATGCACAGCTTGTCGGGCCGGGCCAGACCCGCCAGCATGAAAGTTGGCAAAGCCACGCCATGACTACAAGCGATCATTCAATCCTGACCTTTGTCTTGTGGCGGGGCGATGGAATGGATGATCTGCCCCGGATGGATGCCGCATGACATACTGCGTCGAGGTGAAGCCAAAATGAAAATTACCGGGATTTCTGTCTTTCAAATCGACCTGCCTTTGGAGCATCCATACTGGCTGTCAGGCGGGCGATTGAAGTTTGAGAAGCTGGATGCGACGCTGGTCAAGATTGAAACCGACAAAGGGCTTGTTGGTTGGGGCGAAGGCACGCCCTGGGGGCATACCTATGTACCCGCCCACGGCCCCGGCATACGGGCCGGGATCGAGACGATGGCACCGTTTGTTCTTGGCCTCGACCCGCGGCGAGTTCTGGATGTTGAACGCGCGATGGATCAGGCCCTACCCGGACATCTCTACGCCAAAAGCCCGATTGACATGGCGTGCTGGGACATAGCCGGTCAGGTTGCTGGTCTTCCGATTGCTGATTTGATGGGGGGAGGGTCGCGTACGCCGCGCCCAATCGCATCCTCCGTAGGAGCCAAGACAATCGAAGAAACCCGCGCCGTCATCGAACGATACCGGCAGCGCGGCTATATCGCCCATTCCGTCAAAATCGGCGGCGATGTGGCCCGTGATATCGCCCGAATCCGTGACATGGAAAGCCTGCGCAATCCCGAAGACATCATCCTCTATGACGTCAATCGCGGCTGGTCGCGGCAGCAGGCATTACGCGTGATGAGTGCGGTCGAAGACCTCAATGTCATGATCGAACAGCCTTGCGAAACACTGGATGACATTGCCGCGATCTCAGGCAAACATGCTTCGCCTGTTTCCGTTGATGAAAGCCTTGTGACCCTTCAGGACGCGACGCGCATAGCCCGCGATGGCATTGCCGAAATATTTGGCATCAAGCTCAACCGGGTCGGCGGGCTGACCAAAGCGGTCCGAATGCGCGAAGTCGCGCTGGCGCATGGGATCGACATGTTTGTAATGGCAACCGGTGGTTCTGTGCTGGCGGATACCGAAGCGCTGCATCTGGCGGCGACAATTCCGGATGTGAATTGCCATGCTGTCTGGGCCTGTCAGGACATGATCACCGTCGATATCGCCGGTGGGCGTGGGCCGAGAAACGTGGATGGCCACCTGCATCTACCCGAAACACCCGGCCTTGGCGTTCACCCAGATGAAGATGCGTTGGGTGATCCTGTGGCGATCTACCGGTAACGATACGCGCCTCTTGTGCAAGTTCGATGACGGTCATCTGCCGAGGTTGACCTTGCCGCTTCGCCATGGGAACGATGCGCGATGGCTTAGTCGAACAGGATAGCGCGATGAAGATCGAACCCTTTGGCGTCGAAATTTGGATGGATGAATGGGAAACCCGCTGCGCCTATAACCTTGCAGAGACTTGCGTCGAGAGCCTGAGTATCGCCGAGCTTTTGAAGCTTTCCGGCAAAAACTCGGATGATCTGTCTGAATTGCTTGGGATGAAGATGACCTATGGCGCGATCCGGGGCTCGGACCGGCTGCGCGATGCGATTTGTAACCTATATGACCAGCAAAAGCGTGAGAATGTCATCGTCACCCATGGCACGATCGGTGCCAACATGCTGGTCCACAAAACGCTGGTCGAGCGCGGCGACAAGGTGGTGGCCGTCGTGCCCACCTATCAGCAACACTATTCTATCCCGGCCAGCATCGGCGCGGAGGTGACGCAGATCCATTTACGGGCCGAGAACGCTTATTTGCCCGATCTTGAGGAGCTGCGCGCCGCCGTAACTCCGGGCACCAAACTGATTGCCATCAACAACCCCAACAACCCAACCGGTGCGGTGATGGATCGCGCATTCCTGCTTGAGATCGTCGAAATCGCGCGCTCCGCTGGAGCATGGTTGCTGTGTGATGAAGTCTATCGCGGTACCGGGCAAGAAGGTTCGGGCATGACGGATGCGGTTGCAGATCTTTATGAGAAAGGCATTTCAACCGCGGGCATGTCCAAGGCGTTTTCGCTGGCAGGGCTGCGACTGGGTTGGATTGCGGCCAACCCAGAATTGATCGAAGCGGTTTCGATCCATCGGGACTATGACACGATCTCGGTCGGCATGATCGACGACCATTTCGCCGCGCTTGCGCTGGAAAACCACGACAAGATTCTGGCGCGCAGCCACGCCATAACGCGCGGCAACCTCGCCATGCTGGAAGAATGGGTCGAAAGCGAGCCCAAAATCAGCTGGGTCAAACCCAAAGCAGGAACAACTGCACTTTTGCATTACGATGTCGACATGCCCACGCGCGAGTTCTGTGTGAAACTGCTGCGGGAAACCGGCGTGATGTTCACACCGGGCTCTGCCTTGGGTCTCGAAGGCTGTGTTCGGATCGGTTACGCCAATACTCCGTCGATCATTCGCGAAGGGCTGGAAAAAGTTTCCACCTTCCTTGCGAAGCTCGACTAGCGCCTCATCGACTGACCGTTGTGGAACAGATGCACCTTTTCGGGTGCCGCCGTGACCGAGACGGTTTTTCCTCGCAGATTGCGCTGAACACCAGGTAGTTTTGCAATCACGGCTTCCCGTCCATCCGGGACTGCAAAGTAAAGCAGCGTGACCTCACCCAAAGCTTCGGTGAAATCCACCAAGCCGGAATAAATTGGTGTTCCATCAGTGATATTTAAGTCCTCAGGCCGGACACCGATATTGACCTTTTTGCCTTCGTCAGCGGCATCCGTCGGGATCGATGAGATTGCCACGCCGCCATCATCCAGCGTCACAGTCGTTGTCTCTCCTGTCGCGGTAATAGTCCCGGGCAGCAGGTTCATTGCTGGTGAGCCGATGAACTGCGCAACAAACTCGTTATCTGGCGTCTCGTAGAGTTCCAGCGGCGTGCCGACCTGCGCGATCCCCTTGTTAGCCAAAACCACAATGCGGCTGGCGAGTGTCATCGCCTCGACCTGATCGTGGGTGACGTAAATCATCGTGCTGTCGGGCATCGCCTCTTTCAGGCGTGCGATCTCGATCCGCGTCGCCACGCGCAGGGCAGCGTCGAGGTTCGAAAGCGGCTCGTCGAACAAATATACTTTGGGGTCGCGCACGATGGCACGACCGATGGCAACGCGCTGGCGTTGTCCACCAGACAATGCCTTGGGCAGGCGATGCAGCAGGGGTTCGAGCTGTAGAATCTGGGCCGCGCGCTCCACGGCGGCATCAACCTCAGCACTGGGCAACTTGGCAATCTTGAGTGCGAAAGCCATGTTTTCGCGCACCGTCATATGCGGGTAAAGCGCATAGGACTGGAACACCATCGCGATGCCGCGTTGCGCAGGTGGCACATCGTTCACCACCTGCCCTTCGATCTCAAGCGTACCGCCAGTGATCTTTTCAAGGCCCGCGATCATCCTCAGCAAAGTGGATTTTCCGCAACCTGATGGGCCGACAAAGACAATCAGTTCGCCTTGCTCGATCTCGAGATCGATATGTTTCAGAACATCGACAGGACCATAGGATTTGGCCACATCCGTAAGCTTGAGTTCCGACATGGTTTACCTCTTTTCCCGAGCCAATAGACAGAATTGAGCGGCATCCAGCGTCAAGTTGCTTTCCCCGCGAACGCCGCCCAACTCCTCCCCGATCACTTGCCAGTCACCTTCTGGCAGGGTCACGTCAACCGGACAGTCACCCAGATTGAAGGCGCAGAAGACCTGCTCGGCTTCATCCTCTCGGGTGAAGGTCAATACCGAACCGACTTGTGACATCCCTGTCTGCGCGCCGGACATCAGCGCTGAGTGCGCATGACGCAATGCAATCGCATGGCGGTAGTGGTGCAGCATCGACGCTGGATCTTTTTCCAACCGATCCACCGCCCGCTCGGCCTGCGCAGCGCTGACTGGCAACCAGGGACGGCTCGTGCTGAACCCGGATTGTTCGTCCTGTGCGGCCCAGACCATCGGAGTACGGCAGCCATCGCGACCTTTGAATTCAGGCCAGAATTCAATGCCATAGGGGTCTTGCAAATCTTCGAACGCAACATCTGCCTCGGGCAGACCCAGTTCCTCACCCTGATAAAGACAGGCTGAGCCACGCAGGCACATCATCAGAACGGCGTGCTGCCGGACAGCTGCGTCGTCCAAACCCCAACGCGAAGCATGGCGTTGCACGTCGTGGTTTGAGAAGGCCCAGCATGGCCATGCATCACCCGCCTTGTCCTCAAGCTGGTCAAAAACCTGCTTTGCGTAAGCTGCCGTCAAAGCCCGCTTTTCGAGGAACTCGAAAGCATAACACATGTGCATCCGTTTGTCGCCGCTGGTGTATTCGCCCATAATCTCAAGCCCGCGCTGCGCGTCGCCGACCTCACCCAGACAGGCGCGGCCCTCGTATTCGTCAGTCAGGGCGCGCAGCCGTTCTAAGAAGGCGATATTCTCGGGCTGACTTTTGGAATAGAGGTGATCCTGATGGTTATACGGGTTCACCATCGGCGCAATTGATGAGTTCCTCTGATCCATCGGCAGGCCGGGATTGTCACGCAGCTGGGCGTCGTGGAAATAGAAATTGATGGTGTCCAGACGGAACCCGTCGACCCCCATATCCAGCCAGAAGCGCGCCACATCCAGCAGGGCATCCTGGACATCCATGCAATGGAAGTTCAAATCTGGCTGCGAAGTCAGGAAGTTGTGCAGATAATACTGCAAACGCCGCGCATCCCACTGCCAAGCCGAGCCGCCAAAGATCGAAAGCCAGTTATTCGGAGGTGTCCCATCGGGTTTGGAATCAGCCCAGACATACCAATCGGATTTCGGGTTCTCGCGGCTGGCGCGGCTTTCGTTGAACCATGGATGCTGATCTGAGGTGTGGGATAGCACCAGATCGATCATCACCTTCAGCCCGTGTGCATGGGCCTCATCTAGCAACTCTTTGAAGTCCGCCATAGTACCGAACATCGGATCGACATCGCGGTAGTCGCTGACGTCATAGCCGAAATCCTTCATCGGAGATTTGAAGAACGGCGAAATCCAGATTGCATCAACCCCCAGCGAGGCGATGTAGCCTAGCCGCTGGGTGATACCCTTTAAGTCTCCGATCCCGTCACCGTTGCTGTCCTGAAAGCTGCGCGGATAGATCTGATAGATCACCCCGCCCCGCCACCAATCTGACGCCGACTTGGTTTTTTCGAATGCTGTCGCGTTGGTCTGCACGTTCATCACACGCCCTTATTTTACGGAACCGGCAAGCAAGCCGCGAACCAGATATTTTTGCATTGCAAAGAAGACTGCCAACGGCACCGCGATTGAGACAAACGCCGCCGTGGCCAAGATTTCCCAGTTACCGCCACGCGTACCCAGCAGCTCGACGATACGGTTGGTCATTACCGTTGTTTGGCCGCTGGCATCGATCAGGAAGACTTTGGCAACCAGCAGATCGTTCCATGTCCAAAGGAACTGGAAGATCGCAAAGGATGCCAGTGCCGGAAAGCTAAGCGGCAGGATCAACTTGGTAAAAATCTGAAACTCGGTTGCGCCATCTACCCGGGCGTTCTCAATCAGGTCACGAGGCAGCCCGGCCATGTAGTTACGCAATAGGTAGATCGCCAATGGCATCCCGAACCCGGTATGAGCCATCCAGACCCCGAGGTATCCTTTACCGATCCCGATATTGAGATGCAGTTTCAGCAACGGGATCAGCGCCAGCTGCAATGGCACCACCAATAGGCCAACCACCGCAGCGATCAGCAGGGCACGCCCCGGGAAATCCATCCATGCCAGCGCGTAAGCCGCAAATGCTGCGACAAGAATCGGGATAATCGTCGCCGGGATCGTCACCGTCAGGGTATTGAAGAACGCCTTGCCCATACTGTCGGAACTGCTTTCGTTGAACAGAACATGGGCATAGTTTTCCAAGGTGAATTCAGGCGGCAGAGTAGTCGTCACAAACACGCGAGGGCCGCGCTTGCCCGAAAACTCTTCTGCGTTTTCCATCCGATAGTCACCGTTGGCCTGAACCGTGATCGTCCCGCCACGACGAAGCTCAGCCGTTTCGCCCGGAGCAAAGGCATCAATCGCACGGGAATTCACACCCCATCGCGAAATGTCCGAGGCCCGATCACCATCGAAGATATTGCCTTCGATCACATAGAGACCATCCTGCAGAACCTGCGTTTCCGGCGCAGCCGCGCGCAGAGTCAGGTTCTGTTCCGACGGGAAGAGCGCCCGCCACCAGCCGCTGCTGGAAATCTGGTCCGCCGTTCTGAATGACGAGATCAACAAACCGAGTGTTGGGAAAACCCAAAGCACCACAAGCAGCACAACCGAGGCGTGAACGACCCATCTAAGGGCTGGGCGGGTTCCTGCAATATCGCTCATAACCCCGTCCTCCTACTGCATTTCTTTGCGCGCATTGCGCACGTTCCAGATCAGGATCGGCGTCACCAGCAACATGATCACCATGGCGGATGCCGATCCCACGCCCCAGTCATTGGCGCGGAACATCTTGTCGTACATGTAATTGGCCAGAACCTGCGTCTCCCACTGGCCGTTGGTCATCGCAAAAACGATGTCAAAGACCTTGAGGACCACGATGGTGATGGTGGTCCAGACCACCATGATCGTGGTTTTGATCTGCGGCACTTTGATCTTGAAGAAAATCTGGAACGGATTGGCCCCGTCCAGAATGGCGGCCTCGATGGTCTCTTCCGGGATGCCGCGCAGCGCGGCGGACAGAATGACCATGGCAAAGCCAGTTTGTATCCAGACCAGAACGATCATCAGGAAGAAATTGTTCCAGAAAGGCAGGGTCAACCAGGTGTGCGTTTCGGTTCCACCAAAGAAGATGTAGATCGCGTTCAGGACGCCTATCTGATCCTGATCGGCCGGACGCGCATCATAGACCAGTTTCCAGATTACCGAGGCGCCAACGAAAGAAATCGCCATCGGCATAAAGATCAACGACTTGGCGACGTTACCCCAGCGGATGCGATCCGTCAGCTGCGCCACGAGCAGGCCAAATGCGGTGGACATGGCAGGTACAACAATCAGCCAAAGCATGTTGTTGCGCATCGCCTCCCAGAATTTCGGCTCGGCTACCATCTGGGTATAGTTGTCAAAACCCGCCCATTCATATCCGCCTCCGGCTACGCGATCAGTCAGAGACAGGCGCAGCGTCTCAAACACCGGATAGGCAAGATAGACCCCAAGGGCGAGGATCGCGGGAAGCAGAAACAGCCAGGGCCGGATCATATTCGCGCGGTTGATATTGCGACCCGCGTTCGGTCCACGCGCAGGGAACAGGACTTTATCCAGAAATTGGTTGGACAGGTAGAAATAGCCCACGCATCCCGACACACCGATTACGATTGTTAGCAGGCCCTGAATTGCCGGATTCATGGCGTCCTCTCCCTTGCTAGGGTTTCGGGCAACCTGATTGAAAGGTTGCCCGAAGGTTCAGCGGATTACTTGATTGCGTCCCAAGATGACTGGATTTCGCCGGTGACTTCTTCGGCGGATTTCCCGCCAGTATAGTCAACCATGCCGGTCCAGAACGTACCCGCACCCACGGCGCCCGGCATTAGGTCCGAGCCGTCGAAGCGGAAGGTGGTCGCGCCCAGTAGAATGTCACCCAGACCGCGCAGAGTATCATCCTTATAGGCTTCAGTGTTCACGCCCTTATGCGGGGTCAGGAATCCGGTTTGTGCCATCATGACTTCATGTGCAATCGGTTGCTTGAGGAACTCCATGAACGCGCTGGTCGCATCCGATGGATTGCTTACCGCCATCAGAGTACCGCCACCCAGAACCGGGTTACCCAAGTCCTTGTCTGCGAAAGACGGCATGTAAAAGAAATCTGCATCCAGGCCGAACTCGACATCTTCGGGGAAGAAAGCCGGAACGAAGGATGCCTGACGGTGCATGTAGCACTGCGGCGGCGATGAGAACATGCCTTTGGGGCTGTCGCGGAAGTCAGTCGAGGCGACAGCATCTGACCCACCCGAGACCTTGGCGTCATCACGCGCGAACCAGCCAAACTCTTCGATTGCGGCGATAACGCGCGGATCGTCAAACGGGATCTCGTTTGTCACCCACTGGTCGTAAACCTCGGGCGGCTGAGTCCGCAGCATCATGTCTTCAACCCAGTCGGTCGCCGGCCAACCGGTGGCGGCACCCGATCCCAGGCCAATGCACCACGGGGTTTCGCCATCGGCGACGATCTGCTCGGTCAGGGCCTTCAGTTCTTCCATGGTCGTCGGCACTTCGTATCCGGCATCCTCGAAGTTTTCCGGGTTATACCAGACCAGAGACTTGACGTTCACATTGTAGAAGAAGCCATACATCTGGTCATTGCCGTCGGCGTCTTTGTAAGTGCCAAGATCAACCCAGGAATCGCCAGCCGCATAATTGTCACCAACCCAGGCCGCCATATCTTCACCCAGCGGTGTCAGCTGCCCTTTGGATGCCATGATCGCCGCCAGACCAGGTTGCGGGAAGACCGCGATATTGGGGGCTGATCCTGCCTCGGCATCGATAACGATCTGCTGCTCGAAACTGTCGGAACCGGTATAGATCACATCTGCGCCAGTCGCCTCTTCGAAATAGGCAATCATGTTGTTGAAGTAACCGTCTTCCGGGGTCAGCCACGGACCAAAAATCGTGACCGTCTGACCGCTCAGATCCGGGGCGCTTTCGGCCCAGGCATTATAGCTGTCCCAGTTGAACGGCCCCTCGCCCGGCGCGAAGACCAAATCTTGTGCTTGTACCGACCCGGCCAGCAGAGCGATCGCCGCCGCACCCGAATAAAGTGCGTGTCTCATGAGTTCTCCTCCCAAAATTTTCGGCGCAAACGAGATTCGTTTTCAAAGCGCTTTGGATGCCGTACTTTATCCGCTAACATTCAGACCCTGTCAATATCTCGCCTACAAACCCCTAAAAAACTGCCATTCTAAGGCATTCTCTCGAAACATGTTGACTGAGCCAGGTTTTCACAACAAAACAAATGGGAATCAATTTGAAGGCGCTTTGAGTGAAATGAACCTAAAGCAACTCTCTGAGATCCTCGGCCTTTCACAAACGACCGTCAGCCGCGCGCTGAACGGTTACCCGGAGGTCAGCGAAGGGACGCGCATCCGGGTTCAGGCTGCTGCGAACAAGCATGGTTACCGCCCCAACAGCCGCGCCAAGGGGCTGGCGACAGGGCGGTCTATGGTCATCGGCCATGTGATTCCCACCTCGTCCCGGCACGAAATGGTCAATCCGATTTTCGGAGATTTTGTGGCAGGCGCAGCCAAAACCTATGCGGCGAACAATTATGACATGATGTTCACGCACGCGCCGGACACATCAATTGAAGAATCCTATCGCAGCCTGTTCAATCGGGGCGTCGTAGACGGCGTGGTCCTGCAAGGCCCCAAGGTACGAGAGCCGCGCATCTCGGTATTATCGCGCCTCGGCGTGCCCTTCATTGTTCATGGCCGGTCGACCTACGCCAAAGAGCCCTATGATTGGATCGATGTGAACAACCAGCGTTCATTCGAACGCGCTACTCGGTTTTTGATCGATCTGGGCCATCGGCGCATCGCCTTGATCAACGGGCTCGAGGAAATGGATTTCGCGCGTCGGCGGAGGAACGGCTATCTGTCGGCGCTCAAAGAAGCGGGGATTGCGCCTGATCCAAACCTACTGCGCAGCGCTGAGATGACCGAGATTTATGGGCATCAGACAGCCTGCGACATGCTGAAGCTCGACGACCCGCCAACAGCAATTTTGGCCTCTTCGATTATCTCTGCGGTTGGAGTCCGGCGCGCACTGGAAGAAAGCGGCCTGAAAATGGGGCGCGATATCTCGGTGATCGCTCATGATGACGAGTTGTCATACATGCGCAATGGTATGGATGTTCCAATTTTCACCGCAACGCGCTCGTCGGTCAGACACGCGGGCGAGGTGGCTGCCGAAATGCTGATCGAGCGGATCAACGCTCCGGATGACCCACCCAAAACGCGCTTGCTGGAGGCTGAACTTGTCGTCGGCAGCTCGACGGGGCCAGCCCCACAAAGGATGTGATATGAAGTACAAACGCGCAGATTTCCCGCCAGATTTTCAGTTTGGCGTGGCGACGTCGGCCTATCAGATCGAGGGACACGCCAATGGGGGCGCAGGCAAGACCCATTGGGACAGTTTCGCCGCAACTCCAGGTAACGTCGCCAATGCGGAAAACGGAGATTTGGCCTGCGATCACTATAACCGGTTCGAACAGGATCTGGATCTGATCCGGGGCGCAGGCTTCGACTGTTACCGTTTTTCAACCAGTTGGGCGCGCGTGCTGCCCGAAGGGCGCGGACCGATCAATCAGCAAGGCTTGGATTTCTATGATCGCCTGACCGATGCGCTGCTTAAACGCGGCATCAAACCCTGCGCAACGCTGTATCACTGGGAACTCCCGTCACCGCTCGCCGATCTGGGCGGTTGGCGAAACCGGGATATCGCGAATTGGTTTGCAGACTTCACCGAGATCATCATGGGCCGCATAGGCGATCGGATGTTCAGCGTCGCACCTGTCAACGAGCCTTGGTGTGTAAGCTGGCTGAGCCATTTCGAAGGCCAACATGCCCCCGGCTTGCGCGACATCCGGGCAACCGCGCGCGCGATGCATCATGTATTGCTGGCCCATGGCCGCGCAATCGAAACTATGCGCGGATTGGGCATGTCGAACCTTGGCGCAGTGTTCAACCTTGAATGGGCGGAACCTGCTGACGACAGCGATGAGGCACAGACTGCGGCGGCGCTTTACGACGGGATTTACAACCGCTTTTTCCTGGGCGGCGCTTTCAAGAAATCCTACCCTCAAAATGTTCTGGAAGGATTGGAGCCGCATCTGCCGGACAAGTGGCAGGATGATTTCGACACGATAGCTGCACCTGTCGATTGGTGTGGGCTCAATTACTATACGCGCAAGTTGATAACGCGCGCAGATACGTCTTGGCCTTCCTTCACCGACGTCCCTGGCCCCTTGCCAAAAACGCAAATGGGGTGGGAGATTGATCCGGCGGCCTTGTCCCGTTTCCTGATCCGGACCGCGCAAGAGTATACTGGAAACCTGCCTATCTACGTGACCGAAAATGGCATGGCGAGCACAGAACGTCAAAACGACGCTGACAGAATTGACTACTTGAACCAGCATCTTGCCGAAGTGTGTAAGGCCCTGGACCACGGCGTTCCGATCAAGGGATATTTCATCTGGTCCCTTCTCGACAATTACGAGTGGGCGCTGGGATATGAAAAACGGTTCGGGCTGGTCGATGTAGATTTCGAGACGCTGGAAAGAAGGCCAAAGGACTCCTACCGCGCGTTGCAGGCCGCATTGGTTCGGGATCAGTCTGGTTGACCGTCAAGCTTTGCTACTGCGGGCACACGCCGGTTCAGTTTGGCACCTTCAAATGTGGCGTTTGGCGTTCCACCGTAAGGTTCTGTGTGGCCGAGGATGACGTCAGTTCAACAAACAAGCGCTCGGCGCGCGCAAACCGTTCGAAATAGGTGAACTGAATTGAATTCACTAACGACGGCTCCTGACACTGCACCAGATAATCGGCCTGAAATTCGGTGTGATGCACGGCATTATCGCTGACTTGCCCCTCATCCTGAACGAAGACATCACCAACAAGCGCGACATTGGCCGTTGCAGTCACACACCCCGCTTCAGGCGGCACCTCAAAGATCTCAAGCGGTTTAGAAAGGTCCGAGATTGCGACGGCAACATCCGCCCTCTCATCTTCGTTCTCGGCAGTGTGTTCGAACCCAACAATATCTACGCCTGGCACTTCAAGCGTCAGGCTAAATCCGGTTTCAACGAATGAAATTGCCATATGACCCGCGCCATGAGTATGCGCTTCGATGGCGGTCTCTGCCTGCGCCATCAGCGCGGCTGGTATTAGCGCAAGAACAACGGCCGCGCGTTTCATTCTGTTCACCATTAACCAAACAAACCGTAGGGCATTTTAATACAATTGCGCCTCAGCGCAATGTTCGCCGGGTGCATCGGGCTCCCCAGATATGGTTAGTCAGAAATAGGAATAATACCCGACAATAAAACTCAGGTTGACATTGCCGACTATTTCACTAAGAAATTGCCCCGTCCAGCCCCGCTGTGCCTGCCGGGGTCCGAATCCCGCTAAGAAAGAAAAGTGTTCCACATGACCAGATTGTTCAACGCGGCCAGTGCCCTGACCTTGTGTATCGCAAGTACAGCTGTCGCCGAGGCCCCGTCCAAAGCCGATGTTCTGACCACATATTCCAACATCGCCGAAGCCAAATATGACGACAGTCTGATTGCAGCAAAGAATCTGCAAGCTGCCGTCAACGCCCTGATTGCTAGCCCATCCGATGCCACTCTGAACACCGCACGTGCCGCATGGGTCGCCGCGCGCGTGCCGTATCAGCAGACCGAGGTTTATCGCTTTGGAAACGCCATCGTCGACGATTGGGAAGGCAAGGTGAACGCATGGCCTCTGGACGAGGGCATGATAGACTATGTGGATTCCTCCTACGGCGGCCCCAGCGATGAGAACGAGTTTGCCGCGCTGAACGTCATCGCCAACCCCAGCTTTGATCTGTCTGGCGAGACCATCGACGCCAGCGAAATTACCCCTGCCCTGCTGTCGGATACGCTGCATGAGGCTGACGGGATCGAGGCGAACGTCGCCACCGGCTATCACGCCATCGAATTCCTGCTGTGGGGTCAGGACCTGAACGGCCACGGCACGGGCGCAGGAAGTCGTCCTTATACCGATTATCTAGTTGGTGACGGCTGTACAGGTGGCAACTGCGATCGCCGCGCCCAATATCTGAAAGCGGCAACCGATCTGCTGATTAGTGATCTGGAATGGATGACTGCCCAGTGGGCCGAAGATGGTGACGCACGTGCCGCTCTTGCCGCAAATGAAACTGCTGGCGTTAGTGCGATCCTAACCGGCATGGGTTCGCTGTCCTACGGCGAGCAGGCGGGTGAGCGTATGCGCCTCGGCCTGATGTTGAACGACCCCGAGGAAGAGCAGGACTGCTTCTCGGACAACACCCATAACAGCCATTACTATGACGGCCTGGGCATCCAGAATGTGTATTTGGGCAGCTATACCCGCATCGATGGCACGCCTGTTTCGGGTGCATCCCTATCGGATCTGGTGACCGCAGCCGATCCGACGCTTGATACAGAGATGAAAGCCAAGCTGGCCAACACCATGCTGGCGCTAGGCCGTATCAAATCAACCGCCGAAGCGGGTTTTGCGTATGACCAGATGCTGGAACGCGGCAATGAAGGTGGCGAAGCGCTGATTATGGGTGGCGTCAATGGACTGGTCGATCAGACCAAGACCATCGAACGCATCGTGACCGTGCTGGAGCTTGACCAGATCGATTTCGAAGGCTCGGACAGCTTGGATAACCCTGACGCGGTATTCCAATAGGCATCATGGCCGGGCGCATTTTTAGTGCTCTCGGCCTTTCTCAACATCGAGTGTGGCGTCTTGGCACTGGACGCACCCTCAATAACCTACTATTTCACTAGGAAATAGCATACCCCGACTGAGTCGCCATGATCGTTTGCCATTGCACCAACATCTCTGACCACGATATCCGAGCGGCGATCGATTGGATGCGCACGGCAGACCCACAGACCATCATCACTCCCGGCAAGATCTATCATGCCCTCGGCAAGTCAGCGGATTGCGGCGGATGTATGCCGCTTTTCCTAGACACAATGCGCGCAGACGATAATCTTAAAGTCCCCATGCAGCTTCGGTCATTACGATCCGAAGTATCACAGGAGAAAGCACATGAAGGGCGATCCCAAGGTCATAGAATACCTCAACAAATCACTGCGGCATGAACTGACGGCGGTCAGCCAGTACTGGCTACATTACCGCCTGCAAGAGGATTGGGGGCTTGGCCATATGGCCAAGAAAAGCCGTGAGGAATCCATTGAGGAGATGGGCCATGCAGACAAGCTGATCGAGCGGATCATCTTTCTGGAGGGCCACCCCAACCTGCAGAAACTTGACCCACTCCGCATCGGGCAGACCCCGAAAGAAACACTGGAATGCGATCTAGCCGCCGAACAAGACGCGCGGGCGCTTTATGTCGAAGCGCGGGAATACTGCCGCGAGGCCAGCGACTATGTGTCCATGGGCCTGTTCGAAGAATTAATCAGCGACGAAGAAGGACATATCGACTTCCTCGAAACGCAGCTCGACCTTTATGAAAGGATTGGCGAAGCCAATTATGCGCAACTTAACGCATCCAAGATGGACGAAGGCGAGTAAGCTTGCCCTTGCATCGGTGGCCGCACTCACGGCCACCTCTTCCCAAGCCACCGAGCTGCGGGACCCTCATCTAAATTTCCTTCCAAGAACTGCCGAAGAACGCGCCCGGATCGACGCTGTCACAGCAACGCCGGACGACTTCAGTGTGCCGCAACGGTTCGAAGAACTGTCCGCTGGTGCTGCGACCGTGCGGGCGCGCACTGTTGCGGACGCGTTTTCTCAGCCCTCCGCCAATTTAAGCTTCGAACAGGAGCTGGACTTCAAAGTCGGCAACGGGTTGTTCAAAAAGATCTGGGTCTCGTCTCCGTCGTCCACTCTGGCTTCGGACGGTTTGGGTCCGCTATACAACGCCCGCTCGTGTCAGCGCTGTCACATCAAGGACGGGCGCGGTCATACGCCTAACGGCCCGGATGACAATGCCGTCTCGATGTTCCTGAGAGTTTCGGTTCCCGGCAAGCCAGAGGGCGCGCCTGCTGAGATCGAAGACTATATCGCCACCCTGCCTGATCCGAGTTATGGCACTCAACTGCAGGATTTCGCTCTGGCAGGCCATCCCGCAGAATACCGGCTGGACATCACGTATGAGGAAGTCCCCGTCGCGCTGTCCGACAGCGAAACGGCCTCGCTCCGCCGCCCCAGCTATAAGGCCGCCGATTTAGGCTATGGCCCGCTGCACCCGGACGCGATGCTTAGCCCTCGAGTTGCGCCGCAGATGATCGGACTGGGGTTGCTGGAATCAATTCCGGTTGAGGACTTGCTGGCCAAAGCCGATCCTGATGACGAAGATGGCGATGGTATCTCGGGCCGTCCGAACATCGTATGGTCGACGGAATTCGGCGAACCAATGATGGGCCGCTTTGGTCACAAGGCCGGGATGCCCACGGTGATGGAGCAATCGGCGGCGGCCTTCGCAGGTGACATCGGCATATCAAGTCCGCTTTACCCCGCGCCGTACGGCGATTGCACCGAATTGCAGGCCAACTGCATTGATGCACCGCACGGAGACAATGATGCGCGGGGATTCGAGATTGACGCAATTGGCATGGACCTCGTCGCCTTCTACAGCCGCAATCTCGGTGTTCCGGCGCGCCGAGACACCGATGACCCTGAAGTGCTGCGCGGGAAAGAAGTGTTTCTTGCCTCGGGCTGCGCATCCTGCCACACGCCTGCTTATGTCACCCACAGGATGCCCGATAGGCCCGAACAGAGCTTCCAGCTTATCTGGCCCTATACCGACCTGCTGTTGCACGACATGGGCGAGGGTCTGGCCGACAACCGCCCCGAGGCCCGCGCAACGGGCCGCGAATGGCGCACGCCGCCTTTGTGGGGCATCGGCCTGACACAGCGCGTCTCGGGCCACACCCAATTCCTGCACGATGGTCGCGCGCGATCCCTGCTTGAAGCCATCCTTTGGCACGGTGGCGAGGCGCAGGCCGCCCGTGACATGGTAGTTTCAATGCCAAAAGCCGACCGCGACGCTCTGATCCGCTTTCTTGGGAGCCTCTGACCCATGCGTAGCCTTACTTTCGCCGCCGCCCTGCTAGTGCCCTTGGGCGCCTTTGCTCAGGATCGTGCTCCGATTTTGATGGATGTGACCGAAACGCATATTCTACCGCGCTTTGCAGAGCTGGCTGACGCAACCGGTGCTTTGTCGACCACAGCCCAAACAGATTGCGAACCGGAGTCAGACGACCTGCGCGCTGATTACGCCACGGCATTCAATAGCTGGATTTCGGCCAGCCATTTACGTTTTGGGCCGTCCGAGGCTGACGATCGCGCTTTTGCACTGGCTTTCTGGCCAGATACCAAAGGATTCACACCCAAAACCCTGTCCCGACACATCGCCAGTGAAGACACTGCCGTCGACGACCCCGATGCCTTTGCCGAAACCTCAATCGCCGGGCGCGGCTTTTTTGCATTGGAACGAATGCTCTTTGATCCAGCGATGACAGAACAAGGAAGCGCCGACTATCGTTGCGCGCTTATCCGCGCCATCACCACTGATATCAACCGAAATGCCGTCGCGATCAACGCGGACTGGCAAAGCTACGCACCACGACTGACGCAGCCGGGGGACAACAGCCCCTATCGCTCGGGCGATGAGGCGATGCAGGAGCTGTTCAAGGCGCTTACAACGGGGCTAGAGTTCACAGCCGACACACGCATTGGACGCCCTTTAGGAACGTTCGAGCGTCCGCGCCCGAACCGTGCTGAAGCGCGGCGGTCCAAGCGGTCGTTGCATCATGTCACGCTGTCTCTGATCGCCCTGCGTGACTTGGCCGCCCGTCTGTCCTTTGACCACCCCGAGATTGCTGTAGATCTGAATGCCGGTTTCGCGCGGGCCATCGACCGGGCTCAATCACTGGACGACCCCGCCCTCGCCGGTGTTGCGACACCGCAAGGTCGCGTCCGCATCGAAGCGCTGCAGCAATCGATCAACGACATTCGCGAGATCGCCGCGACCGAGCTTGGCCCGACGCTCGGCATCAGCGCCGGATTCAACTCACTGGATGGGGATTGACCATTGACGAACCGCCGCGAATTTCTTGCAGGCCTTGGTGCCGCCAGTCTTGCTTCGGTGCCGGGCTGGGCGTCCGTCGGCGCGCCCCGCTATCTGGCCGCTGCCTTATTCCCAGATGGTAGCTACCGCCTGTCCGGCCTGGATAACTCGGGCGCAGTTTTGTTCGCTATACCGCTACCCGCGCGCGGGCACGCCGCCGCGGCCCATCCGTTCAAAGCCCAAGCGGTCGCCTTTGCCCGCCGCCCCGGGACCTTTGCAATTGTAATTGATTGTACAGATGGTTCTGTCCTAAAGCGGCTGGAGGCACCCAATGGCCGCCACTTCTACGGGCATGGTGCATTCTCGGCTGATGGAACACAGTTTTTCACAACCGAAAACGACTATGAGGCCGCAGAAGGTGTGGTTGGCGTCTGGGACGCGATCAGCTTCGCACGGCTGGGAGAGTTCTCGTCAGGTGGGATAGGCCCCCACGACATGCGCTTGCTGCCCGGTGGCGACATACTGGTCATCGCCAATGGCGGCATCGAGACACACCCCGACAGCGGTCGGACCAAGCTAAATCTGCCAACGATGCAGCCCAACCTGAGCTATCTCGACATTTCGGGTTCGATATTGGAGCAAGTAGAGCTACCCCGCGCGCTGCACAAAAACTCGATCCGCCATCTTGCGGTGCGTGACGATGGTCTAGTGGGTTTTGCAATGCAATGGCAAGGCAGCCAGACCAAGTACCCTGCCCTTCTGGGGCTTCACCAAAGGGGCGAAAAGCCTCGCCTTTTGTCAGCGCCCGAAACGCAGCAAAGAGAGTTGCAAGGGTATGCTGGCAGCATTGCCTTTTCCACCGATAGCCAATCGGTTGCGATCACCTGTCCGCGAGGCGATGCATTGCACCGCTTCGACGTAAATAGCGGAACATTCATCGAAGCTTTAGTGTTCGAAGATGTTTGCGGTTTAGGCGCCGGCAAGGCTGGGTTGGCGTTTACCACCGGAACCGGTGCATTTGGCACTCTGACGACCACCGGCGCCGAAATCACCGCGCGGTCGGATTGCCAGTGGGACAACCACCTGATCCCGATCCGTGCATACGGCTAGAATTCGGCGGCGAACCCTCTCACAGTTTACACTTGGACGAATCAAACTGCTGCCGTATTGGCAGGCGCTAAACCAGCACACCCAAGTTAAGGACTGATCTGATTGAAACAGACGCCCGACGCACCGCATTCCATCTACGGGGTTGAGAAATGGGGCCATGGCCTCATTGAGGTGACAGAAAGGGGCGAGATAGCTCTGCGCAATCCGATGGCCCCCGAGGCCGAGGCAATCAGCCTGCCGGGTATCCTCAGCGATCTGGACGACCGGGGGATCAAAGCCCCGATGGTCTTGCGTGTTGCGTCTTATCTAGAGCATGAAATCGCGCACCTGAACGAGAGCTTTGCCGAGGCAATCGCGCGCGTAAACTATAAGGGCCACTATCGCGGTGTTTTTCCGATCAAGGTGAACCAACAGGCGCAGGTGGTCGACCGGATCGTCGAGTTCGGAAAGAAATACAATTATGGCCTTGAAGCAGGATCAAAACCTGAACTGGTGGTGGCCCTGGCCCATCGCCTGGCCCCCGAAGCGCTGATCGTCTGCAATGGCGTCAAGGATGCTGAATTCATCCAATTGGCGATCCTGTCTCGCAAGATCGGGTTCAACACCGTCATCGTGCTGGAAAGCCCAAAAGAGGCCAATACCGTCATCGAGGTCTATAACCAACTGGGGATCGAGCCCCTGATAGGCGTTCGGGTCAAATTGACCAATCAGATCAGCGGCAAATGGGAAGAAAGTTCGGGCGACCGTTCCGCCTTTGGAATGAACACCGACCAGCTTGTTGCCACCGTGGACAAGCTGAAAGCGGCGGGATTGCTGCACTGCCTCAAGCTGCAACATTCGCATCTGGGTTCACAGGTGCAAGACGTTAACGATGTGCGCCGCGCTGTTGGCGAGGCATGCCGGTATTACACCGAACTCTCGCGTGAAGGTGTACCACTCAGCTACCTGGATCTCGGCGGCGGTATGGGGGTGGATTACACGGGCGAAAAAAAGGCCGCGGAAAACTCGATCAACTACACGGTCGAGGAATATTGCGCCAACGTAGTCGAAACCGTGGCTTACGCCATGGACGAGGCTGAAATCGACCACCCCACACTGATCACCGAAAGCGGCCGTGCGGTGGTTGCGACGTCGTCCATGCTGGTCTTCAACGTGTTGGAAAGCACACTCTACGACGCCCCGGACGGACCAATGGCCGAGCCCGATGACCACCACATGATTTCGGACCTCGCCGCAGTACACGGCTATCTCAGCAAGGATCGGCTGCAGGAATGCTGGAACGACGCAACCTTCTATCGCAATGAATTGCGCGCGCTTTTCAGACGCGGGTATGTCGACCTGCGCCAGATGGCCCGGGCCGAGCGCATCTACCTGTCCCTTATGGCCCGTCTCAAGGCCTTGGCGGCAAGTGATGATCTGGACACGGAAGTGGATGACCAGCTTGAGAAGGTCGCGGACATCTACCATTGCAACTTCTCGCTGTTCCAATCCCTCCCCGATGTCTGGGCCATCGACCAATTGCACCCGATCGTGCCGTTGCAAAGCCTGAATGAAACACCAGACCGACGCGCGGTCCTGTCCGACATCACCTGCGACAGCGACGGAAAGATCGACCGATTCATACTGGCCGACGGCGTGTCCCCCAGCCTGCCAGTGCATTCGCTGCCCGATGAAGGCGAGTATTTCATGGGCGTCTTCTTCGTTGGCGCCTATCAGGAAACACTTGGCGACCTGCACAATCTGTTCGGCGACACCAATGTTGTCACCATCGACCTGCGCACCGACGGTGGCTTCGACTTGCTGCATGAACAAGAGGGCGACACTATTTCTCAAGTCTTGTCTTATGTGGAATTCGACCCGCAAGACTGTGTCGCCGCGTTCCGCAAAATGGTGGACGAGGCGATTTCGACCGGTACTCTGCAAGCCAAGGACCGAAAAACCCTGATGAGCGCCTATCGCGACTCGATCAACGGCTACACCTATTACGAATAACCCCTTGAGAGGAGACTATCCCATGGGCAAAACACTGGTTGTCGGCGCGGGCGGCGTGTCCCACGCAGCCGTGCACAAAATGGCGATGAATTCGGACATCTTTACCGAGATCACGCTGGCCAGCCGAACCAAGTCAAAATGCGATGCCATCGCCAAAGCCGTGAAAGAACGTGTCGGTGTAGACATCACGACTGCCGAGTTGGACGCGTACAAGGTTGAAGACACAGTCAAACTGATCAAAGAAACGGGTGCAGAGATCCTCGTAAACTTGGCCCTGCCGTATCAGGATCTGGTTTTAATGGACGCGTGTCTTGAGGCCGGCATCCACTACCTCGACACCGCGAACTATGAGCCCGAGGACGAAGCC
Organism: Ruegeria sp. D7; assembly: GCF_056534355.1. Classification (NCBI taxonomy): domain Bacteria; kingdom Pseudomonadati; phylum Pseudomonadota; class Alphaproteobacteria; order Rhodobacterales; family Roseobacteraceae; genus Ruegeria; species Ruegeria sp. D7. The sequence goes on from NZ_JBQFPG010000003.1 coordinate 20,998, forward strand.
AAGTTCGAATACCATTGGCAATGGGCCTATCAAGAACGGTTCAAAGAGGCTGGTTTGACTGCCATCCTCGGCTCGGGCTTCGATCCGGGTGTGACCAGCGTCTTCGCCAAATGGCTGAAGAAGCACAAGTTGGATACGATCCGTCAGATCGATGTGCTGGACGCGAATGGCGGCAGCAACGATCAAGAATTCGCCACCAACTTCAACCCGGAAATCAACCTGCGCGAAGTGCTGGCCGAGGTGCGCCATTGGGAAAACGGCGCATGGCAACACAGCCCGGCGATGACCCACAAGGTTGAGTTCGACTTCCCCGCCATCGGCCCCAAGAACATGTACCTGATGTATCACGAGGAACTGGAGTCGCTCAGCACCCATTTCCCCGAGATTGAGCGCGCCCGCTTCTGGATGACCTTCGGCGACGCCTACATCACCCACGCCAAGGTGCTGGAAAACGTCGGTATGACTCGCATTGACCCGGTGATGCATGACGGCAAGGAAATCATCCCGATTCAGTTCCTGAAAACCCTGCTGCCCGATCCCGGCGATCTGGGCGCGGAGACCAAGGGCAAAGCCTGCATCGGTGACATCGCCACAGGTCAGGCCAAGGACGGCTCGGGCGAAAAGACCTATTATATCTACAACATCTGCGATCACGAGGAATGCTACCGTGAGGTCGGCAGCCAAGCCGTCAGCTACACCACCGGCGTCCCCGCCATGATCGGTGCGGCGCAGGTGCTTAAAGGCAATTGGCGCGAACCGGGCGTGTGGAACATGGAGCAACTCGACCCTGACAACTTCATGGACATGCTGAACGAACATGGTTTGCCGTGGCAGGTCCACGAACTCGACGGCCCGGTTAACTTCTAAATCCTCGCCCGGCGGCAACGCCGGACAGCGCCCGACCGTCCCCATGGGCGGGCGCTTCGCACCCACCCGCGGTCAGGCACTGCCCTCCGCACTGTCCGGAGATAACCTCTTGTCCGACATGATGACTACACAAGCCGGAGATGCAGGAGCTTTCCGCAGGTTTGATCTAAACCGCATACCTACCCCCTGCTTCGTGGTCGATGAAAAAGCTGTCGAACGAAATCTGAACATCCTTGCCGATATCGGCACCCGCTCCGGCGCTCACATTCTCAGCGCCCTCAAGGCGTTTTCGATGTTCTCGCTGGCCCCGCTTGTACGCCAATACCTCGGCGGCACTTGCGCGTCCGGCATCTATGAGGCGCGGCTGGGGCGCGAGGAATATGGCGGCGAGGTCGCAACCTTCTGCGCCGGATATAAAGACGCGGACATGGACGAAATCCTGTCGCTATCGGACCACATCATCTTCAACTCACCCGCGCAAAAGGACCGCTTTCTGGCAAAAGCCCAAGCCGCCGGCGTACAGGTCGGTCTGCGCATCAATCCGGAACATTCCGAAGGCGAAATCCCCAAATACGACCCTTGCGCGCCCTGCTCGCGTCTGGGCACGCCGGTCAGCCAATTGACCGCCGAGACTATGAGTGGCGTGGACGGGCTGCACATGCACACGCTCTGCGAACAGGGGTTCGAGCCGTTGCTGCGGACTTGGGACGCGGTTGAGCCAAAACTCAAACCGTACCTTGGCCAACTCAAATGGCTGAACTTCGGCGGCGGGCATCATATCACCCGTGATGACTATGACCGCGACGGGCTGGTCGCCTTCATCAAATCCATCCGTGAGACACACGGTATCGACGTCTATCTGGAACCCGGTGAGGCGGTGGCCCTGGATGCGGGCATTCTGGTTGGCGAAATCCTCGACTTGCCGACCAACGGTATGACCCTTGCGATCACCGATATCTCGGCCACCTGCCATATGCCGGACGTCATCGAAGCCCCCTATCGCCCCGCCCTCATGGATGAGGCCGAGGCAGGCCATACCTATCGCCTGGGCGGCCCCTCCTGCCTCGCGGGCGACGTGATCGGTGACTACACATGGGACAAACCACTGGAAATCGGCCAGCGCTTCGCCTTCCTCGATCAGGCGCATTATTCGATGGTCAAAACTAACACCTTCAACGGAGTTCCGCTGCCGACTATAGCGCTGTGGAACAGCGAAACGGACGAACTGAAAATCATCAAACAGTTCGGCTATGACGACTTTAAAGGCCGCCTCTCATGAGTATTTTCCTCGACAGTGAACTGTCCGCATCCGAGCGCACTGAGGACGCGCGGTTCCGTGTGATCCCGGTGCCGCTGGAACGCACTGTATCTTACGGGGCGGGCACCGCCAAAGGCCCGGACGCAATTATCGAAGCCAGTAATGAACTGGAACGCATCACTGGCCACGCCGAGCCCTGCGTCGAGGGGATCTTCACCGAAGAACCCGTTGACTGCGATGCAGCGTTGCCAGAGATAATGGAACGCCTAGCCCAACGCACGGAAGCGGCCGTTCGCGCCGGCAAAATCCCGGTGACGCTAGGTGGCGAGCATTCACTTAGCTACGGCGCAGTGTTGGGTGTTGCCCGCGCTCTAAACCAACCGATTGGTATCGTGCAAATCGACGCCCATGCTGATCTGCGCAACGCTTATCAGGGCGAGAAACATTCTCACGCCTCAGTCATGCATCTTCTTGCCGAAGAAGGTATCCGTCTGGCGCAATTCGGCGTTCGCGCCTTTTCGACCGAAGAGGCCGAAAGCCGCCTGAAAAATCACGTGTTTCATGTAGACGCCGAAGAACTGGTTACCGGCAACATCCACTCGGTTGATCTGCCCAAGGATTTTCCCGAACTGGTGTACGTCAGCTTTGACGTTGATGGGCTGGACCCGGCAATCATGCCCGCCACTGGAACACCCGTCCCAGGCGGGCTGGGATATTATCAAGCCCTGCGCCTGGTGGAACACGCCCTGAAGGGCCGAAAATGTGTGGGTTTCGACGTCGTCGAACTGGCCCCGAACGGCAATGCCGCCTGGGATTTTACCGCCGCCCAGATCGTCTATCGCCTGATGGCCGCCTGTTAAGCCTCGGCGGTCTCATTCAGTTCCATGTGCCCTTCGCCCTTGTTCAGAACGCGGCGTAGCATGGGTTCGAAGAACTCCAGCGATTTGGTCGGATAATCCGGGTCGAACGCCTTCTGATCATATTCATGACAAAAATAGCGGCAGTCCTCCCAATACGGGCTGTCGCGATATTTGTCGCGGGCATTCCGATCACCACCTAGATGATGATTGTAGTAGTAGCCCTGAAACACGCAGTGGTGCTTGAGAATCCAGTGTGTCTTCTCACTGACATAAGGCTTCATCATCGCGGCGGACAGTTCCCCGTGATTATAAGGCGACAAGATATCGCCGGTGTCATGGATCAGGGCAGCCACAACCAACTCTTCATCAGCGCCGTCCTCATACGCTCGTGTCGCGGCCTGCAGGCTGTGCTGATAGCGATTCACCGGATACGGCGTCCATTCTTCATCCAGTGAACGAATGGCGTCCAGTATGCGATCCGGCAAAGCAGCGTTGTAGCTCTCTTCATACTCCATGACCGCATCCCAGTCGGCCTTGGTCGCCTCTTCAAAACTGGTCCAGGTGGGTTTGTGGCTCTTGTCCAGCATCGCGCGAATCCTTTGGCTACGTTCGTCAAATCACTTTAAAGCGGCAGATATAGGCAAAAAAATGAATTGATTTTATCAATACGATCAAAAAATACTTTCAATATGCAAACCAAATCTCTGGAAACATTTTTAAGCGTAGCCGAAACCGGTGGGTTTCACTCAGCGGCCCGTAAGTTGAATGTAACCCAAACCGCAGTCAGCGCCCGGATCAGGGCCCTGGAAGACGCAACAGGCAAACCGCTGTTTTCGCGCGGGGCAGGCGGAACGGTATTGACCGAGTACGGTCGCCAATTCAAACCCTATGCTGAACAGATGCTGTCGCTGTGGTCGTTCGCAGCCAACGACCTGCCTGAACAGATTCAAAATCGGTTGGCACTGCGTCTGGGTGCCCAACTGAGCGTGTGGGATCCGTTACTGGTGGACCTTGCTGTTCGCTTTGAACAACGGTTTGGACAATTGCTTTTAACCCTGAATTACGACCATGATTTGGATATGGTCGACGCCGTTGCTACCCACGTACTTGACGCCGCGCTGACCCATGAAAAACCTGCGGACCGGCGCGTGGTATTCCACGAACTTGCGCCCGAACGGCTGTCTTTGGTTCAAAGCAGGAAGGATGCGAACACCGACGCTGAACGGGTATTTGTCAACATAGAACTGGGCGAGACCTACCGGGATCATGTCCGTTCCACAGCGCGTCTCGCGACAGGGCAAACTATCTTTCTGGGTAATTGCTTGATGGCTTTGCGCTATCTCCTACAGCGTGGCGGGTATGGGTATTTCCCGGACTATGTCATCACTCAGCATCTGAACTCAGGCGAGCTGTTGCGCGAGAAAGATGCGCGCGACTTAATGCTACCGCTGTATTTGGTGGTCCGTTCGGACAGTCAAGAAGTTGAAAACATCCTGCAGTGCCTGGAGGAACTTCGCCGCTGACTTCAGACCGGTGACGGCTTTGGTGCTCCGTTTCGAACCCTTTTTCGCATCAAGGGTCGCCCCGCGGCCAGTAAAAACAGAACCGACACAAGCACGCCCATAACGGCGGGAAGATACAGCAAGCCCCAAAGTCTGGGATCATTGATGACGAACGGGGATACGAATCCCCGAACCCCCTCAAGCAGGACCAGAATGGTAAAGGCACCCAGGATCTGAGGCCAAAGCCCAAAGCGCGAAAAGCTACCCAGCATCAGGGTCGAATATCCGACCAATGCGACCGCAATACATATTGCAATCCACGAGAACCTCTGGTGCAGCTCATCCACCAGATGGCCGATGCTGTGATCATCTTTCACTGAGACCGCTTCGCGATCCCAGATCAACTCAACCGTCGGGATGGCTTCAAGGCTGCGATGGCCCATACTCGAATTCTGGGTCAGTTCGGAAATGTCGTAAGAGGCGTCTTCGAACAACGTGGATGACAGCGTGTTACCAGCCTGATCATACCGCAGCGCAATCCCATCCAGCATAACCAGATGAATGCCCGAAGCCTGATTGACCAGATAGGCCGTAGCACTGGAATAACTGACCGGGTTAATCCCATCGCGACGGTCCGAGACGAAGACTTCGCGCAGCGTTCCGTCCAAATCGATATCGCCGATATAGACGGTTACACCTTCTGCTGGATGCAAGAACTCGCCCTCATTCAACAGCTGTGCGGTGACATCTCCGGCAACTTCATCCTGTCTTAATTCCAGTTGATCAACCGATGCAGGTCGCAGAAAAACGCTGATGACAGCCATCATCAGTCCCGCACTGAGCCCGAACACCAAGACCGCTCGCGCAAGTCGCCACGGGCTGGAGCCTGTTGCCAGCATCACCGTCATCTCGCTTTCGCGGCTCAAACGGTTGGTTGCGTAAACAGCGGCCGCAAACACAGCCATGGGCATGACCGTCCGGATCAGCGTCGGCAAGGTCAACGCCGTGAACTCCAGGAATACCATCGCCGATTGGCCGCCGCTGATGACCCGATCAAAAAGGCTGACTGAACGCGTGATCCAGAACACCCCGACAAGCACAAGGGTGAAAAAGCCAAACAGCACCAGCAATTGCCGCAGGAAATACCCATCAAAACGCGACATGCGACCTCTTGTTTCTTGGCGATTGGCGTTGCGGCGGACTTTAGGTGATTCAACGCGCCGAGGAAACCTCGATTAAGCCTGATCAGCGGCGGGGATCACGATGCGATGATACCAAAGCCAGCGCAGAATGCGCGACGCCGTGTGTGTGGCCAAAACCTCTGACCAGCTCTTGATGATGTTCAAAGTGGTTGTCGGGGCGCCCAGCCGCTCTAGCAACGGTCCCAGCATTGCGCCCTCCAGATTTGCAACTGGCCTTGGAAGATTCGGGTGCCCTATGACAAGGCCGGGTTCGATATGCGAAGCGGTTTGCACGCCGGAAGTGATGAGCTTGGCCTGAGGTGACAGGATGAGGGGCTGATCATCACGCAACGCCTCCGTGTTTGGATCGAACGCTGGAGAATTTACCCAATCCAACGGCTTTGCGCGCTCAGCCCAGAAGTGCGAAGGATCGACAGCATGCTGCCGTGCATAGAAATCGGCTGCGAGCGCTGCATGGGTCTGCACACGCTCGAATTGCCGATCCGCATAAAAAGACAAGGCCAGATCACTATGATCGGGGGTTGTCAGAAGCGTGTTCACCACAGCTGCGGCCTGCACCGCCTGCCCCATCGCCAATTGCACCCCCTGCGACGACAACGCGTCGACCGCGAAGCTGGCCTCTCCGACCCGCAGAAGGTCGCGCGTTGGTGGTGTTGTCTCGGCCTGGCTGGTCGCATCCGCCCGCCGCACAGGCCCGATACGGCGCTGTTCCAGACAGGGCGCTAGTAGTGTCGAACGGGCCAGAAGATTCAGATAGAGATCGCGTCGATCTGCGGGTGGCAGCCCGATGCAGGCGTCGGGATCGACAAAAACCATTGCGTTGACCACTCCTCCCGGTAACAGCGCGCCCCAATACCAATGTCCTTGTCCCGCCTCGACCCGGGCTTGCGGGCCAAAGCCCGGCGGCACGTGCCAATAAGCATAAAGCGCTAACAAAGGTTGGGATGCAGGGCGAAACCTGCGGCCCAGCCCGGCTTGCCGTCCCGCTGCGTCCAGCAGGATTTGTGCCTGGATCCGAAAGGCGCCCGTGTCGGTCCGAACGGGAATCTCCCAACCAGACTGCTGGCGCACCGGGCGGTATGCGCGCGCAGATTGGATGACCTGCGCCCCTGCCGCTTGTGCTGCACGTAACAGCACCGCATCGAACTGGCCCCGGTCAACCAAAAGTCCGGAGTGATCACCGTCGACGCCGCGACGTTCGAACGCTCCGGCCCAATGCAAAAGCGATCCGCTTGCACGCAGAAAACCGGTTTGGGAAACGGTTTCGTCGACCCCCAACAGGTTCAGGATCGGCCAGATTGATGGCGGCAATGACTCGCCGACATGCTGGCGCGGGAACGTTTGCCGCTCGATCAGGCAGACACGCCGACCTAGCTGAGCCAACCTCAGCGCGGCAGAACTACCTGCCGGGCCGCCTCCGATCACGCAGATTTCGGTCTCAATCTCCATCCGTTCAGGCAGAGGCCACCTGAGCGGACACGCCAAAATAATCCGGACGTGCTTCGGACAAGCGGACATAGGCTTGAAGGCAATAGTGCAGCCAACCTCGAATGTAGTCGCAAGCGGGGCGTCCGCGATGGATGACCTCGTGATGACAGCCGCCGCCGCACAGATACCGCGCCCAGCAAGTGCCGCACGGGGACTGGGTGTGCACGTGACGGTTCGTCAACCAATTTTCTCGCCGAAGATCAGGGCCATCATAGACATCGCCCATGGCTCCGGCTTCGTCTTCAACAAAGCGATGGCAGGCGAACAGTCCACCATCAGCGGACACGCCGAAATACCCGCCCCCTGCCCCGCAGGCATAGGGCCGGTGGGTGCCTCGGTGGATCTCCTGCATCGCCGCTGCCATGTTCGAGAAAGGGTAGCGCCGCCCTTCGATTACCGCCGCCTCGAAAACTTCGCCGCAACGGATCATCTGCGATAGCATCTCGTCCAAATCACTCCGGTTCAGTTCATGCTGACCGTTGGGCGAGGCCAGCATGGGCGAGAATCCAATCGAATGAAATCCCATTCCCACAAACCGATCCAGCGTCTCTGGCAGGTTCATATTCTTCGGCGTAACCGTTACCCGAGCACCAACCTGCATACGGTGTTGAGCTGCCAGCAAAGGTTCGACCCGTTTCAGGATCGTATCAAAACTACCCCGACCGCCACGATTTGGGCGCAGCTTGTCATGGACCTCGCCCACGCCATCCAGACTGATGGTGACAGCAAATCCATGCGCTTCGAAAAACGCCGCATCCTCGGGGCGTAGCAGGGTCCCGTTGGTTGTGATCGAGAACCCGACGCTCAACCCGTTGGCATGCGCCTGATCGACGGCATATTCCGTAGTGCGTTGCACCAGATCGCGGTTGATCAGAGGTTCTCCACCCAAATAGGCAAGGTTGATCCGCACACCGGGTTCGGCTTCGGCCACCAGCCGATCAACCGAAGCCTTGGCGACTTCCCATTCCATATTCCGCGCGGGTCCGCCAAATTCTCCCCCTGCAGCATAGCAATAAGTGCAAGCCAGATTGCATTTCTGCGCCACTGCCAGCGACAGCGACCTCACGGGCATACTCTGAGGCGGCGTGTCATCGATGAAAGGTGTTCCATCCAATCCCATGGACCTGAGGAAAGCGCTCTGACTTCTCTTGTCCATCGTTGCGAATTGGTCCGCCGTCCCCTCAGGCACATCAAACACGCGCGATCCATCAACGGCCAGCATGTGATCTCCATGCCCTGTGTCAAAGAAATGCACCTGCGCGGCGGGTGGGATCACGCCTTACCCTCCGTCCAGAACGGGATGCCAATCCCCTTGGCGGCCAGCGCTTCGCCCTCGACGCGGAACAGCTTCATATCATCGCGCACCTGCTGGATGTAGGCCTGGGAGTCTTCAAATTTGCCATCCACTTCAAGCGTATAGGCGTTGGCTAACCCATCCTTGACCTTCGCGTAGAGTTCCAGCGCCGTCCTGGCCTCCTCTTCAGTGCCAACCTCAATCTGACGCAAATAGGCAGGCGTGCCCTCTCCCGTATCGTATTTGGCCAAAACGTCCTTCATTTGACTGAAGCGCAGGAAGTGCTCGTCCCCGTCGGTGTCGATCCGTACCGCCAGCGCATAAAGGCGGCGTTCCGGGAACAAATCCTCCTGCTCCAAAGTCGCCACACATTGTGCATAAGCGCGGTCGATAAAGCCTCCGGGGCGCTCGATCTCGATGAAATCCGCAAGCGCTTCGGCCGTCAGTGGCCTCAGTGCGCGCGGCTGCGTCTTACCCTTGCCCGCCGGCAAGGTTTCGGACGGGGTCAAGATGGGTTCATACCCCTCGGGCTCAAGCTCCCACAGCAGTTGGTTCGCCCAGCGCATATGGGTCATCTCGCCAATCGCGACCTCCAGCACCGAACGCCGGGCAAATATCAGATCGTCTTTCAGCGTCGGCCAGTTTTGGGTATCCGCCGTTTCGGGATCCGCCAGCGAGAAATAGGCATAAAGATATTGCAGGCTCAGCGTCATCTCCATCGCGGCCAGACGCGTCTTGAGGTCCTCGATCATCGCCTGCGGCGTGTCATAGGGCTCCACACCTGGCATTTCGGGATCAACTTCATAAACCTCGCCCGTTTCGCGGCCTTCAACGACGATAGGCAATTCGCTCCACATCTGATTTACCTGATAATGGTCAATCTGGTAGGGGCGGTTTTGTTCGACCGTATTCAGCGCCGCGACGTTACCGGACGGAGACTTGTCCGAGCGCAGCCAATCCAGATAGGTCTCGGCCTCGATCGGGTTCTTTGACTGACCCGAGGGCAGCTGATCGTCATGCGCCACCTCAGCCATCACTACGTCGGGGTGGTTCGAAGGCCAGTAGTGGCAGCCGCAGTCGCGAAAGTCATGGGACCACGGATTGCACAGGCTTTGCGTCAATTCTCCGGGATCATAGGCTTCGCTGAAGACCCCCGCCTCGGTCCGGTACTGGCGGCGGAATCCGTGCAGGACGACCTGCTCGGTATCCACGATGCCCTCATGATTGCGCCGTTCCAGAGCAATGCTGACCGGTTTGTCATCACCATGTTCCAGACTGCGGATGAACCGCCAAATCATCAGTCCGTCATAGGGTGTGCCGTCTTTCTCCTGAAAGGTGATCCGCTTGCCGCTTTGTTCGACCCAGGACAGGAACCAGCGACCTTGGCTGAGCTTTGCGCCAATGTCACCGCTGTAGGCCTCCAACAGCGTCTGCACCCACTCCTCGGGGCTGTTGTCAGGCAGCATCGGGTCGTAGAAATAGTCCACAAAAACCAGATGGAATCCCTGCGAATTCTTCGGCGCCTCGGGCACGGGGTTCAGCGGCACCCGCGCGGCGTTGAACACCAGACCGGGGAAAAAGCGGCGGTCGAGGTTGCGCACATCCATTTCCAGACCGGGAAAGCAATTCCCCACCGATCCGTCCAGTCGCGTGTTGTCGGGGTTGCCCGGTACCTTATAGGCCGCGCGGGCGGTCAGGTTGCGGGGTTTAACGCGGATTTGGCCGGGCTGATCAGACATTCTGAGCCTCCGTTTCCTGTGCAACCAGATAGTCGATGAACGAGATCACCAGATGGTACTGCCTGCGCGACAGCGACAGTGGGTAATAGTTGGAATCGCGCATATAGGGCGGCATCCGCGCGTCGTGCATCGAGTCGCGGATAATCCGAGGATCGCGAAAATCCGGGTTCGGATTTTGATCAGGGTTCGGGTCGGTTTCAAGCTCGGTCAGGATACCATATGGTGGACGCAGCAGTGTTTTAACGAAATCCGGGCGACGGCGCAGGAAATCCAGCAGGTTGGCCTCGTCAATCAACTGCTCATGCACGAACTTCGTCGCCACTGTATAGGGCAGCCGATCATTCGGCACGGAGTTCGAAAAGACTGAGATCGGTTGCGGGCGGATCAGTTCGTCGATCTTGTCCGGCGGCCTTGCATCCTCCTCCGTCATGGATTTCGCATCGGTTGACGGCAGGCCCGGCGTCGGGGAAATCCCGGTTTTCGCCTGTAATTTGGCATTGTCCTTCAAACCTTGCGCGCGGATATCGTCGAGGTTGATCAGGCTGTTAGTCTCGAAGGCGCGGCGGAAAATATCAACCACCTCATCCTTAGCTTGCGTGTAGTTTTCTTCAGTTACCGAGATTAGCGACAGATCACGATCGGCCAGATCATCCTCAAGGCTGTAGAACGGCCGCGCATCAGGTGCAAAATCGGGTGGTCCGGTCATGATCGTGGCGCGCGCGGTCAGGCGTTCGCCACGTACAGCCAGCGTCGCCTCGATCACGCCATCGCTGGTGTCATCGGCCACTCCCCAGGATTGGTCATTGCCCACACGGGCACCGTCGTAACTATCGTGCGGCTCAGGGTCGTCCGAGGTGCCGGACATCATGATCCATTTCGACCAAGGGGTGTCGGGGTTCAGGATGCGGTTCTGTTCGGGCACGATTTCGTGGATGCGACCATATTCCGATTTCAGCGGGTCGTTCTGATAGCCCGGTACGGCCAGCGTCGCCGGACCGTATGCAGCATCAGGCGGGCCATAAACCTCACCTTTCGGAGGCATAAAGCGCAGGCGCAGGATGCTGCGGTCGATGAACTCCCCTTCGACCGGTTCATCATGACCCTGCACAGGATGCATCACACGGATTGAGCCTAGCGGGATCGGGTTATGCTCATAGACCATCGGCTGTTGTTCGGACGTATACGGGCTGAAGGCCAGCAGGGGTTTCGGGGTGAAATCCTGACCCGCAATCTCGACCCGTGCACGAAACCCGCAAGCCGCGTCGCCAGTCCGGCGCTCGGCCTTGGTGTTCCCGACGGTGACCGAATAGCGCACGTTTTGCAGCGACAGGCCCTGATCGTCGAGCAGATCGAGCGTCACCGGTGTCTCATATTCCTCGCCCGTCTCGGCGTCATGCATCCGCGCCCACAGCTCAAAGAACGGGGCAACCGGGCGCAACGCGCCGCCTTCGTCGCGAAAGCGGATTGTGTCGGGATCGGGAAGATAGGCAGTGACACTGCCATCTTCAATCTCGCGAAAGGTTATGTTCGACCGGATGACCGTTTTGTTGTTGCCATGGGCATCCATGTCCTGCTGCCACTCATAGCTTTCCAGCGGTGTCTCACCCGGTCCAAGACGGGCAACCGCCATGGGTGGCAGAAAGAAAATCTCTTGGATCGTGTCCATACTGGGCCCTCCCCCGTTTGGCCTTGGCAGCCCCCGCTTTCAGGGGTTCGAATAGCTCTCGTATGTGATCGTTGGGTCGTCGAATATCGGCTTGGACGTATCTCGGATGATGTCTGGCGGAGCGTCATCCGGCACAGGCGAAATGCTCTGCTGATAATGGAAGAAATTATGCGGGTCGAATTTCTGCTTCACGAACAGCAAAGAGTTGAAATACTCGCCCCAATATTGCCAGCGATAGTTCTTCTGAGTCCGCCGCGGATAGTTCTGATAGACGCGGTCAATGAAATAGCCTTCTTCGGTCATCAGTTCCATGAATCCGTCGAGCCACGGCACCACGATCTCTTTTTCTTCTTCCGACACCCAGAACACATCGACGTAGAAGTTCAGCGACACATCACGGTGAATGAAGGCATTGCCTTGTTTGCCCAACGGCATCCGATTGATCGCCCCCCCATAGGGTTCGATGGCCACAGCGCCATAAGCGTTGGGCGTGCTGTCGAGGTAGTCTACGACGCGCTGCCATTCGGCTTCGTTGAGCTGGCGTTCAATATATCCGGCCTGCTTATCTTCACGCGCCTGATCGGGGACGACGGGGATGTCATATTTGTCGTCATACAGCCATGAGTTGATTTCTTGATAGGTGCCATAGTTCTGGTCGTCCTCCCCCATCTCGCCGCCGATTTCATCGCTCAGCAGGGGCTGAACAAACGCGTTCCCCTCTTCGGACGTGCCATCATAGAGCGCCGACACCAGCAGCACTTTTCGATCTCCCTGATAGGCCAGAAAGATATAGGCCCCGAAACGGTCATCTTCGCAGGTGCGCATGTAGTTGGCCTGCAGGTACTCCAGTGCCTTGGCGGCTTTGTCCAGCGGCCATGTGATGTGGCAACCCCAGACTTCATATAGCTGGTGCAGCTGGTAGCGGATTTCCAGCAACACACCAAAGTTGTTGCCGGTCCCGCCTCGTATGGCCCAGAAGAGGTCGGAGTTCGTATCTTTGTCCGCGATCACGATACTGCCGTCCCACAGCATGACCGTGACGCCCAGAACGTTGTCGCAGGCCATCCCAAGCCGGCGCGAGGTAAAGCCATAGCCGCCGCCCATCATGAAACCCGCCACGCAGACATCCTGACAGGCCCCGCCCGGCACGTGCAGGTGATATGAGTTCAACTCCGAATTCAGCATCTTGAACGGTGTGCCCGGACCGACATAGGCCATCGGCACCTTTGGATCGACGGTCACGTAATGCATTCGGCTGGTATCCAGCACCATCTGGTTATTGACCGAATACCCCGCCGTGCTGTGACGCCCTGACCGCGCAACAACCCAAAGGTCATGCTCGCGCGCGAAAGCAAGGCTGGCGCGTACATCCTGGATGGTCTCGCAATAGACGATGATCTCTGGGTAGTCCTGGAAAGCCGGATTCCAAACCTGCCGGTCATTGTTGTAATCCGCGTCGGTCGGCAGAGTGACCGTTCCGATCAGTTTCTTCTCAAATTCACGTATCTGATCGGGCGTGATCGAATGGTACTGCTGCAGCGCCAGATCGGTACGGCTTTGCGCCAAGACATCCTTGGCCAGAAGTGTTTTGCTGATCTTACGCATTAGGTCTCCTCATACCACAAGAGCGGGGCGCCGGACTGGTGACCCAGCGCTTAAAAGTCGAAATTCAGGTATCATCCCAACTCTGCCCGCGCCCAAGCTGGCAGCAAGTTGGCCTTCGGGTCAAGTAATCGTTTCCATCAACGCTCGTGCGTCTTTGAGGTCCGGCAGTTGGGCATCTTGATGGAAATGCGACATGACCGAATTCAACGCCTCACCAACCGGTTCGCCTCGGTGTTGCCGCCACTCCGCCAACGCGACCGCCGCACGAAGCTCGTAAAGCCGCGCGCCTTGCCTTTGCGCAGTTTCGATAGCGCGCAATAGCAGCGGTACGGGATCGCCCCCGGTCTTGGCTACAAGGGCGGCCTCAATACGCAGTTGATCGGCCTCGGCCCATTTCTCTTCGGTTTCGCTCAGAACATCTCTGGCGTGCGTCAGAGTCTGATGCGCAGCGTCGTGATGGCCGGCGTTTGTCTGAATCTCGGCAATCAGCGAAGGGAAGAAAGTCTTGTAATTTCCGGCCCCAACCGACCACCAGTCTTCCGACGCCTGACGCAGGTCCTCGATATGTTCGACTTCAGAGGTCGTGGTCGCCTTTGCCCAGCTTTCCCATAGCCGCGCAATGGTCGCCATAAAGGGTAGCGAATGCTCCTCGGCGACTTCGGACAGCGCCTTAACATCCCTTTGCAATGCAGGGATGTCGCGCGCCAGCAGGTGAACCTTGCACATGTAAACCAAGATCTGCGCCACACTATGCGCGTGCTTGAGGTTCTTGGACCATTCCAGCGCTGTATTCTGCACCTGCAGGGCATCTTGATGCCGACCCATCAGGCAATAACATGTGCCCAGAAATGCTGATGTAATCGCGGCATGATCCGTTCCATAGACATAGGCTAGCTGGCTGTGCTGATCAAAATCATAAAGCGCCCAAGCTTGCTCAAGATGGCGCTTTGCATCTGACAGGTTGCCCAGATGCAATTGCACCGCCCCCATGGCGCGATGACCGACCATGCGGTGTTCGGTCTTGCCGCTTGTCGCCGCCAGATCGAGGATCTGCGCAGCCACGCCTTTCGCCAATCGATATTCGGCACGCACAAGATGGAATGCATATAGCCCGTTGAGCACAGGAAACAGCCGCTCGGTCTCGTCAGCTCGGTGACATAGTTCGCGCAGACGCCCATAGGCCTCACCCGTCGCATCCCCCGAAATACCGCTTGTTGAGCGCAGGACACCGGCACGCAGAATCTGGATGTCGATCTCTTGCAAATCCCGTGCACGGCTCTTTGGCAGATCGGCAAGCTGATCCAGAGCTTTCGACAGATGGGTCAACGCCTCGGCCTGGGCCGAGCGTTCGATCGCTCGACGCCCCGCGCTTTGCCAGTGCATCACGGCCTCATCCGCGCGTTGGGCCAACGTGTAATGCTGTGCCAGAACCTCGGGCTGAGTCTGGGCCAGTTGCGGCTGGTTCTCTAGCAACGCACCCGCCGCGCGGTCATGCAGCGACTGCCGTTCCGTGCGCAGCAGGCTGTCATAAGCCATGTCGCGAATCAATGCGTGGCGGAAGATGAACTCATCCTCTGCCGCATCCGGGGCTTGAAGAATGATCCCGGCCGATGAGAGCTGTTCCAGTCCGGCCTGCAGAACCGTCGGAGACAGAAACGAAACAGAGGCCAGCAACGCGATCGAGAACTGCCGCCCGAACACGGCGCCGGTTTGCGCCACTTCTTTGGCCTTGCCCAAACGGTCCAAACGCTCCATCAGCGAATCCTGCAACGTGCTGGGAACTGAAAGCGATGGCAGGGGGCCGCGTACGACATACCCCTTGTCGCTCAAACGCAATTGCCCCGATTCTAAAAGGCCGCGGGTCACTTCCTGGACATAAAGCGGAATGCCATCCGTCTTGGCCGCAATAAGGTCGCAAACCTCGGGTGGTACTGGGTGCCCCCCCGCCACCTCAGCTACGATCTCAGCCACATCCCGATTGGTCAAACGCTTGAGAGGTATACGCAGGGTATTGTTGTGGTGACCCCAATCCGGATCGAAACCGGTACGTGCTGTTACGACGATCAGCACCGGTAGGTCCCGAATATGTTCGATCACCCGATCTGTAAGAGACAAGGTGGTCGGATCAACCCAATGCGCATCTTCGAACAACAGCAACACCGGTCGTTCTCGCGCTAACGTTGCAAGCTGTTCTGTCACTGCCTCCAACGTCTTCTCAAGCTTCACTTGCGGCGGCAGGTCGAGAGGCCCCAGCGTAGCATCAGCATCAACGCTCAACAAATCAGCGATCAGGCGCACATGCTCAGGCGGGTGATGGCGCAAGAGGTACGAGAGTTTTCCCAGTTTATCCTCATCGTTGTCTGTCGGCGCAAATCCTGCTGCGCGTTCCAGATGCTGAATGATCGGATAAAGTGCCGAGTTGGCATGAAAGGGCGAACACTGGAAGTTCAGGCGAAGCGCGCCTTGATCCAGCACTTCTTGGCTAAGCCCCTCAATCAGGCGTGATTTGCCGATCCCTGCCTCGCCAGTGACAAGAACCGATTGTCCAGCGCCCTGACTTGCCTCATTCCATTTGTCGGTCAGCTTGCGGAACTCTGCCTGGCGCCCAATGAGCCGACCAGAACCGGCATCAGGCATTATGTCAAATCTGCGCTCGATCCGCGCCTGCCCTGTGACGCTCCAGGCTTGTATCGGTTCCGAAAACCCTTTCAGTGCGAAAGACCCGCGATCCTGCAGTTCAAATGCATTGCCCACCAATCTGCGAGTGGACGGGCTGATGATCAGTGTATTGGGCTCGGCCAAACTCTGCAAACGTGCTGCCAGATTGGGTGTACGCCCCATGACCACGTCATGTTCCTTCAACCCTTCGCCATGGATCTCGCCCACAACGACAAGACCGGTCGAAACACCGATCCGCGCAGTCAGACGCTCCTGGCCTTCCATGCGATTCAATCCTTCAAGAATATCCAGACCCGCATGAACGGCGCGCGAGGCCGCATCTTCCACCGCGTGAGGATACCCGAAATAGATCATCGCCCCGTCACCCATGAAATCGGCGATATGTCCACCAAAGCGAGCAACCGAGGTCGAGCAAATTTCCTTGAACCGCCGAAGCAGCTCCCCCAAGTCTTCGGGGTCAAGCCGCTCGGACATGGCAGTCGAGCCAACCAGATCAACAAACATAACTGTCAGTTGCCTCCGCTCGGCGACAATCTTCCCGCTGCCTTGCACCGGGGTCGGATTGGCATCCCGCGCCTGCCCCAATGCGGCCATCAATCGGCGCCTTGGTCCAAGTGGCAGCCCAAGGTCGATCAAATCATGTTCGGAGAGGTGTGCGAGATCGGCCAATGTCACTTCGTTCGACGCGAATACCGGCGCATACTTCGACAGCCCGTGTTCTTCAAGGAATGCGTCGATCTCTGTCATTATCCCCGTTGTCCCCGATCGTCTCCGGGTTCCCCTACCCGGTCAGGCTTGCATATTGTGACACAAAAGCCGAACGACTTTAGCACATTAGCTGGACAGTCCTGATGGCTTTTCCTTCAGCCTTGATCAAGCTTTTTCTTTATTGCCGCACACGTCAAGTGAATTGCGCCACACGTATGCACCAAGCCCGCGCCTCTGTTGCAGGAATTTCGCTTGTCCGGTGGGAAATGGCAGGGGCAGCAGGGTTCGAACCCGCGACCTACGGTTTTGGAGACCGTCGCTCTACCAACTGAGCTATACCCCTAGGCTGGGCCATCAGATATGACAGAGGCGCAGCGGACTCAAGAGGCTTTTTGAGTTTTCCGAACACTTTACCGCTGACAAAAAAGTTGCGCCCGGCGCGCAGTTCTTTAAGACAAGGCTCGGCCAGCAGGAGGACCGCAGCCTTGAGCATCCGCAAGAAAATCGCAGACAGCGAAGCCGTGCTGAACTGGGTCGCGCGACGGATCGCAAGCTATATCCGGTTGGTGCATCGCAACACACGCTGGCAGCGCATCGGTTACGAAGAGCTGGATCAACTGGCCGAACAGGGCGAACCGGTCATCGTGGTGCTGTGGCACCAGAGACTGGCACAATCGCCATATTTCTTCCCTCTGGACAAGGGCCGCATCTGCTCGATCACTTCGGCAGCGCGCGCGGGTAGCATGGTGGGGCGAGTGCAGAAGCTGTTCGGGATGGATACAATTGCAATGTCCAGCCGCAAGCGCCACGTCGCTTTGTCGCGCGAAGTGCTGGGAAAGATGAAACAGGGTATCTCGATTGGCATTGCCGCCGACGGCCCTCGCGGACCCGAGCGGGTATCCTCGACCGTACCGCTGGTCTGGGCTCGCACATCAGGTAAACGAGTTTTCGGCATCACCTATTCCGCGCGGCACGGGCGCGAAGCCGGAACTTGGGATCGTCTGCTGATGCCTCGCCCCTGGCGCAACGACGGCGTATTTCTGTGCCGCGAATGGACCGATCCAGTTCCACGCAAGGCCAGCGAAGAGCAGATTGAGGCCCTTCGTCTGAGCCTTGAGCAGCATATGAACGACATCACCGCCGAGGCCGACCGGATGGTCGGGCGTGAGCCATGGGCAAAGAGCATGTGAACCCAGAACCCGGCGTGAAACGACTATTGCGCCGTTAGGCCGCATCTGCGCTGGTTTTGACCGAGGTCGCTCCTCTCGCCATGCTGTCCGACATTTCAGCAAGCTTGATATCAAATCGCTTGCGCTCTCGGCAAAAGTCGCTGATTTTGCACTCAATTTCCTGTTCGTCATCACCGAGAACAGCGGCTCTCATATCGTCCAAATCCTTGCTGTGAAGGATTTGCGTTCCATAGTTCAGAAATTCAAAACCAAACATCTTAGTCTCCCCTGATCGCCGGGACGCGCTTGATTTGCGCGTCACCCTTGCTGTTGCAATAGAGAGCTGGGAGTTCAGTCTTCGTTTGGAGTGGACGGTAGATTAAGAATGCGAGATCGACAGCTGTTTTGTTCAATGAACGCAGCTTGCCCGAGATCATTCGACGAATAATCTCAATGCGCCGAGAAGATTGGATGAGAAAAGGCCGCCCCATGTGGAGCGGCCTTCTTTAGTTCACCGATTTGTCGGGCCAAAGCCCGACTACCGTGATTACTCGATGATTTTCGAGACGACGCCGGCGCCGACGGTGCGGCCGCCTTCGCGGATCGCAAAGCGCAGGCCGTCTTCCATCGCGATCGGGGCGATCAGCTCGACGGTGAAGCCGACGTTGTCGCCGGGCATAACCATCTCGGTGCCAGCCGCCAGGGTCACGGTGCCGGTCACGTCAGTTGTACGGAAGTAGAACTGCGGACGGTAGTTCGCGAAGAACGGGGTATGACGACCGCCTTCTTCCTTGGTCAGGATGTAGGCTTCGGCTTCGAACTTGGTGTGCGGTGTAACCGAACCCGGCTTACACAGAACCTGGCCACGCTCAACGCCGTCACGGTCGATACCGCGCAGCAGGGCGCCGATGTTGTCGCCCGCTTCACCGCGATCCAGCAGCTTGCGGAACATTTCAACACCGGTACAGGTGGTTTTCTGAGTGTCACGGATGCCGACGATTTCGATCTCGTCGCCAACATTGATCACGCCACGCTCGACACGGCCGGTCACAACAGTACCACGGCCCGAGATCGAGAACACGTCTTCGACCGGCATCAGGAACGGCTTGTCAACTTCACGCTCAGGGGTGTCGATGTAGTCATCAACAGCCGCCATCAGTTCCTTGATCTTCTCTTCGCCGATTTCCGGGTTGTTGCCTTCCATCGCGGCCAGAGCCGAACCTGCGATGATCGGAATATCGTCGCCGGGGTATTCGTAGCTGGACAGCAGTTCGCGAACTTCCATCTCAACCAGTTCCAGCAGCTCTTCGTCGTCAACCTGGTCAACTTTGTTCATGAACACGACCATCTTCGGGATGCCAACCTGGCGGCCCAGCAGGATGTGCTCGCGGGTCTGCGGCATCGGGCCGTCAGCTGCGTTCACAACCAGGATCGCGCCGTCCATCTGAGCGGCACCGGTGATCATGTTCTTGACATAGTCGGCGTGGCCGGGGCAGTCGACATGCGCATAGTGGCGGTTGTCGGTCTCGTACTCCACGTGGGCGGTCGAGATGGTGATGCCACGTGCTTTTTCTTCAGGCGCGCCGTCAATCTGGTCATACGCTTTGAAGTCACCGAAATACTTGGTGATTGCTGCGGTCAGCGTGGTCTTGCCGTGGTCAACGTGGCCAATCGTGCCGATGTTGACGTGCGGCTTATTACGCTCAAACTTTTCCTTTGCCATTCCTCAGGCGCCCTTTTTGCAATTTGGGGGACCCTTGGTCCCGTGGTTACATCTGCGCGCGCGAGATATTTGGTTCAGGGGGGAAAATCAAGCACATCCTGAGGGAAATGCATCCATCACGCCGGATTTTGTGTGACAGCTTCGGTTTCAAGCGGCTGGATCAAGCTGGGGCGCTTGTCAAACCAGCCATCATCCTTGTGCTCTTCGGCCAGCCATTCCTCAACCCGGTCGGCAACCTTCAAGGCCAGACCGTTCATCTGTTCTTCTCGGGTGCGCGCATTTCCTGATCCAGTAAGTGCGCTTTCACCGGTGGTATCTTCGAGCACCTGAAACTGTTTGCCTTTAGCAAGGAACTCTTTCTTTTCGACGTCATAGACGTTTACCAGAACGATGGCGGTGCTTTTGGGGTTGTAAATCACAGGAATTCCCGGAGGTGCCAACATGTAGCCCTCGAGACTGATGCCAATGTCGTATTCCTGTGAACCTTCATACCGGCCAAGCCTGATGTCCACTGCATTCTGGATCGCTTTGGTCCATTCATCCGGCGTAGCATCCCGCGAAACCGGTCCTTGAACGGCCTTTTCCGCAAAGGCATAATTCACGCGTAGCTTGAATTCACCCAGCGACTCGGGGTCTTCATAAACCTGCGTTTGGGTGCATGCGCCCATCAGGGCCAACCCGGTGATCAGTGTCAGAATGCGCAGCATGTCTCTCGTCTCGATAGGCCTGTTTTCTGTGGATGTAGCGCACCGATACGGGTTGTGCCAAGCCGTATCGGCAGATTTTCACCAAGCGGACAGCATATCAAGAGAACTTGTAATCCCTCGGAAAGCCATAAGGTGCTTTTTTCCCGACACCTGCACGCTTGGCCAGCCATTGGGACATATCCGCCTCGTGCCGGGTTTTGTCGCCGCCCATGGACCATTTCAGGCCCTCTTCCCAGTTAAAGGTGGTGATGTCGGATAACCCACCATCCAGTTCCAGTGTGCCCTGCCGTCCACGCGCCATGTTGTACTTCTGCAAGCGGACACCCTTACCACGGGTCATCTCGGGCAGCTCCTCTGTCGGGAAGACTAGGAATTTCCCGTTCTGCGAGACAACAGCAACATGATCGCCCTCAACCGGCTTACAGATCATCGCCGTCTCGTCTCCTTTGACGTTCAGCACCTGTTTGCCATTCCGGGTCTGCGCCAGAACGTCATCTTCCGGCACCATAAAGCCGTTGCCCGCATCTGAGGCCACGAGCAGCTTGCGCCCCGGTTTGTGGATCAGGATGTCGATAATCTGCGCCTCGTTCGGCAGGTCGACCATCAGACGTAGCGGTTCGCCCATGCCGCGCCCGCCGGGCAGGTTAGCGGCGCTGACGGTATAGAATCGGCCATTTGACGCAAAGACCAGCAGGCGGTCCGTAGTTTCCGCGTGGAAAATGAAACGTGGGCCGTCACCATCTTTGAACTTCAACTCGCGCTTCAGATCGATATGGCCGGTCATTGCCCTGATCCAGCCCATCTGAGAGCAGACGACCGTGATCGGTTCCTTGTCGATCATCGCCTCAAGCGGCACTTCCTCGACCTGACCTGCCTCGGCAAATTGTGTCCGGCGCGTGCCGCCTTCATAGTCTTTGCCAAAGGTCTTCTTGGTCTCTTTGAGTTGCTCGGCGATCTTGGCCCATTGCAGGGCGGGGTCGGCCAGCAGGTCTTCGAGGTTGGCGCGTTCCAGCATCAGTTCGTCACGTTCGCGTACCAGTTCCATCTCTTCCAGACGGCGCAAGCTGCGCAGGCGCATGTTGAGGATCGCATCGACCTGCACCTCGGACAGTTCGCCCTCACCCGGCTTCGGCGAGACGTAATCGGACTCATCGGTTGCGCGGACGTGATCGATGCCCCAATCTTCGCGCATCAGAGCGGCCTTGGGGTCGTCGTCGTAGCGGATGATATCGATCACCCGGTCGAGGTTCAGGAAGGCGACGATAAAGCCCTCCAATACCTCAAGGCGGTGGTCGATCTTGGCCATGCGGTGACGCGACCGCCTGATCAGCACCTGTTGCCGGTGGTCAAGGAACGCGCGCAGCACTTCCTTCATCGAACAGACCTTAGGCGTCACCCCGTCGATCAGCACGTTCATGTTCAGACTGAAACGTACCTCAAGATCCGAGTTGCGATAGAGCATGCCCATCAGCACCTCGGGGTCCACATTCTTGGAACGCGGCTCAAGGATCAGACGGATGTCATCGGCAGATTCGTCACGAACATCGGCAAGGATCGGGATTTTCTTGGTCTGGATCAGTTCCGCGATCTTTTCGATCAGCTTGGATTTCTGAACCTGATAGGGAATCTCGGTGACGATGATCTGCCACTGGCCACGCCCCAGATCTTCAACCTCGTATTTACAGCGCAGCCGGAAGGATCCACGCCCGGTGCGGTAGGCCTGCGCGATATTTTCGGGCGGCTCGACAATGACGCCGCCGGTCGGAAAATCCGGGCCGGGAACGTAATTCAATAGCGTGTCGTCACGCGCATCCGGCGTCTTGATCAGATGCAGACAAGCGTCGCACAGCTCGGAAATATTATGCGGCGGGATATTCGTCGCCATGCCCACCGCGATACCGCTGGCGCCATTGGCCAGTAGATTCGGGAACTGTGCGGGCAACACGACCGGTTCGGTCAGTGTGCCGTCATAGTTGTCGCGGAAATCGACAGCGTCTTCGTTCAACCCTTCCAACAGGGCTTCGGCCACGATGGTCATCCGCGCCTCGGTGTATCGAGAGGCCGCCGGATTATCGCCGTCGATATTGCCAAAATTCCCCTGCCCGTCGACCAGTGGATATCGGACGTTGAAGTCCTGTGCCAGTCGCGCCATTGCGTCGTAAATCGCCGCGTCGCCATGAGGGTGATAGTTACCCATCACGTCGCCAGAGATTTTCGCTGACTTACGGAAACCGCCCGTCGCACTGAGTCGCAACTCGCGCATCGCGTAGAGGATTCGCCGGTGAACCGGCTTCAATCCATCGCGCGCATCTGGCAAAGCGCGGTGCATGATGGTGGAAAGCGCGTAGGTCAGGTAGCGCTCGCCAATTGCGCGGCGCAGCGGCTCGGCTACCTCGCCCCCATTGTCAGGGGTCTCCATATTGGGGTCGTCGATCGTATCGTTCATACATGATGTGATACGACGCAAGCGCGCGCGGGTAAAGCAATCGGCGCATATTTTGCTGGGGACAAGTCGGGCTTTTTGCAACAGGGGGAGGCAAGTATCGGATTTCCCCCGCTTTTCGACTCGAAGCTGAATCTATGGTAGGCTTTCGAACATTAAGACTGCTGCCTTTTATTGATGTTACGATTGCCAGGGGGTGCGCCATGAAGCGTGTTATTGTTATCACTTTCGCCATGCTCGGCTGGAGCTTCTATGTGATGAGCGGGGGCCCGGATTTCGAACCGCGCGGCACCCGCACCGAGCAACCGGTTCGCGTTGCCTCTGTGCCAGAACATGAGCCTGCATCCGACCACGCACCTCAGGCTAAAGACGACCACGCACCTCGGGCTGAAGACCTTGTGACCAACGTTGCCGCGCGCATTGTACAGGCGCGCGCTCAGCCCGAGCCACAAGTAGAGGAGGATGCCGCAGTCGTCCTGTCACAAGTCACCAACGATCCGCTGTCTCAGTTCTCTGCATTTGACGAGAACGGCGTCAGCTTTACTCTGGCTTCGCTTGAAGACGGAGCCGCCGGACTGTTGCAGGTCGAGGCCGAGGTGCAGGATGACATCACACCTGTGAATCAAGTCATCGAGCCCGAGAAAGATATCCGCGAAATCTCGGGCACGCGGGTCAATATGCGCGATGGGCCCGGAACGATTTACCCCATCATCGCCAAAGCCAAACTTGGCCAGCGCGTTGAGGTTCTCAGCGATTCCGGCACCGGCTGGCTGCGTTTGCGGTTATACCCTGATCAGCGGGTGGGTTGGATTTCTGCCTCACTGGTTCGGAAACCAACAAACTGACGCAACTGTGTCATTGTCCTGACCTAAAGCTCGCCATAGCTATGGGCGAAATACACAGGCGGGGGCAATATGCAGAAATCGATTCTGATCACAGGCTGCTCATCCGGGATCGGTCTGGACGCGGCGCACGGGATGCGCGCGCGAGGTTGGCGCGTTTTTGCCTCATGCCGTCAACAGCGTGACTGTGATCGGCTACGGGCACAGGGTTTCGACAGCCCGCTGATCGACTATACCGATTCCGATAGCATTACCTCAGGCCTGCAGCAGGTTTTGGACGCGACCGGTGGCACGCTGGATGCGTTGTTCAACAATGGCGCTCACGGCCTTCCCGGCGCGGTTGAAGATGTCCCAATCGAAGGGCTTCGCCTAATTTTCGAGACCAACGTATTTGGCTGGCACGAACTAACCCGGCAAGTGATTCCCGTGATGCGGGCTCAGGGCCATGGGCGCATCGTGCAGAACTCATCAGTGTTGGGACTGGTCGCATTCCCCTGGCGCGGGGCATACGTCGCTACCAAATACGCCATCGAAGGCCTGACCGATACCTTGCGCCTAGAGCTACGAGACACCGACATCAAGGTCATCCTGATCGAACCAGGCCCGGTCACCTCGAAGATCCGTGTGAACGCGATCCCTGTCTTCGAACGCTTTATTGACTGGAAAAGCTCGGCCCTGCGACAGAGATACGAGGATACGCTGCTGAAACGCCTCTACGAATCCTCCGGACCTGACAAGTTCGAACTGCCTGCCTCGGCTGTTACCGCCAAATTGGCGCATGCGGTTGAATCCAAGCGCCCACGTCCGCGATACTATGTGACGACGCCCACCTATATCGCCGGATATCTGCGCCGTATTCTGCCCACCCGGGCCATTGATCGCATCCTCTCGGACATATGAGGCGAAATTACCTGTTCGCTTTTGCCGCTATCAACGCTAGATGACGGCTCAACAACTGAACAAACACGGACGGTGAGCTATGGACCTGACGATGGTCATACTGCTTCTGGCCATGGCGGCGGTCGTCGTCGTGCTGGTGATGGGCATTGCCAATTTTGGAAAACCCGGCAAAGAAGCCGCGCTGAAAAGCAACAAGCTGATGCGCCTGCGGATCCTGTTTCAGTTCATTGCGGTGCTGCTGATCGTACTTTACGTCTATCTGCGTGGGCAGGGAGGGTAAGGCATGGTCGTTCTCAACAAGATTTACACGCGCACCGGCGATGATGGGAAAACCGCTCTGGGCAATGGTGAGCGCGTTGCCAAATATTCCGGGCGTGTCGCGGCCTATGGCACTGTGGATGAGCTGAATTCCTTTGTCGGCGTGGCACGGACCGAAGCAGTCGGAGAAGTCGAAGCCGCCTTGTCCCGTATCCAGAATGACCTGTTTGATCTGGGTGCCGATTTCTGCCGCCCCGACATGGATAAGGATGCCGAGGCCGACTACCCGCCCCTGCGTATCGTTTCCGCTCAGATCGACCGGCTTGAAGCCGAGATCGACGCGATGAATGAAGCGCTCCAGCCCTTGCGCAGTTTCATTCTACCCGGTGGCTCACGTTTGGCCGCGCATATGCATGTGTGCAGAACAGTTTCGCGCCGGGCCGAGCGGTTGGCGGTTGAGCTGACAAACATGGAACCGGTCAATGAGGTGGCTGTCAAATACCTCAACCGCCTGAGCGATTGGTTCTTTGTCGCCGCGCGCTGTGCCAACAACGGCGGGCACGATGATGTGCTCTGGATTCCCGGCGCAAACCGGTGATCGCGCCTGCCGTCGGGAAACTAAATTTCGTTTCTGGTCCAAAAAATGACAAAACGCGACGTCTCGAAACCATGACGTGACGATTTTGCTCTGTCGCAGAACATCACGACCCGCTATCTAAGCCAGCGAGAGCATTGGTGGAGTCGCTGCGCGGCTTGCCGTTTTTGTAAGGAGCATACGCAAAAATGAAGGTACTCGTGCCTGTCAAGCGCGTGATTGACTACAACGTGAAAGTTCGTGTGAAAGCGGATGGCAGCGGCGTTGATCTCGCCAATGTAAAAATGTCGATGAACCCGTTCGACGAAATTGCCGTGGAAGAGGCGATCCGCCTGAAAGAGGCGGGCAAGGCCGATGAGGTTGTTGCCGTTTCGATCGGTGTGAAACAGTCGCAGGAAACCCTGCGGACCGCACTGGCCATGGGCGCCGACCGTGCCATTCTGGTTGTCGCGGCGGATGACGTGCATCAGGACATCGAACCGCTTGCCGTTGCCAAGATCCTCGCCAAAGTTGTCGAAGAAGAGCAGCCGGGCATCGTTCTGGCGGGCAAGCAGGCGATCGACAATGACATGAACGCCACCGGTCAGATGCTGTCAGCCCTGCTGGGCTGGAGCCAAGGCACTTTCGCGTCCGAACTGGACATCGAAGGCGACACTGCCAAGATCACCCGTGAGGTTGACGGCGGTCTGCAGACCATCTCCGTCAAAATGCCAACCATCGTGACCGTCGACCTGCGCCTGAACGAGCCGCGCTATGCGTCGCTGCCGAACATCATGAAAGCGAAGAAAAAGCCGCTGGATGAGAAAACCGCCACCGACTATGGCGTCGACGTCACTCCGCGTCTGGAAGTCGTCAAGACCGAAGAGCCGCCGGCACGTGCTGCTGGTATCATCGTGGGCTCGGTTGATGAGCTGGTCGAGAAACTCAAAGAAGCGGGGGCTGTATAATGGCTGTTCTTCTTCTCGCAGAGGTTAACAATGGTGAGCTGTCGGTTGACGCCACCGCCAAGACCGTAGCGGCTGTCAAATCGCTGGGCGACATCACCGTTCTGGCCGCAGGTGGTTCTGCCGCTGCTGCTGGTGAGGCCGCTGCCAAGATCGATGGCGTATCCAAGGTTCTGGTGGCCGAAGACGCCTCGCTGGGTCATCGCCTGGCGGAATCGACCGCAGCCCTGATCGTGGGGCTGGCCGATGGGTACGAGCATATCGTTGCCCCTGCCACCACCGACGCCAAGAACGTGATGCCGCGCGTTGCAGCCCTGCTGGACGTGATGGTGATCTCGGACGCGTCCGGCGTGGTCGATGCCACCACTTTCGAGCGTCCGATCTATGCGGGTAACGCGATCCAGACCGTGAAATCGAACGACGCCAAGAAAGTCGTGACCATCCGGACCGCCAGCTTCGATGCGGCGGGCGAAGGTGGTTCGGCGGCGGTCGAGACCATCTCGGTCGGCGAAAACCCCGGCCTGTCGTCGTGGGTCGAGGACAAGGTTGCTGAAAGCGACCGTCCTGAACTGACTTCGGCTGGTGTTGTTGTTTCGGGTGGCCGTGGTGTTGGCTCGGAAGACGACTTCAAACTGATCGAAGGCCTGGCCGATAAGCTGGGAGCCGCCGTTGGTGCCTCACGCGCCGCAGTTGACTCGGGCTACGCCCCGAACGACTGGCAGGTGGGTCAGACCGGTAAAGTTGTTGCCCCTGACCTGTATGTTGCAGTCGGCATCTCGGGTGCGATCCAGCACCTGGCGGGCATGAAGGACTCCAAGGTCATCGTTGCGATCAACAAGGACGAAGAAGCGCCGATCTTCCAGGTCGCAGACTTCGGTCTGGTCGCAGACCTGTTCCAGGCCGTGCCGGAACTCACCGAAAAACTCGGCTGATTTCAGACAAAGATTTCTCGACGAAAAATCTTAGAAGGCCCGCCACTGGCGGGCCTTTGCTGTTTATACGCCCAGGTCGTTGATCACTTGGGCAAGTGAGCCAGCGATATTGCGATGTGTGGCTGGGCCGATCATATGCTCGGCAATCGGTTGTTGCAGGGTGCCAAACAACATGTCTTCAAGCTCATCGGATACGCCGGACACCTGAACCTGCAAGGACAAAATATCCGTACAATGGGGTCTCAAAGGCTCAATCATCTCGGGGTTGATTGCAAAGCCGTCACCCGGTGTCGAATCCAAATCGCTTCTCTCCACTTGCAGATGCAAAAGCAGGACGGGCGGGCCTACTTCTGCAAGAAACTTGCCGAGCTTTTCGATCCAGACATTGCGCAACTCTTGTTCCACAAGTTCAATACGGGCATCCGAGCGTGCCGACAGGCGGGTCAGCAAGTGCTGTACAAAATGGACATCCGTAAAATCTTCTTCGGGATACAGCGCAACCAGATCGGCATTTGGCGCAACGAAACGGTCATTGCGTCGTGGGTGCACCCGGTAGAATCGGTTCGATAGCCCCAGCATGCCGGGTAACTGCAGGACGCAGATATCAGATCGGTTTGCGATCTCCAGTAGCCCTTTGTCCTGCGTCAACGCTTCGACACCGCAGAACAGGCTGCCAAGGTTGAGGCATCGACGATCCAGACGACGTTCCAACTCATTGGGAAAGGGGGTTTCCACGAATCGGCCAAAAGTCTCTTCGCCCCCCAAACATGCCACATAGGGGTTGTTCAACGCCCTTTGAGGGCCCCTGAAACGTAGTTTCGAATTTTCATATTCGCACGTCGTTTCCGCGGAATGGACCGCATTGATCGATTGATAGCTCATCACACTCACCCAAATATTCACCCAACCGCCATTTTGCCGCCGCAAGTCTTGAGAAAGTCCTAATGCGCGCATTTGAAGCGAAATTGACTGTCCCCGTCCCCTTGCCGCCCATAGGGAACTGCCGATAATGTCGCCGTATTCTGCGAACAAGGGCATCGAACAAATGGACGTAAAATCAGTCGGAGTGATCGGCGCTGGACAGATGGGTAACGGGATTGCTCATGTTATGGCGTTGGCAGAGTATGATGTTCTACTGAACGATGTCAGCCAGGACGCGCTAAACAGCGCGATGGCAACCATTGAAACCAACCTGGCGCGTCAAGCGTCGCGCGGCAAAATCTCGGATGATGCAGTGAAATCCGCGTTGGGTCGGATCACAACGACGCTGAATCTGCCGGATTTGGGGCAGACCGATCTTGTAATCGAAGCCGCGACCGAGCGGGAAACGGTGAAACAGGCAATCTTTGAAGACCTGTTGCCGCACCTACAGCCACATACGATCCTGACATCGAACACTTCGTCGATCTCAATTACCCGGCTGGCCAGCCGCACCGACCGGCCCGAACGTTTCATGGGATTCCACTTCATGAACCCGGTCCCTGTGATGCAGCTCGTCGAGTTGATCCGGGGCATCGCCACCGATGAAGCAACCTTTAACTCCTGTAAAGCCGTAGTGGACCGGCTTGGCAAAACCTCAGCCAGCGCCGAAGATTTTCCGGCCTTTATCGTGAATCGCATTCTGATGCCCATGATCAATGAGGCGGTTTACACATTGTATGAAGGTGTCGGGAATGTGCAGTCCATTGACCAATCGATGAGACTGGGCGCAAACCACCCTATGGGCCCATTGGAACTGGCGGACTTCATCGGCTTGGATACCTGTCTGGCGATCATGAACGTGTTACATGACGGACTGGCAGACACCAAGTATCGTCCCTGCCCGCTGTTGACGAAATATGTCGAAGCCGGATGGCTGGGACGCAAAACCGAACGCGGGTTTTATGATTATCGAGGCGAGGTTCCGGTACCCACACGGTAGAATCTGAGAGGGCCAGCCCTCTCTTGTGCCTATGGCTCAATTCACTCCCGAGATATTTTTGGCCAGATGAAGGGGCGGATCAGGATTTGAGCGTCTTGCCCAGCGCCATGGTGTGATCACGGAGCCATGCCATGAAACCGCGGGGGTCGCGTTCCAGCAGGTCCATGTCTTTATCCGAAATCGGGTCACCGATCACCGGCGACTGGGGCCTGTTGCAGGATCGGACGATTTCGTGCAGCAGTAGGCCCTGGCGCAGGATGGGCGATATCCGGTTGGCAATTTGATACCAGCGCGAGTTGCTGCCAGGGAAGAAGATCGGCACGACCTTGGCACCCGACCTACGGATCATCTTCGCGGTGAAGACATTCCACTCCCGCTCGATGGCTGGTCCGAACCAATCATCCGAAGACATCACAACACCTGACGGGAATAACGCGACAACGCCCCCATCTGCCAGATGTTTCATCGTCTTGCTGCGCATCTCGAGCATCTTGGCCTGCGCTTCAGGATCATGCGGGAACGGCACCGGGATCATGAATGAGGTCGCAGCTTCATCCAACCCGGTCAGGACTGAGCGGGTCAGGATGCGATAGTCACTGCGGACCCGGCCGATGAGTTCAGCGAAGATCATGCCATCAACCATGCCGTGCGGATGGTTCGCGACGACCACTACGGGGCCTTCTTTTGGGATGCGGGCGATCTGTTCGGCTGGGGTTGTCAGCTCGATACCCATGGTCTTGAGCGCACCGCCCCAGAACTTCTGACCTCGATAGCGTTCGTTCTGCTTCTCGAACTTGTTGACCATGCGCAAGATGGTCAGCTTGCCTGTGCACCATTCGATGGCGCGAATGGCCGTAGACGTCCAGGCATCGTCAAACGAGTTGGCGTAGGTCAGGGTTCTGCGGTCGTAGATTTCACCCTGATCGGTGTCGTGATCCACTACAGGACCTGTCTTGGTATCGTGCGTGGTTTCCGCCAATTGCCTTGTCTTTCCGTCCTTGGTGTCGTGGCTGTCAGAACCCTTCGCCGAACTTATCGTTCACCAATGTTTCCAAAGCCTCTGCCAACGCCTCAGCATCCGGGCCGGACGTCTCGACGTCAATAGTGCTTCCGCGCGACGCTGCCAACATCAAAAGGCCCATGATACTGTCGCCCGAGGCAGAAAGCCCGTCTCGTGACACCTCGGCGCGCGCATCAAAGCCTTCGACCACCTCGACCAGCTTGGCAGAAGCGCGGGCGTGAAGGCCCTTTTCATTGATAATTTTCAAACTCTTGGTCGTCATATGAATCTATCCGGTGTCAATCCAATGTCACATTTTGCGCATTGATGTACTTTCGTCCAGCTTCCAAAGCCAAACGCACGGCCTCGGCCAGTGGCAAGTGGCGACTTTTGGCCAGTTTGATCAGCATGGGAAGGTTGGCCCCGTAAAGGATTCGCCGGTCTTGTGGCGCACATGCGCGCAGGCTCAGATTCGAGGGGCTGCCGCCAAACAGATCGGTCACCACAACGACGCCATCGCCCATATCGACCTCGTCCGCCGCGCGGCAGATTTCAACTTGTTTCGCTTCGCGATCATGGTCGGCTTCTATCGGGATGGCCACCAGTCCGGGTTGCTTTCCAACCACATGCTGCGTGGCAGCAAGATACTCCTGAGCCAACCCACCATGTGCAACAATAACGATCCCGATCACTCCGGCCTCACATTCATCGCGCGTCGTTCCATTTCGCGATGCCTAATTGCCACCTGCTGCCCCCCTTCTGCAAGGGCCTTTGCAACTGCTTCAGCCACCGCGACCGAGCGGTGCTGCCCTCCGGTGCACCCAAATGCAACTGAAAGGTGCGCTTTGCCTTCCTCACGGAAGGCCGGAAGCAGTTCGATCAGCAGGTCGACCACCCGGTCAAAGAAGACGCCATAGTTTGCATCTGATTGAACATAGGCCGCCACATCCGAGTTTCGACCATCCGCATCCCGCAGTTCAGGCCGCCAGTATGGATTGGCCAGAAACCGGCAATCGAACACCATGTCCAAACCGCGCGGCAAGCCCCGCTTGTACGAGAAGGATTCGATCGACACCGCCAGATGCCGCCCGCCCTTTGGGGCGAACCAGCGTTCGACCTCTTCCCGCAGCTGATGCACATTCAACGCGCTGGTGTCGATCAGCGTGTCGGCAAACTCGCGAATTGGGGCTAACAGTTCCTTTTCCTGACAAATGCCGGTTTCCGGGCTGGCATCAGTCGCAACCGGGTGACGGCGGCGGGTCTCCGAGAAGCGACGCAGCAGCACCTCGTCCCGGCAATCCAGATAGAGGATCGTCAGGTCGACATTCTCCATCCGGCCCAGTTTGGCGGCAAGTTCGATAAACCCGGTGGTTGAAAAATCGCGGTTGCGCGCGTCTATACCCAAAGCCATGGGGCGCGCAGGCTCCGAATTGTCGACGAGGCGAGCCAGCAACCCCATCGGCAGGTTGTCAATCGCCTCGAACCCCAGATCTTCAAGCACATGAATTGCGGTCGATCGCCCTGCACCGGAAGGACCTGTTATCAGAACGACGCGCTGTTGTGCTGTCATGTATTCGGCCATTCCGGGGCTACGCGCCCCATTTTCACAAGTTGAATAAGTCCTGCAGCCAAATTGGGCACGCCAGCCCCGCGAAGCAAGGGAACAGTTTGCTTCAACACAAGAATTTCAGCGGGTTCAGGTAATCGCGCGGGCTCGGGTTGGTCCATATCCACAACAAATGCCAATCGGACCGGCCTCGCGGCTTCAGCTCGCAGTAACCCGATGCCGCGCGCTTCAATCAGGCCGCGGATCTGCGGAAGTCCAGCTGCCATCACGTGATCGGCCTTTCCGGTCAATTCGACCCGGTCATCCGCGACAAGCTGCGCCCCAAGCGCCATCATCTGTAGCGCCAAAGAAGATTTGCCCGTACCCGAGGCGCCAATGATCAATAAGCCTTTTTCCTGAACCACAACACAGGTCCCATGAATGCAGGCCGACCCTTGACCCGCTATCTCAGAAAGTGGGGTGGTGCTCATAACCTAGACGGGAAGCCCGACAACAAACCGCGCACCTAGCGGGTCCGAGGTGATATCGGCTTCGGTCGGACGGATGTTTTCTGCCCAGATCACACCACCATGCGCCTCGACGATTTGTTTCGAAATCGCCAATCCAAGGCCCGAATTGTTGCCGAAATGCTCTTCGGGGCGTTCGGAGTAGAAACGCTTGAAGATCTTGGTCAGCGCCTGATCAGGAATGCCGGGACCGGTGTCTTCAACCACCACGAGCACGCGGTTGTCACGACGGCGGACCCAGACCCGGATGGCGTCTTTGTCCTCGCAGAACGAAATCGCATTGGTGATCAGGTTGACAAAGACCTGCGCCAGACGCGCCTCGAGCCCGTTGACCACGATGGGGTCCGAGGGAAGGTCAGTGATATATTCGATGCCTTTCGAACGGGCATCTTCACCCAGAAACTGACTGATATTGCCAAGCAGATTGAGCAGGTCAAAGGGCTGCTCTTCTTCTTTCACCAGTTCCGCGTCCAGCCGCGATGCGTTCGAGATATCGCTGACCAGTCGATCCAATCGCCGCACATCATGCTCAATCACGCCCAATAGCTTTTCGCGCTGATCATCGCGTTTGACCATGCGCATGGTGCCCACGGCGGATTGCAGGCTGGCCAACGGGTTCTTGATCTCATGCGCGACATCGGCCGCAAATTGTTCGTTCGCGTCAATGCGGTTATAAAGCGCCGTGACCATCCCGCGCAAAGCCTGGCTCAGACGGCCGATTTCATCCGGGCGCGCACTGAGATCCGGGATGCGGATACGTCCGGGGTTCACTCCGGCTCCGCGGTCCTTGCCCATCTCGGCAGCGGCGGCCAGATCAGCAAGAGGATTGGCAATCGTTGAGGCCAAAACGAGGCTCAGACCGATCGAGACCAGCAGTGCCACCACAAACATCTGCAGGATCCGCTCTTGCTCCTTGCGGGCCAGCGCATCGATCTCGCCCGCCGGGCCCGCCATAGCAACGGCACCCACAGGCGTATCGTCCAATAGGATCGGGGCCACGGCGACAATCACCGTCTTGCCTTTATCGTCGTGCACGGCCTGTACTTGCAATCCGCCGTTCAGCGCTTGCGGGATCATTTCCTGCACCCGTTGCGCCAGCGTCGGAGCCTCGCTTTCGGAAGAACCGCTAAAGATCGCAGAAACACCATTCCAAACCGCGTTCAATGCGTCGCTGATCAAAGTGCTTCCAGCGGCGCTGTCGGCGTCCAGATGCAAAAGGCTGGGCAATTTGTCAGCCATGGGCGCTCCGCGTGTCCAACCAATCAGAGTGCCAGTGCCGTCATATACAAAGACCTCACCGCCTTCGGGCAAGCTGAGGCCTGCCAGCGTGTCGCGGACATCTAATGTCCTTGCACCATTGGCAGAGGGTTGACGCAGCTGGGTTTCAAAAACGTTGCTTACAAGTTGCGCATCACCGACCAGGTTCTGCGCGGTCTGTTGAACCCGTTCTTTTCGCGTGTCGTCCAGATACAGCAGCCCTGCCACCAAAATGACAAGGGCAATGAGGTTGAAGGTGATGATCCTGCGCGCCAGGGGCGAATAGCGCAGCGAAAACAGGTTTCGTCGCGAACGCTTGGCCTGTAGCTCGGCAGCATCAGGGTCTTGGGGGATGACCCAGTCATCCCCAAGAACGACGCCTGCGTCGTGCTCTTGGTTGGCTTGTTCAGTATCGCGCACGAGACCCCTTCGGCTTAATAAAACGGCCGCGCCTATTCTTCGTTATAACGATACCCGATACCGTACAGCGTTTCTATCGCCGAAAACTCGGGATCGGCGGCGCGCATCTTCTTACGCAGACGCTTGATATGGCTGTCAATGGTGCGGTCATCCACGTAGACCTGATCATCATAAGCCACATCCATCAGCTGATCGCGGCTTTTGACAAAGCCCGGACGTTGCGCCAAGGCCTGCAGCAGCAGAAACTCGGTAACTGTCAGCGAGACATCATTGCCCTTCCAGCTGACTGCGTGGCGCAGCGGGTCCATCCGCAGCTCACCCCGCTCCATCACTTTTGTATCGCCCGAGGCCGCGTTGGTCACATCACCATCGACCGCTTCCTGACGGCGCAACAAGGCGCGAATCCGTTCGACCAGCAGCCGCTGAGAGAATGGTTTTTTGACGTAGTCATCTGCACCCATGCGCAGACCCAGAACCTCGTCAATCTCGTCATCTTTGGAGGTCAGAAAGATCACGGGCATCTGGGTTTTCTGCCGCAGCCTTTGCAGCAGATCCATGCCGTCCATCCGCGGCATCTTGATATCCAGTACGGCCATGTCTGGCAGCTTTTTGTTGAAAGCGTCCAGCGCAGCCTGACCATCGTTGTATGTTTCGACCTCAAACCCTTCGGCTTCGAGTGTCATGGACACGGACGTCAGGATATTTCTGTCGTCGTCCACCAGTGCAATCTTTGACATCGGGTTCACCCCTATTCCTGCTCACTCGCGCAATAATACGCTTTTTTGTAAGGCATTGTTGGCGGTTTTGAGCCACCGAATCAACTCGTAACCTCGAATCGTGCCATTCTTGCGGCAGGTATGCGGCAAATTTGCCTTGCTGCGCCCAAATAGCTGCCTTGATTTACGGCAGACAAATCGTGATGGCGCTAAACCTCAACTTGGTTGCGCTAACTACCCCCAACCCTCCTGTTCATGTCCCAAAATACCGTGATAAGAGGCGCTTGACCGCCGGCTCTTTCCGGTATCCGCCCCAATGGTGCACCCGGCCCAAGGCCCTCGCGCCGCCACAGGAGAAGACACACATGACATCTGGACGGGTTAACCCGCAATTCCGCCTCGAAGATCAGGGCATCGAGGGTCTGGGCAATGTCTATTACAACTTCATGGAACCGGCGCTGATCGAAGAAGCGCTGAAGCGCGGCGAAGGCACCCTTGGCAATGGCGGCGCCTTTCTGGTCACCACCGGCAAATTCACTGGCCGCTCACCCAAGGACAAGCATGTCGTCAAGACAGACAGTGTTGCCGACAGCATCTGGTGGGAAAACAACGCCGCCATGAGCCCTGAAGGTTTTGACGCGCTCTATGAAGATATGCTGACCCATATGAAAGGCCGCGACTACTTCGTGCAGGACCTCGTGGGCGGGGCTGATCCCAGCTACTCGATCAATGTGCGCATGGTAACCGAGCTGGCGTGGCACAACCTGTTCATCCGCCACCTGCTGCGCCGCCCGGATCGTGAGGATCTGGATGATTTCACGGCTGACTTTACCATCATCAACTGTCCCAGCTTCCATGCGGACCCCAAAAAGCATGGCTGCCGCAGCGAAACGGTGATTGCACTGAACTTTGATCGCAAGCTGATCCTGATCGGCGGCACCGAATACGCCGGCGAGAACAAGAAGTCCGTCTTCACCCTGCTGAACTATATGCTGCCCGAAAAAGGCGTGATGCCGATGCACTGCTCGGCTAACCACGCGGTTGGCAACCCGGTCGACACCGCCGTGTTCTTCGGCCTGTCCGGCACCGGCAAGACCACCCTGTCTGCCGACCCGTCGCGCACCTTGATCGGTGATGACGAACACGGTTGGTCAGATCGAGGCACCTTCAACTTTGAAGGTGGTTGCTATGCCAAGACCATCAACCTGAACGCCGAGGCCGAACCAGAAATCTACGCCACCACCTCGAAATTTGGCACCGTGATCGAGAACATGGTTTTTGATCCCGAGACCAAAGAGCTGGATTTCAACGACGACTCTCTGACTGCGAATATGCGCTGCGCCTACCCGTTGGAATACATCTCCAACGCGTCGAAAACTGCATTGGGTGGGCACCCTAAGAACATCATCATGTTGACCTGCGATGCGTTCGGCGTTTTGCCTCCGATCGCGCGGTTGACGCCTGCGCAGGCGATGTATCACTTCCTTTCCGGCTTTACCTCGAAGGTCGCCGGGACCGAACGTGGCGTGACCGAACCGCAGCCCACCTTCTCGACCTGCTTTGGCGCGCCCTTTATGCCACGCCGCCCAGAGGCTTATGGCAACCTTCTACGCGATAAGATTGCTCAGCATGGCGCGACCTGCTGGTTGGTCAACACTGGCTGGACTGGAGGTGCCTACGGCGTGGGCAGCCGCATGCCAATCAAGGCCACCCGCGCGCTGCTGACGGCTGCGCTGGAAGGATCACTGACCGATGCGGAATTCCGCAAGGACGCCAATTTCGGCTTCGATGTGCCGGTCTCTGTCCCTGGTGTGCCCGAGGTCTTGCTGGATCCGCGCCGAACCTGGGACGATCAGGAAGCGTTCGACAAACAGGCGGAAAAGCTGGTGCACATGTTCGCGGAAAACTTCGAGCAGTACCTGCCCTTCATCGACGAAGACATCAAAGCTGTCGCGATCGGTTGATCGAATTCAGGGGCCATCATGGCCCCTGACCCACCAAAGCTTACGCTTCGGCACCTTGTGTGCACACAGACAAGTTCATTGCGATAACGTGCAACATGCGCTATCGCAATTTACCCAAGACGCTTCGAAGCCCGGCGTCCTTTGGCAGCGGCTTCTGTTAAATTTGAACATCGGGCGATCCGGGCTAGCTTACTCACATCATGTCTCGGGCCGTTCAACAAGGTAATGATTATTTCTACACGGGGATGGGTGTCGGCGTGATGTGTTCCAAAGGTCAGCCTTTCGAACTGCCTCGGTCCGTCACGGAAACTATAGGCAAGTAATGACTGAAATCTCAAAACTCACCGAACTGCGCAAATTGATGCAAAGCATGGAGCGCACTCTTGGGCTGGAAGAACTCTCACCGGTCGAGCGCGACATCTACTATGCCGCCGAAGAACTGTCGAAAGATGATCGCGAAGTACGCACCTTTGGTCTGATCGAACACACGCTGGTCAAAAGCGTATCTCGCCCGACATTTTTCCGCGCGCTGAAGTCTCTGGTTCAAAAGGGTTATCTGTCGCAAAGCGGTGGCGCCAATCGCGGACGGTATCTGGTTCATGCGCCCAGGTGATCGCCACCCCAGATCTGTAATCGGCTGACCCCGTGCGCAGATGGGCCTCTGAAACATTCTATGCCTCTTTGGCCTATGTCGCTGCATCGTTCCTAACATTCCAGGTGCTGATGCCGCTTCAGAACGTGTTTTTTCCCGCATACCCCAGCTATGCCAGCTTATTGTTCCTGCCGCACGGCGTGCGGGTCCTGTCGGCCTGGTTATTGGGATGGAGGGCGATATTCGCACTGTTGCCCGGCGTTGCCATCGTCTTTGCCCTTGTGGGCGGTTGGGATGTTCTTCTGCCCAGCAGATTGCTGGCGATCACTATCGCGGTCACCACAGTTCCAGCGGTTTTTTATGTCTGCAAGGCGTTGGGCTGGGATTTGTTTCCGCGCGTCGATCGGAAGCCATGCTGGCTGTGCGTGATGGGCGTTGGAATCATCACATCGGTATTGGTGTCCGTTCTCACCAACATGGCCTTCGGCAGCGCAACGGCCGAGTATATCGCCTATCTGATCGGTGATATCTCAGGTCTTTTCTTCCTAATGTTGGGCCTCTATTTCGCCTTTCGGTTTGCTGAAAGACGCAATTAACCCAAAAGACCCCTGCGCAGCAGGTTCAGCCCTGCAATCAGCAGTACAAGCAGAGTGAGTTTGCGGAACTGTGCCTGATCGATACGATCCTGCAGAAACTGACCGCCGCGCATTCCCACCAAGGCAGGGATAATCAGCAGCGCTGAGAACACCGCTGTGTCAGTCCTTAGAATACCCGAACCCAGATGCGCCACAATAAGCGCCACGGCGCCCAGACCGTATATCACGCCCTGTACCCGCATCTGATCCTTCTTCGGTGTATTCAAGGCTGTCAGATAGGCCACGGTTGGTGGTCCCCAAACGCCCGAGATGCCGCCGACAGCACCGGCCACCGCACCCACCATAGCCTCAACCCGCATTGAGGGCGCTTGCAGCGTCAGTTTCAGCCCCAGTAGTTGCATCAGAGCGAAGAACGAAACTGGTGCGCCTAAGATCAGCAGAAATGCCTTGGGCGACAAGATGTTGATCAGCTGCGCGCTGGCCAATAGACAGACCAGTCCAACGCTCAGAAATACCTTGAACTTTCGAACTGACGCCGCCGCCGCAGGTAAACCTTCCCGCAAGGCCTGCAGCCCATTGGTCACCAGCGTGGGCAAGATTAGACCTGCCAGCGCCAGCTCAGGCGGCAGCATCATGCTAAGACCAGAAACAAGCACCATTGGCATGGCAAAACCGACCATGCCTTTGACCCAGCCCGCGACGAAGGCAACGACCAAAGCCAGACAGAAATCCTGCGGCGACATAAGTGAAAACAGTCCCATCGACCCTTCATACCAGCCCAAAAAATTTCTGCACTGCAAAAGTCACTAAGCAATTTTTGAACTTTTTATGGAT
Organism: Ruegeria sp. D7; assembly: GCF_056534355.1. Taxonomy (NCBI): domain Bacteria; kingdom Pseudomonadati; phylum Pseudomonadota; class Alphaproteobacteria; order Rhodobacterales; family Roseobacteraceae; genus Ruegeria; species Ruegeria sp. D7. The sequence continues at coordinate 59,752 of NZ_JBQFPG010000003.1, forward strand.
GATTTGCGTATTTTTGTTGCGCTGCATGTGCAGCATGATATGACCAGACAACCCAGCAGAGGACGTGATTCATGGCCCATGACGGACAGGATGTGACGAACATGACGCAGCCAGCGGTTTTGCCCGATCTTCTAACACTCAGCGCAGCAGCCCTGCCCGGCGTTCAAGCGGTGTTCAATAAGGCGGTCGAATCGGTTCGCGCGCAGGTGACAAGCGAAGGTCGCATATCGGGCGCACTGATCGAGGCCAATCAGACAGCCGCCCATGGGCTGGCTTGGCTGGCCACATACCACCAGTCGCTGCAGCAGATGCAGCGCTGGGCCGAGGCGCTTCAGGCCGAGGGTAAATTCGGCGAGATGGAGCAGCTGTTGCATCAGATCGCCTTTGGGGAATACTTGCATCAGATCGCCGGTGGTATTCCGATGAACCAGGGCGAGGTTGTACGTTTGCAGGATCTTGGCCTTGGCTGGGATGCTCTGTCGGGATTCCAATGCAGCGAAGTGCAGACACTGATGGCGCAAGCCAACTCTCAGGCCGCGCGAACGCGTCTGGTTGAGTTGATGCAGGACCAGTCCGGTGCCACCATGTTTGGTGCGTCTGGTCTGGACGAAGAACTGGAGATGATCCGAGACCAGTTTCGCCGCTATGCCGTTGAAAAGGTTGAGCCTAATGCCCATGAATGGCACCTGAAGGACGAACTGATCCCAATCGAGATTATCGAGGAACTGGCCGAGATGGGCGTGTTCGGTCTGACCATCCCCGAAGAATTCGGCGGGTTCGGCCTATCCAAAGCCTCAATGTGTGTGGTCTCGGAAGAGCTTTCGCGCGGGTACATCGGTGTGGGTTCTCTGGGCACACGGTCCGAAATCGCCGCAGAACTGATCATCGCGGGCGGTACGGATGAACAAAAGGCCAACTGGCTGCCAAAACTGGCCAGCGCCGAGATCCTGCCAACCGCTGTTTTCACTGAACCCAATACCGGATCGGATTTGGGCAGCCTGCGCACGCGGGCCGTCAAGGGTGAAGATGGTAACTATAAGATAACAGGAAATAAAACATGGATCACACACGCGGCGCGCACCCATGTTATGACCTTGTTGGCGCGGACTAATCCCGACAGTACCGATCATCGTGGGCTGTCCATGTTCCTGGCCGAAAAGACACCTGGAACCGACGAGAACCCCTTCCCCACGCCCGGCATGACTGGTGGTGAGATTGAGGTGTTGGGTTATCGTGGCATGAAGGAATACGAGCTGGGATTTGACGGCTTCGAAGTGAAGGGTGAAAACCTGCTGGGCGGCGAAGAAGGCAAAGGTTTCAAGCAGTTAATGGAAACCTTCGAGTCTGCCCGCATCCAAACGGCTGCCCGCGCCATCGGCGTAGCGCAGAGTGCTTTGGACATTGCCATGCAATATGCACAAGACCGCAAGCAGTTCGGCAAATCTCTGATCAATTTCCCTCGCGTCTCGGGCAAGCTGGCGATGATGGCGGTCGAGATCATGATCGCGCGACAGCTAACTTATTATTCTGCTTGGGAAAAAGATCACGGTCAACGTTGCGACCTTGAGGCCGGGATGGCCAAGCTGCTGGGCGCTCGAGTTGCTTGGGCTGCGGCGGATAACGGGCTGCAGATTCATGGCGGCAACGGCTTCGCTCTGGAATACAAAATTAGCCGCGTGCTTTGTGACGCGCGCATCCTAAATATCTTTGAAGGCGCCGCAGAAATACAGGCGCAAGTCATCGCGCGTCGATTGCTGGGCTGACGCCCGAAGCGACGCGGTTTCCCCAACTGAACCCGGCCTTGCGCCGGGTTTTCTTTTTCTTCCGTGTTGTACGGACCTTCAGGCCTATTTCTTCCGAGTTGTACAACTCGGTTTCAGGGCTTAATGGGCGAAACTTCCCCCTCGGATCGAGCGCAGAAATCGGGTAAAGGGCGTCAACCAAACCCAGCGCCCAAGCTGGCCAGAGGAGAATCGAGCGTGAAGATCATCATCGCAGTTTTGGCCACCTGCATGGCCCTTGCCGGATGCGCCATGGCACCAAACACCGGGCCCGATGATGTGGACCAGTTGGCACAAGCGATCCAGCAGCTTGACCCCAAGGTTGACCCTGCCGAGGCGCGGCGTGCAGCCGAGATATCTTATGCCTATTCCAATCAACTGAAACAGGACTGGAACGTCACCGATCCAGCCATCATCCACAACGCAAAGGTCATCAACGGATTTCGCGAAAAAGGTCTGTGCAATGATTGGGCGCAGGCCATGACCACGCGTTTGAAGCAAGAGAACTTTCGCACGCTGGACCTGCACTGGGCCACGTCGCCTCCAACTGCGTTCCGGATCATCCACCATTCGGCTCTGATCAGCGCTAAGGGAGATTCAATGTATGAAGGCATCATCCTTGACCCGTGGCGCAACAGCGGGGTGCTTTACTGGGATCAGGTGCGCGAGGACACCAAATACAACTGGCGCCCCCGCCTTGAAGTGCGCGAAGAGTTAATCAGCGGTGTGAACCCCTACTGACAGGATATTGCGATGTTACGTCTGGCCTTGTTCCTGCCCCTTTTGACCCTGTTCCAATGCGACAAGGATGAGACTGTCGCCGCCTATGGCGCAGCGGATCAGACATGGGCTTTGCAAGAGATCGACGGGCAGCCTTTTGAGGCCAGCGCCCTTTTGCGATTCCCCGAAGAGGGTCGGATTGAGGGCAATGCCCCGTGCAACACTTATTCAGGTACACTGAATGCACCCTACCCGTGGTTTGAGATCACCGATCTTGTCGCCACCCGCGCGGCTTGCGCCGGGCTTGAAGCCGAGGGGTTTTATTTCGCCGCACTGATGGCGATGACCCAGTCCGAGGTGTCCGGCGATGTGCTGATCCTGCGCAATGAGGACGGGCACGAAATGGTGTTCAAAGCCGCCGAGTAAACTGCGCCACAAATCGCGCGCGTGCGTCCGGCAACGGCGTATGACCCAGCGACGGAGCCAGATGGTTTTCCAGAAAATACCCGGTTGTGCGTAAGGCTTCAGCAATCTCGGTATCCGGAGCCGCGCCTTCGCCGCGCAGGCAGGGGGGCAAAGGCAGCAGCTTATCGGCCCAGTCCCCTGCCCCCGCCGCACTGACCGCGCGGCCGGTTTTCGGAGAGACATAGACCAACCCCTCGGTCGCCCCTGTCACTGCGCAGGCCGAAAGATCCAAGCCAAAGCCCAGCTCTTCCAGCAGCGCCAGTTCCCAGCGCAGATAGGCCAGTGGCCAGACCTCATCCTGACCCAGCAGGTCCATCAACTGTTCTGTTTGCTGATAGATCGCCGGATGAGGCTCGCGTTCGGGCAGGCAAAAGGACAGCAGCGCCACCACCGCATTTAATCCGGCCAGCGCCAGCCGCCCTGAAAACGCCGCTGCAGCACGCGAACGCAGGGGTTCGACCTGAAAGGTACCAAGATGTTCTTCGAGCCGCGCGCGCCAAAGCACGTCCAGTTGCGCGCCGGGTTGCAAGATCGGGGCGATCTTGCGGCTGGTGCCTCCGCGCACAATGCCGGCGTGACGACCATGGGCTTCGGTAAAGACCTCGATGATCGCCGCTGTCTCACCATGACGGCGAGAGGTCAGAAGAATGCCGTGATCACGCCAGTCCAAGTTTGGCCTCGTTAGGTCACCAGATATATACGCAGGAAATCTTATGGCCGTTGCAGGTTCAAGGTAGAAACGCGTTAGGTTGACCCTGTGGAACACCAAAAACACGTTGCGTGACATCTGTTCACGCAATAGTGTTCACTTTATGTTCTACACGGAGGAATTTAAGAAATGTCACTTAACTATGTCATGATCGGTTCAAATGATGTCGTCAAAGCGCGAAGCTTTTACGATGCGGTTGTGCCCAAAATCGGCGGCAAGGTTATTGCTGAATATATGCCCCACGCTGTTTGTTACGAGCTGCGGGGCGGTGGGTCCATGTGGGTCGCGACGCCCTTTGACAAAGAGGCCGCGACGGTTGGAAACGGCAACATGGTTGGCTTGCTCTGCGAAAGCGAAGCGGAAGTTCGCGAGGTGCATGCGGAGGCTCTTGCCAATGGCGGAACAAATGAAGGTGATCCCGGAGATCGACCTCAATATGGCCCGAACTTCTATGGCGCTTATGCGCGCGATCCTGATGGCAACAAGATGAGCTTTGTCTATTTTAGCGATGCAGGCTGATCGCGCGCCCTAGAACGTCATACCTGCGTGAATCAGAATGCCGATAACCATCAGCAGGTTCAGCACCATTGAGATACCGTTGCCCACATAGATGGGCAACTTGCCCACCACCAGCCCATAGGCGAACCACAAAAACGACAGCCCAGCATACAGAGACCAGGACAGCAGCGACTGTCCGGTCGCGTGTTCGGAGTGGGTGAAATAAAGCTTAATCAGTTGTGGAAGCGTGGCGAAGGGGCCAACGACGCCGATGAAGACCATGAACCCCTCGAACCGCTGCATCCAGTGACCGAGATTTGAGTTTTCCAGTTTCTGGGCAAGCGTTTCAGCCACTCAACCCCCTCCTGTTCCTGCGGCCCTCGGAAGATTGGGCCGTTTCATTCAGCCGGTTGCAAAGCAAAATAGTCGCTTTGCGCCGTACGTCCAAGATCATTTGGCGCGGGTTAGTCCAGACCTTCTTCACCCAGCAGGTGCCTGCCTTGGCGGTCTTCCACCTCGATCACCCAAAGGTCGGGGTCAAAACTGCGTTGGCGGGTGATGGCGGCATCTACGTCTGCCTCTTCGCCGGATGAGAGCTCCACCCATTTGCGCTCGCCGCTCATCAGATCAAAACTGCGCTGAAAGGCTGCGGCCCGCCCGTTGAGTGTGTTGAGTTTGATAAGCACCGCCCCAGCGGTGTCATCCCCATGCGCCACAACAAAAGCCGGTATTTCCTGAAACCGCAGCCGCGCCAGATAGGCATGCACCCAGAATTCAGCTGTCAGCCGGGTCATGGTTCTGACCTTTCCGTAGGGGTTGAGAATTTTCGACGAAAATTCTTGGCCCGGGTCATGCGTTGCCGTCTTTGAAATCCAGACCCATTTCCGAGTAGCGCTCGGACTCCTCCAGCCAGTTTGGCCGGACTTTCACCTGCAAGAACAGGTGAATCTTGCGGTCCAAAAACTCTTCCAGCTCGGCACGCGCCGCCTGACTGACGGCCTTTATGGTCTCACCACGTTTGCCCAGCACGATCCCTTTGTGGCCATCACGCATGACATAGATGACCTGATCGATCTTGGCCGAGCCGTCCTTGCGCTCTTCCCAGTTCTCGGTTTCGACGGTCAGCTGGTAAGGCAATTCCTGATGCAGGCGCAGGGTCAGTTTCTCGCGCGTCATCTCAGCCGCGATCATGCGCAGAGGCAGATCCGCAATCTGGTCTTCTGGATAGAGCCACGGGCCTTCGGGCAGTTCCGAGGCCAGCCATTTGCGCAAATCGTCGACACCGTGGCCTTTTTCGGCCGAGATCATGAAGGTCTCGGCAAAGGGATAACGCGCATTCAGGTCACTGGTCAGCGCCAGCAGCTTTTCCGAGGGCACCTTGTCGATCTTGTTGATCGCAAGTGCGATGGTGCGGCCCTGCCCGATCTCTTCCAGGCCTTCGAGGATGCGCTCGACACCTTCGGTGATACCGCGATGCGCCTCGATCATCAGCACGACCACATCCGCATCCGCAGCCCCGCCCCAAGCGGCGGCGACCATGGCACGGTCCAGACGGCGGCGTGGTTTGAAGAGGCCCGGCGTGTCGACAAAGACCAGTTGCGCATCGCCCTCCATCGCCACGCCACGGATGCGAGCACGGGTGGTTTGCACCTTATGCGTCACGATCGAGACCTTGGCCCCGACCATGCGGTTCAGAAGGGTGGATTTGCCTGCGTTGGGCTCTCCGATCAGGGCGATAAATCCGGCGCGTGTGCTCATGTGTCCTGCGATCCTGTTTGCAAGTGCGCACCCCTATAGCAGAATGCGCGGACGGGCCAGAGGGATTTGTCGCATTGCGGATATCAGTGAGCGAAGGCCAGTCTGCGGCCCATAGGGCGACGCTGCCCGGTCGGCCGGTGCCGGCATTGGCCGGGCTTGATCGCGCGATCAGGTTGTAGTGTTCAACGCCAGAACTTGGTTCGGATAGGCTTGGTCCCCGATCCGAAAATCTGTGACTCCGACCTGCCGGAACCCTTTGGCTATATAGAAGTCGATTGCGGGCGTGTTCTCGGAATTGGTTGTCAGCCAAATCGACGGGTGCCCTTTTTCATGCATGTAGTCGACCGCGACGTCCAGCAGCGCTGAGCCGATGCCTTTACCATGATGGCGGGGCTGGACGTAGAACGTTACGATTTCTAGGTCAGAAAGCCCGTCCACGGGTGCGGCGCGACTTTCCGCAAGCCGAATATAGCCGTCGATCCCGTCTTCGTTTTCAGAAACCATCAAGAGATCTTGGCCGTCGTCCAATATGGCTTCGAACCGGGCGGTTGTGAATTCGGACAGTGCGAATTCGGCAAAGAAGGCGTTCACACCACGCTTTAGATAGGTTCCGATCCAGACCTCAATCGACAAGGCGGCGAGGCTGGCGGCATCGGATTTCTGGGCGGGTCTGATCTTCATGATCTGGCCGCAAAACGGATCAAGACAACTGTTCCAACAACGCCTTTGCCGCTGCCTGTTCGGCCTGTCGCTTGGAGCCTGCGGTGGCCTGAGCTTCGGTACCATTCTGCAGACGAGCGGCGATCGTGAAGATCGGGGCATGGTCAGGGCCGGTGCGTTTGACCTCGACATAGCTGGGTGGTTTCTGGCCGCGGGCCTGTGCCCATTCCTGCAGGGCGGTTTTTGCATCGCGGGCGTCGGCCTCGACCTTGTGGATGCGATCGCCCCAGAGGGCGAGGATCACGTCTCGGGCAGCCTCGAACCCTGCGTCGCGGTAGATGGCCGCGATGACCGCCTCCATCGCGTCGCCCAGCAAGGCCTGCTTGCGACGACCTCCGGACAGCATCTCGGACCGGCCCAGTTTCAGCACCGCACCCAGATCAATCTGGCGGGCCACATCGGCGCAGGCTTCCTTGCGCACCAGCGCGTTGAAACGGGGGGCCAGTTGGCCTTCGGAAGCTTTCTTGTCGGCCTCAAGCAAAGCAGTGGCCATGACGAGACCCAGGACGCGGTCGCCCAAAAATTCAAGACGCTGATTGTCGGGGCGCGTGGCAGAGGACACCGAGCCGTGGGTCAGCGCACGCACCAGCAGTTCAGGGTCGGAAAACTCATACCCCAAGCGCTGCTGGAACGCCCTTATCTCAGCCGATAGCTTCAATTGACCGCCTTGAAGAAGCGGTCACCGCGCCATGTCCAGAAGAACAGCATGGACCGGCCAGCGGAGGAGAACATGATCCTGTCGGCGCGACCGATCAGGTTTTCGTAAGGAACATAGCCCACGCCACCGGCGGATTGCGGCAGACGGCTGTCGGCCGAGTTGTCGCGGTTGTCGCCCATGAAGAAATAGTGGCCCTCGGGTACGGTATAGACCCCGGTATTGTCGGAGCCCTGATAGCCGATGTTCAGCACGTCGTAGGACACGCCATTTGGCAGGGTCTCGATCAGGCGGTTCTTTTCGCAAACACCGCCAATCCCGACGGGACCGTTGGAACAGCGCGGGCGCAGGCCTTGTGGGCCCTGCGGTTCAGCAACTTCGGTGAACACACCGTCGGGTTGCTGCGGCACAGGAGTGTCGTTGAGGATGATTTGACCTTCACGAATCTGGATACGATCACCCGGCAGGCCGATCAGTCGCTTGATATAGTCGCGCCCTGTCACCGGATGGCGGAAGACGATGACATCGCCGCGCTCGGGATCGCCACCCAGCAGACGGGAGTCGTCATCACCCTGCATCCAACCGCACACATCCTCGGCATCGATATTCAGGCCGATGCTGGGGATGATCAGGCTAGGGCAGGACGCGTAGGAATAGCCATAGGCCATCTTATTGACGAAGAGGAAATCACCGATCAGCAGCGTCTGCTTCATGGAGCCTGAGGGAATCCAGAACGGCTGAAAGAAAAGCGTGCGGAAAACGCCCGCGATCAGCAGGGCATAGACGATGGTTTTGATCGTCTCCCAGACGGCGTTTCCGGATTTGGCTTCCTCGGCCATACTGCTCTCTCCAGTCTATGCGTGGTTGGGGTGCTACATGCGTGTCGGGTGGAGGCAAGTCAAGGCTGCGCGGGCGCTTCTTGCAGCGGACGGGCCTCGATCACCACAAAGGCCTGCGCCCAGGGATGATCATCGGTCAGGGTGACGTGGATGATCGCCTCGTGGCCTTCGGGAGTCATTTCTTTCAGACGCTCGGCGGCCCAGCCGGTGACATGCATAACGGGCTGACCCGTGCGCAGGTTGGTCACCGCCATATCTTTCCAAGCGATCCCCATCCGCAGGCCGGTGCCTAACGCCTTCGAGCACGCCTCTTTCGCGGCCCAGCGTTTGGCGTAGGTGCCCGCAGTATCGGCGCGACGCTCAGCCTTGCGTTGTTCGGTTTCAGTGAAGACACGGTTACGGAAGCGGTCGCCGAACCGGTCGAGCGTGCCCTGAATGCGGTCAATATTAGCGAGGTCGGTGCCGATACCGAGGATCATGTCAGACCTCCAACACAACGGTCCCGAGCTTTTGCCCCGCCTCGACCATTGCGTGTGCATTTGCCGCATCCATCAGCCCTCCGCCGGGGACGACGGCGTGCGACAGTGCGCCTTGTTCCAGCCACTGGCCCAACTGCGCCTCGCCACGACGGCGGGCCGCGGCGTCGAGTTGGTAGACGATCAGCATATGCAGGCGGATGTTCTTGAACATGAAGCCATAGAAATCCAGTTCGGGCTTCATTTGCGAAGCCGAGGCATAGCTGGCGATGGTGCCACCGGGGCGGATCATAGAAAGGGAAGCGGGTTGGTTGGCGGCGAAATCAACCTCGACAATGCGGTCTATGCCTGCGCCGTTGGTCATGTCCATCGCCGCCTCGGCCACGTCTTGCGTGCGGTAGTTGATCCATTCGGACGCGCCGGAATGGGCGGCTTTTTCATCTGAACTGACCGTTGTGATAACGCGTGCGCCGCCCAGTGCGGCCATCTGGCAGGCGTAGCGTCCGACCGTGCCTGCGCCGCCGGTCACAAGCACGGTCTGGTCAGTGATCGGTCCGTCACAATAGAGCGCGTACCATGCAGTCAAGGCGGGGATACCAAAACACGCGCCCTCGGCGAAGCCGGTCGTATCTGGAAGGAATACGGCCTGTTCGGAGGGGAGCGCGATGTATTCGGCCCCAGTGCCAAAAGCGCGTTGCCATTGGCCGTTCCAGATCCAGACACGTTCGCCGACGCGCGCGGGATCGACCCCTTCGCCTACGGCCTCAATCACTCCGGCCCCGTCCGAGTGGGGAACAACCATCGGGTATTGCATCACAGCGCCAGGGCGCGCGCCGCCGCGCAGCTTGACGTCTGAGGGGTTGATGCCGCTGGCATGGACCCGGACAAGAACGTCGCCTGGGTCGGGGTTGGGCGTGGGCAGGTCGACCAACTCAAGGACATCCGCCGCCGCACCAAATCCGCGATAGGTGATTGCTTTCATGACAGTCCCTCGTCTCCTATTGGTCAGCCGCGTCGGGCGTTTCCAGATCGAACACCAAGACGCCCTCGGCCCCATCCACGCACAGCGCGACAAGCCGTGCGCCAAGTTGCTGGTGGGTTTCGTCACTGGCGTAGCGCTGTAGGTCGGCCTGAGCCGCGAAATCCAGCGTGAAGCCGTAGGGATAGCTTGGGGATTTTGCCTCAAAATCGCGGTTGGGGCCGTGGATGAAGCCACCGCAGCCAGACAAACGGTCTGCGACCACGCCCAGCCCATCCATCACAGCGGCAAGCTCTGCGGTGTCGTGATCAGGCTTGAGTCGCAGCATCACGCAATGGCGGATCATCCTTGCACCTCAGAGGTCATGACAGGCGCACCGTGAGAATCTTGTAGCTGGCCACGCCAAAGAAACCCGCGAAGGCAAAATCAAACCAGCGGCGGGCGCGGCGATAGGCGTTGACCATGCGCGCAGACGAAAACAAGAAGGCGTAGCCGATGAAGATCAGCAGTGAACCCGCATAAAACATGGCGAAATAACCCAGCAGCATAGCAAGGCTGGCGTCATTTGGCGCAACTATGGCGTAGATCGAGCCCCAGCTGAGGATCGCCTTGGGGTTGGTCAGGTGGATTGCCGCACCTTTGGCAAATATCGTACCCAATGAGCCGGTGACCGGATTGCCCAGCGCCACTTCATCCGAAGTCAGCGCGCGACGTAGCGCCTTGAGCGCCAGCCAGCCCAGATAAGCGACGCCGATATAGCGGATCACCTCGAACACCCAGACATTGGCCAGCATGATCGCCGACAGCCCCAGTGCGGCGGCGATGCCCCACGCGGCGGACCCGGCGCAGATGCCCAGCGCAAAGGCCAGACCGGCGGTGCGGCCTTCGTTCATGGCGGTTCCGGCGATGCCCATGGTGGCAGGGCCCGGAGAGCCCCCGGCCATGAGCCATGCAAACCAGATCGCCACAAAGCCTGGTGTGATCATGCCCGCGCCTCGTCCATCAGGCGGCGCATTTCGTGAACCGCAGGGGTGAGGCCGCGAAAGATGGCCTCGCCGATCAGGAAGTGGCCGATATTCAGCTCTCGCACTTCAGGGAAGGCCGCCACCGGTTGCACGGTGTCGTAAGTCAGCCCGTGACCCGCATGAACTTCAAGACCCAGCGAATGGGCATAGGCGGACATCTCGCGCAGGGCTTCCAGTTCGCGCGCGGCGTCGTCCAGTTTGCCTTCGGCGTGGAAATCGCAATAGGCACCGGTGTGCAGTTCGATCACCTCAGCCCCGATGCGGTGGGCGGCGTCGATCTGGCGCTGGTCGGCGGCGATGAAGATGGACACGCGGCAGCCCACATCGCGCAAGGGCGCAATGAAATGGGCCAGCTTATTTTCCTCGCGCGCGACTTCTAACCCCCCTTCGGTTGTGCGTTCCTCGCGCTTTTCGGGAACGATGCAGACGGCGTGCGGCTTGTGGCGCAGAGCGATTTTCTGCATCTCGTCCGTTGCGGCCATCTCGAAGTTGAGCGGCACCGACAGGATCTCCATCAACCCGTCGATATCGGCGTCCGAGATGTGGCGGCGATCTTCGCGCAGATGTGCTGTGATGCCGTCGGCCCCGGCCTCTTCCGCGATCCGGGCGGCGCGTAGTGGGTCCGGATAGGCCCCGCCGCGCGCATTCCGCACGGTGGCTACGTGGTCGATATTCACGCCCAGACGCAAACGGTTGTCAGACATCTTTCGAATCCTTCATTGTCCCTGAGGTCGAGCCTAGTGGTTTTGTCGGGGGAACGTCAGCCTCTGCCTGAGCAAGGCGTTTAATTTGTTCAAACTTCGCTTTGATTCTGGCGCGGCGACGTTGCTGATAAGTACGGATAAGCGGCAGGCTAAGATAGGCGCAGATCACTCCGGCCACGATGCCTGGAATGACCCCGCCGATCATATAAGGAAAGAACACATCGTCATAGAACCGGCTAAGCCCGTGCCAGTCCGCCTCGCGATGGGTGAACATAGCGATGCAATTGTCCTTGAGATCGCCCATCGCATCCGCAAATTTCCCCATCAACCCATCGGTATCGTCTTTGCGGAACTTGGTCCCCAGCAGGAAATGCCCGGTTTGCAGGCTTATGACCGCGATCGGCACATAGGTCAGGGGATTGCCAAAGAACGTGCCGCTGAGCGCGGCAAGAATGTTGCCGTTCAGCAGCCGCGCCAGCACGGCGGCGACCAGGAAATGCAAGCCATAGAAAGGCGTGAACGAGGCAAACACCCCTGCCCCGATGCCACGCGCGATGCGTTCCGGGCTGTCAGGCAGGCGCCGAACCCGATGTTTGACATAGTGAAAGGCACGGGTCCATCCGCCGCGCGGATAGACGAACTCTGACGCGACTTGGACAGGCGAGCGGCGATCTCGGCGCTTGAAAACCACTCGTGATCACCCCTTCTCAGCCAGCCGCAACGGCGGGTTTCGCACTTTCCCGGTACCGTTCGACCGCAGCAACGTCGCTTTCAGCCTCGAGCATCAGCATCAGCGAATGCAGCTGTTCAAGATCGCGAAGTTCGACATTGATCATCAGCCGATAAAAATCCGGTTTGCGGTCGACAAATTCGAGGTTCGAGATATTGGCCTTTTTCTCGCCGATCAATGTGCAAATACGCCCCAGCACCCCGGCATCATTGCCGATGGTCAAATCCAGCGTCGCGCCATAGACGGCGGGGTGGGTGCCCGAATGCCAGTGCAGATCAACCCAGCGCTCGGGTTCATTTTCAAACTCGGTCAGGCGATCGCAGTCGATGGCGTGCACGACAACACCCTTGCCGCGATATGTAATTCCGACGATGCGCTCGCCCGGCAGTGGCTGGCAACAGGGGGCACGATCGAATTTCTGGCCCGGTTCAAGCCCGATCACAGCGCGACGGGGCGAGATCGCGTCGCCATCATCCTTGGTGAGTTCGGGATATACCGCTTCGACCACCTCATGGGCGGTCAATTCGGCACTGCCCAGACGGGCCAGCAACTCGTCCCGATCTTTTAAACGCAGGTGTTTGGCAGCGGTTTCCAGCGCCTTGTCGGTGGCTTTGCGGCCCAGGTTTTCGAACCCGGCGCGGGCCAGTTCCTTACCCAGCTTGATGAAGCGTTCCCGGTCGACCTCGCGCAACGCGCGGCGGATCGAGGTGCGGGCTTTGCCGGTAACCGCGATCTCAAGCCAAGTGACCTGCGGGCTCTGGCCATCGGCGGTGATGATGTCCACCGATTGACCGTTCTTGAGCCGGGTCCAGAGCGGCACACGAATGCCATCAACCTTGGCCCCCACGCAGGCATGACCAATGCGGGTGTGGATTGCGTAAGCAAAATCAATCGGCGTCGCCCCACGCGGCAGTTTCACCACATCGCCCTTGGGGGTGAAGCAGAACACCTGGTCCGAATACATCTCGAGCTTCACAGCTTCGAGGAAATCCTCATGATCATCCTCACTGTCGAATTGCTCGGTCAGGTTTGCGATCCACTTTGCCGGGTCAACCGCAAAGGGGTTTTCGGACCGCACACCGTCGCGATAGGACCAGTGCGCTGCAACGCCGGTTTCGGCCACATCGTGCATCTGACGAGTGCGGATCTGGACCTCGACCCGTTTGCCGTCGCGCCCCGAAACCGTTGTGTGGATCGAGCGATAACCGTTCGATTTCGGCTGGCTGATATAGTCCTTGAATCGCCCTGGCACGGCGCGCCAGCGCTGGTGGATGGCACCGAGTGTGCGATAGCAGTCTTCTTCGGTCTGGGTGATGATGCGGAACCCGTAGATGTCGGACAGACGTGAGAAACCCTGATCCTTTTCCTGCATCTTGCGCCAGATCGAATAGGGTTTCTTGGCGCGACCAAAGACTTCGGCTTCAATGCCCACCTTTTCCAATTCGTGCCGCATGTCGCCGGTGATGCGATGGATCACGTCGCCGGTTTCGCGTTGCAGAGTGATAAAACGGCGGATGATCGATTGGCGGCCTTCGGGGTTCAGGACGCGGAAGGCAAGGTCTTCGAGTTCCTCGCGCATCCATTGCATCCCCATCCGGCCCGCAAGCGGCGCGTAAATATCCATTGTCTCACGCGCTTTTTGCACCTGCTTTTCAGGGCGCATCGCCTTGATCGTGCGCATGTTGTGCAGGCGGTCGGCGAGTTTGACCAGAATAACCCGAAGGTCCTTGGACATGGCCATGAACAGCTTGCGGAAATTCTCGGCCTGTTTGGTCTCACGGCTGGACAGCTGCAGGTTGGTCAGCTTGGTGACGCCATCGACCAACTTGGCGACCTCATCCCCGAACAGTTCGGTGACCTTGCCATAACTGGCTTTGGTGTCTTCGATCGTGTCGTGCAACAGGGCCGTTATAATGGTTGCATCATCCAGACGCTGTTCAGTCAGGATGGCGGCAACTGCAACGGGATGAGAGAAATAGGGCTCGCCGGAATGGCGGAACTGGCCTTCATGCATCTGTTGCCCAAATTCATAGGCCCTTTCGATGCGGTCGGCATTTGTCTTGGGATTGTAATTGCGGACCAGCGCAATCAGGTCTTCTTCTGAAATCATCCGGTCCGCACCTTTGTCGCTTGGGTTACCCCTGGCCCTGGGCCTCCATCAGAGCGCGCAGGAGCTTTTCTTCCGACATGTCGTCATCCGCAGGCTTGTCAGATTCCGCACCCATCAGCAGGGCCATCTGATCTTCTTCGGGCTCATCAACCTCGATCTGGGTCTGGTTGGCTTCGATCAGACGCTCGCGCAGCTCATCAGCGCTTTGGGTTTCGTCGGCGATTTCGCGTAGCGAGACGACAGGGTTCTTGTCGTTATCGCGGTCAACGGTGATCGGGCCACCAGCAGAAATCTCGCGCGCCCGGTGGGCTGCAAGCATCACCAGTTCGAACCGGTTCGGGACCTTGTCTACACAATCTTCGACCGTAACGCGGGCCATGGGGCGCTCTCCGTAAATGAATCCGTGGCAGGAAGGGGTTTATCTAAGCGCGAATCCCCGCCTTGACAAGCAAGAAATGCCGCAAATGCGAGGATCACAGAGGCTTGACCTCTGCCACCTCATCGGGCGGCAAGGCTGCAACCATCTGCGTCACTGTCCGGTCCAGAACGGGATGGCGCCAATCGGGGGCGACATCCATCATGGGAACAAGCACAAAAGCGCGGTCCTGCAAGCGCGGATGGGGCAGGATAAGGTGTTCCGGCGCAGATTTGGTTTGATCTTCGGGGGGAAGGGTCAGCCAGCGCTGAAATTCGGCGTCATCCGGCAGCACAAGTTCATCCCAACAGACCAGATCGAGGTCCAGAGTGCGCATGCCCCAACGCTGTTCACGGGCGCGCTCAAAATCATGTTCGATGCGGTGCAGCAGGTCCAGAACACCCTGTGGCGTGAGGTCCGATTCGATCAAAACCGCTGCGTTGACATAGTCCGGCCCTGCCCCTGCCGGAAAGCATGGGGTGGCAAAAAACTGGCTTGTCTTGCGAATCACCAAGCCCGCCTCGGCCATCGCGATCAGCGACCGCTCAAGTGTCACCTTGGGCCCACAACCTCTCAGACTGAGATTTGCCCCTAGGGCAATGACCGCTTTTGACAAGGTTTTGTCCACTTCAGACCCCATATTCGGACCAGAGAATACTTGCGATAAAGCCTAAAACACCTATTTTAAGGACACCATTGCACTGACCTATTACTTTATCACTCACGGAGCTCACGGTGCGGTGGCTTATACCGGAAGGACCATTTTATGTTTTACAAGGACGAACGGCTAGCGCTGTTCATCGACGGCTCGAATCTTTATGCAGCCGCCAAAGCACTGGGGTTTGACATCGACTACAAGTTGCTGCGTCAGGAATTTATGCGCAGAGGCAAACTGCTTAGAGCTTTCTACTACACAGCGCTACTGGAAAATGACGAGTATTCCCCGATCCGGCCTCTGGTGGACTGGCTGCACTATAATGGCTTCACCATGGTCACCAAACCGGCCAAGGAATACACCGACAGCATGGGGCGTCGGAAGGTCAAGGGAAACATGGATATCGAGCTTACCGTCGATGCCATGGAACTGGCACCACGCGTTGATCATATCGTACTGTTTTCGGGCGATGGGGATTTCCGCCCGCTGATCGCAAGCCTGCAACGGCAGGGCGTACGTGTTTCCGTTGTTTCGACCATCCGTAGCCAGCCGCCGATGATCTCGGACGAACTGCGCCGCCAGGCCGATAACTTCATCGAGTTGGAGGATCTGCGCGACGTGATCGGCCGCCCTCCGCGCGAGATGCCGACTGAACCCCGCAGCGTCGCAGCTGCAGGCGGGCACTGACCCCACCAAACCCCACCACTCACCAATGGGGGTTGGCAAGAATATGCGCGGCCAGGGCCAGAAGCCCTGGCCGCGCGACTTTAAAGGTATAGGTGCTGAAAACACCCTTGTGCTAACAGCGATTCATGTCAGTGAAATGACGCAGTGCTGTCTGGACCATGGCAATGAAAAGACCTAGGTGTTCGGTCCAGGAGATCGCCGAATGACAAAGCCGCCGCTGACATTATATCTGGCCGCCCCGCGCGGGTTCTGCGCCGGTGTGGACCGTGCCATCAAGATTGTGGAAATGGCCCTTCAAAAATGGGGGGCGCCTGTCTATGTGCGCCATGAGATCGTTCACAACAAATTCGTCGTCGACGGTCTGCGCGCCAAGGGTGCCGTGTTTGTCGAGGAGCTGGACGAATGCCCTGATGATCGCCCCGTGATCTTCTCGGCCCACGGTGTACCCAAATCGGTACCCGCCACAGCAGCCCAGCGCGAGATGATATATGTCGACGCCACCTGCCCGCTTGTATCCAAGGTGCATGTCGAAGCGCAGCGCCACGCGGATGCCGGGCTGCAGATGATCATGATTGGTCACAAGGGCCACCCCGAAACCATCGGCACCATGGGGCAACTGCCCGAGGGCGAGGTGCTGCTGGTTGAAACGGTCGAAGATGTGGCGCAGGTCGCTGTGCGTAACCCCGAAAAGCTGGCCTTTGTCACCCAGACAACCCTATCGGTGGATGACACCAAGGACATTATTGCCGCGCTTGAGGCCCGCTTCCCCGCCATCGTCGGGCCGCACAAGGAAGACATTTGTTATGCCACCACCAACCGGCAGGAAGCGGTGAAAGCCGTCGCTCCGAAAGCCGATGCCTTGCTGGTGGTGGGTGCGCCGAACTCATCGAATTCACGTCGTCTGGTCGAGGTCGCCTCGCGCGCCGGATGCAGTTATGCGCAGCTGGTGCAGCGCGCGACCGAGATCGACTGGCGTGCGCTGGAAGGAATTTCCAGCATTGCGGTTAGCGCCGGGGCATCCGCGCCCGAGGTGCTGGTGAACGAGGTGATCGATGCATTCCGCGACCACCACGATGTCACCGTCGAGCTGGTCGAAACCGCTGTCGAGAATGTCGAGTTCAAAGTTCCCCGCGTATTGCGGGAACCAGCATGAGCGGCATCCCCCGCGCGCCGTTATTCCTTGGTTTGACTGGGCTGATCCCGTTTGTCTGGGGCGCGCTGACTTATCTGAACGGTGATTTGAACGATTGGGGTCGGCAGACGCTGGGGTCGCGCTTCGTGGGGCCGTATATTCAGCTATTCTATGGCTCGGTGATCCTGAGTTTCATGTCGGGCGTGCTGTGGGGCTTCGCCACCAAAACCTCAGGCAGCAAAGCTGCGGCCTGTTACACTTTGTCGGTGTTGCCTGCACTTTGGGCATTTTTCACGACCGGCGGCGGTCCGGTGAATGCGGGCACCAACCTGATGTATGGGTTTGCGGGCTTGCTTTTGCTGGACGCCATGTTCTCATATTGGCGGTTGACCCCGGTCTGGTGGATGCGGCTGCGCGTCCTGCTAACCGCTGTCGTGCTGACCTGTCTTGCTGTGGGAGTTTACCTGTGAGTGATGAACGGACCATCAAGGCCTACACGGATCGCGTTGCGGATTACCTAAGGATCCCCCTGCCCGCCGAGCAGCTAGAGGCGCGTCAGGCTTTTGTAGATGCGGTCCGCGAGGGTGGATATGTGCTGGATCTGGGCTCGGGTCCCGGATCAGACAGCGCGTTTTTGATGCGGCAAGGGCTGAAGGTACGGGCGCTGGATGCAACCCCTGCCTTTGTTGAACATGCGCGGAGCAACGGTGTTGACGCCCACCTTGGCACCTTCGAAGACGTCACCGAGGTGGCAGAGTATGACGGCGTCTATGCCAGTTTCTGCCTGCTGCACGCCCCGCGCGTCGATTTCCCGCGTCATCTGGACGCGATCCACACCGCACTGAAGCCGGGCGGGCAGCTGTTTCTGGGAATGAAGCTGGGCACGGGCGAGCATCGCGATGATTTGGACCGTTACTATACCTATTATTCAGAGACCCAGATCAAGGACGCCCTGACCTCGGCAGGTTTCACCATTGATCGTACCGTGCAGGGAATGGGGAAGGGTTTGGCCGGGTCTTACGACGGGTTCATTCTGGTATTCGCTCATGCCTGATCTCTTTGCATATACCGATGGTGCCTGTTCCGGAAATCCCGGCCCCGGCGGCTGGGGCGTACTGCTGCGCGCGATGGATGGCGAGACCATCCTGAAAGAACGCGAGCTGAGCGGAGGCGAAGCCGAGACAACCAACAACCGGATGGAACTGCTGGCTGCAATCAGTGCTTTGGAGACGCTGGAGCGGCCCTCGAAACTGACTATCGTCACCGACAGCGCTTATGTGAAGAACGGCGTTACGGGATGGATTTTCGGGTGGAAGCGGAACGGCTGGAAGACGTCGAACAAGAAGCCGGTCAAAAATGTCGATCTGTGGCAGCGGCTGGATGAGGCGCAAGAGCGGCATCAGGTGACATGGGAATGGGTCAAGGGTCATGCGGGCCATCCCGAAAATGAACGCGCGGATGAGTTGGCACGCGCCGGCATGGCCCCGTTCAAACCTAAGAAGGCGCAGGCGTGAGCGGGCTTGCCCTGCTGGATTACGCCTCGGTTTTGGTCTTTGCGCTGACCGGTGCGCTGGTGGCCAGCCGAGCGCAGCTTGATCTGGTCGGGTTTGCCTTCATCGCCTGTCTGACGGCAGTGGGCGGTGGTACCGTACGCGACTTGCTGCTGGACCGACATCCGATCTTCTGGGTCGGTCAGCCCGCTTATATCCTGATCGCTTGCGGCGCTGCGGTGCTGGTATTTTTTACCGCTCATCTGGTCGAAAGCCGGTATAATTGGCTGGTCTGGTTGGACAGTTTCGCCCTGTCCATCGCGGTCGCCGCTGGCACGGGTGCAGCGTTGTCACTGGATCAATCCGGTATCATCGTAGTGCTGATGGGGGTGACCACGGGCTGTTTGGGCGGCTTGATGCGTGACGTGGTGTGCAACGAGGTGCCGCTGGTACTGAAACAGGGTGAGCTTTATGTATCCTGCGCCTTTATCGGAGCCTTGACCGCTGTGTTTGCCACCCGCCTCGGGCTGGAAGGCCTGCTGGCATTGGGCTTATGTGCATTGATTTGCTGGGCGTTGCGCGCCGGATCTCTGCTGTTCGGTTGGCAGTTGCCGGTTTACAAGGCCCGACCGCCTCGGCAATAGGGTAGAAACGGACAAGAGATCGCGATGACCTACAGACTTTCGTTTCTGGCCACGGCACTGCTGCTAACGGCATGTGCAGAGCAATACGCCCCGGTCAGCTTCACGGCAGTGGGCAATCAGATCGTCGCATCCGGAACGATCGACCACACAACGCTCAGCGCGTTTGAAGAAGTGATGGACGAAAACCCCGAGATCAAGACACTGGTGCTGCAAAATATCGAAGGTTCGGTCGATGATGACTCGAATGTGGTCTTCAGTCGCGTAGTGCGTGAGGAAGGGTTCGACACGGTGGTTCCGTCAAACGGGCTGGTGGCCTCGGGCGGCACCGATTTGTTTCTAGCGGGTAACCGACGCGTGCTGGAACCCGGCGCCTGCGTGGGGGTCCACAGCTGGGGCGGCGGCGGCTATGTCGCTGCGGAGCTACCCGAAGATCACCCCGAGCATGACCGGTATTTGAACTATTTCGAAGATATCGGCGTCGATCCCGACTTCTACTGGTTCACGCTGGATGCAGCATCCGAGGAAGAGATGCACTGGATGACGGCGTCCGAGGCGAACCGGTTCGACATGACTACACGGTCCGCCCCTCGCCTTGGCACTGCCGCAATCTGCGACGAACGTTAGCGACTGAGCAGCCGCGCGCCGATTTCCTTGACGAATTTCGCCGCCACCATGGCGGTCATGCCATAGGGATCGCGATGCGGGTTCAGCTCGACAATATCCGCGCCAATCAACTGGCCCTTGAACCGGTGGATCAGGTCGATCACCTCACGCGTGCTGAGGCCACCGGGTTCGTGATGCGACACCCCGGGGGCAAAGGCGGGGTCCAGCGCGTCAAGGTCCAGTGATAGATAAACCGGGCCATCAAAGCTGATCTCAAGATCGGGGCTCCAGTTGCGCATGTCGATTACCTCGACCCCGAACTTGTCGGCCTGTTCCTGTTGGTGCTTGTTCATGGTGCGGATCCCGACCTGCACCAGACGGTTGATCTTGCCGGTTTCCATCACGCGGGCAAACGGGCAGCCATGGCCCAGCGGGCCGATCTGCTGACTGTCATAGAGGTCGGGATGTGAGTCGATATGCAGGATATTCAGCCCCTCATACCGGTCGGCATGCGCCTTGATCAGCGGAAAGGCCACCGAGTGATCACCGCCCAATGACAGCAGCCGTGCGCCGGTTTCAATCCGGGCGGCGGCCCCTGCCTCGATCCGGTCGATGGGTTCCTGCCCCATCATCTCGAACACATCCAGATCGCCGGTATCCTTGAAACGGTCGGTTGCGCCCAGATCAGTGCCATCCTCGGCGGTCAGGTTGGCCGCGCCGGAATGCAACGCCTCGCGGATGCGACCCGGCGCAAAGGCGGGGCCTTGCAGGAACGAAGAATGCAGGTCCAACGGCACGCCCATCAGCGCGACGTCTCCGGCGGTCAGATCATGCGACATGAGAGGCCTTTCAACAAAGAATTGACGGGACATTGGTCGCAGATCACGGTCGGGTCAAGCGATCAGCGGCGGATATATGTCTGCCAAATCCATATCACCAAAAGCGCGCCCAGAACGGCGCCGATAAACCCTGAGAGCCATCCCATCACGGTGATGAGCGTGCGTAGGACCAAACCGCCCACCAAAGCGCCGACAATGCCGATCAGCATGGTGGTTGGAATATCGGCCTCGATCCGCATTAGGCGGGTGGCGAGGAAACCTGCAGCGGCTCCGACGATGATCAGGGCGATGATCGGCATATCATTTCCTCCAATGCGTGGGAACGATGATCAGCGCACCGATCGAGGACAGCACCGCGTCCAACCCCGGCGGGCCAAAGCTGATGCCGAACATGATGCGCACGAAATAGAACAGGAAAGCACCACCCACGCAGATGATGATCGACTGCAGATAGCCGTTATGGGTAAAGCCAGTCTGTTCAGACAGATAGCCTACGATCCCGGCAATCACGACCGTGCCCATCATGATCATGATCATGTACGCCTACTCCGATGACAGGCGGGTCCCGGCCGGCATGGGCCATCCCCGCAGAAAAGTTTCCCTATCCTGCGCGCCCTTGCCTGCCCGTTGCAAGCGCAGCAGCTCAACCGCGCCTTCGCCACAGGCCACGCGCAGGTGGTCATCCAGTACCTCGCCGGGCGTGCCCTGCCCTTCGGCCAGCCGCGAGGCGAGCAGCTTGATCCGGTGACCCTCGACCTCGGTCCATGCGCCGGGGAACGGGGAGAGACCGCGGATTTTTCTGTCGACTTCGGACGCGAGGGCCGACCAGTCGATCCGCGCCTCGGATTTGTCGATCTTGGCGGCGTAGGTTACGCCGACCTCGGGCTGCGGTTCGGGGGTCAGGCTCGGCAGCGTGTTCAGCGCCTCAACGATCAGCGCCGCACCCATGCCCGACAGGCGGTCATGGAGTTGCGCCGTGGTTTCCTCAATCCCGATCTCGGTGGCCTCGCGCAGCAGAACGGGGCCTGTATCCAACCCGGCCTCCATCTGCATGATACAAACACCGGTTTGCACATCGCCTGCCATGATCGCGCGGTGGATCGGGGCGGCCCCGCGCCAGCGGGGCAGCAGGCTGGCGTGGATGTTCAGGCAGCCATGGGTCGGCGCGTCCAGAATAGGTTGTGGCAGGATCAGGCCATAAGCGACGACGACCGCGATATCGGCGTTCAGCGCGGCAAAGCTGGCCTGTTCTTCGGGCGATTTCAGCGAGGTGGGGTGGCGAACGTCTAAGCCCAGCGCCAAGGCACGCGCGTGCACCGGGGTTGGACGGTCTTTTTTACCGCGACCGGCGGGGCGTGGCGGTTGGCAATAGACGGCGGCGATTTCGTGCCCGGCACGGACCAGCGCATCCAGCACCGGCACCGAGAAATCTGGCGTTCCCATGAAGATGATACGCATCCGTCCCTCCGTAGGATGGGGTTTCACCCCATCTTCTGTGCTTTGCGCAGCAGCATGTCGCGTTTGACCTTGCTGAGGCGGTCAAAATACATCCGCCCGTTCAGGTGGTCGATCTGGTGCTGCACGCTGGTGGCTTCGATGCCGACGAAATCGCGGCGGTCGATCTGGCCCTGTTCGTTGAGAAATTTCACAGTCACTGCGCGTGGCCGCTTCACCTTGGCGGACACGCCGGGCAAGTTCGGGCTGGCCTCGTCATGTTCACGCAGCTCAACCGAGCTATGCAGAATCTCGGGGTTGGCCAGTCGCACAGCTTTGCCCCGCTGGGTCGAGCCATCCACGACAGCCAGCCGCAGCATCACTCCGATCTGCGGCGCAGCGAGGCCAACGCCGGGCATCGCCTCCATCGTATCGATCATGTCATCCCAGATGGTGCGGATGTCGTCGGTGATTTCCGTGACATCCTCGGCCTTGGTGCGCAGGCGCTTGTCGGGCCACGGCAGGCAGGTCCGCACCGTCATGTACGGGCCTTTTCGCGCTTGAGCTTCTGCATTTTGCGCGTGATCATCTGACGCTTGAGCGGTTTGAGATAGTCGATGAAGAGCTTCCCGTTCAGATGGTCGATCTCATGCTGCACACAAGTCGCCCAGAGATCATCAAAGGTTTCCTGCTGCAGATTACCGTCACGGTCCAGCCAGGTGACATCAACCGTCTTCGGGCGCGTGACTTCGGCATATTGCTCAGGGATCGACAGGCAGCCTTCTTCGTAAACGTTGGTCTCGTCCGAGGAGGCGATGACCTCGGGGTTGAACATCACCAGTGGGCGTGGGGCCTCACCTTCTTCTTTGACGCAGTCCACCACGATCAGCCGGTCGAGCACACCGATCTGCGGCGCAGCAAGGCCAATGCCGGGCGCGTCATACATCGTCTCCAGCATGTCATCGGCCAGTTTGCGCAGATCGTCGGTGATGTCGGCCACCGGCGCGCAGACCTTTTTCAGGCGGGGATCGGGGTGGATCAGGATATTGCGTTTCATGGGGCTGATTTAGGCCATCGCGCCCGCCTCCGCAACGGCCCCCTTGCACCTTATGGATTTGTGGTTAGCTTTCGCCTCGACAGATGGAGATGACATGACTTTCAACGACCTGATCGACCGCCGGGGCACCAACTCTTCAAAATGGGACAAGATGGAGCAGCTTTACGGTGTCGCCCCCGAGGATGGGCTGGCCATGTGGACGGCTGATTCCGACTATGCCACGGCCCCTTGCGTGATCGAGGCGTTGCGGGAAGCGGCCGATCATGGCGCGTTTGGATATTCATGGATGCACCCGGATTATCTGAATGCAATCCAGTGGTGGATGAAGACACGCCACAACTGGGAGATCGACACCGATTGGATTCTGACCTCGCAAGGGTTGGGCAATGCGATTGCCCTGTGTCTGGATGTTTGGAGTGAACCGGGAGATGGCGTCGTGATCTTCACGCCCGTCTACCATGAGTTTGCCCATAAGGTGAACAAATCCGGCCGCCGCGTGGTGGAATGCCCGCTGGTGCGCGATGGCGACAGCTATGGGCTTGATCTGGACGATGCGCAGTCGCGGTTGGACGGATCAGAAAAGCTGCTGCTGTGGTGCTCGCCGCAGAACCCGTCAGGTCGGGTCTGGACGCCGGATGAACTGCGCGCTGTAGCGGCGTTTGCGGAGCGCAACGGGCTGATCCTTGTGTCGGACGAGATTCACCATGATCTGGTTTATCCGGGCAATACCTTCGTACCGATGGATACGGCCGCCCCCGACGCGCGCCCGTGGACGGTGACACTGACCGCGGCGTCGAAAACATTCAACATCGCCGGTCAGCGTACCGGCAACATGATCATTCCCGACGCCAAGCTGCGGGCCGAGATGCGGCACCGGATCACCACGCTGGACTATGACCCCAGTGCGTTGGGTGTGGCGATGATCACTGCCGCCTATTCGCCGGAAGGTGCAAAATGGGTCGATGAACAAATTGCCCACCTGGACGCGAACCGGAAGCTGTTTGATGCTGCCATCGCCGAGATACCGGGCCTGTGGTCGATGCCTCTGCAGGCGACCTATCTGGCATGGGTCGATTTTTCGGGCACGGGTATGAGCCACGATGAGTTTGTCCGCCGCCTACGCGAAGATGCGCGGATCGCGACATCCTCTGGCCCCGGTTTTGGCACCGGTGGAGAAACCTTCGAGCGCTTCAATCTGGCCACCCAACGCGAGCGGGTTGAAGAGGCCTGTGCGCGATTGAAGGCAGCCTTTGGCGATTTACAATGAACCCCGTTCAAAAAAAACGGAGGCACGTCATGCCCAACCACCTTTTTACGCTTCCGGACATCCCAAGCATCCCGGTGCAGGGGGAACAGGCGACCTATCCGATCGGGCGGATTTTTTGCGTCGGCCGCAACTATGCCGCCCACGCTGCCGAGATGGGGCATGAGGTGGATCGTCAGGCGCCGTTTTACTTCACCAAATCCGCGCCCAACGCGGTTTTGACCGGAGCGCATGTGCCGTATCCGGCAGGCACCGAGGATTATCATCACGAAATGGAACTGGCCGTTGCAATCGGCAAACCGGTTTTTCGGGCCACAGCCGCTGAGGCCCGCAACGCGATTTTTGGCTATGGCTGTGCGCTGGACATGACGCGCCGCGACCTGCAGATCCGCGAGCGCAACAAGCAGCGCCCCTGGGATCTGGGCAAGGATGTGGAAAACGGCGCGGTCTTCGCTCCGCTGACCCGCGCCGATGACTGGAGCCCATCTGATGACAAGCGCATCTATCTGAGCGTCAATGAGCGGGTCGCACAAGACGCCACATTGTCTGAGCTGGTCTGGAAGATCGATGAACTGATCTCCCATCTATCGGGTTTCTACCATTTGCGCCCCGGCGATCTGATCCTGACCGGCACACCCGCCGGGGTCGGGCCTGTGGTCGCCGGAGACCGAATTGAAGGTGGCATCGATGGTTTGGCTCCTGCTCACCTGACCCTGACGGCCTCCGACTAAACCGTCCGGCCTGATCCCTGAGAATCTTGTGGCCCCATTGCCGCCCAAGCGCCAGCGGCGCGTCGGTGCCAAAGGTCAAAAGGTGCGCGCGTCAGTCGCGGTTTTCAAGCAATGCGATCGGTGCATCCGGGGCGCGGTAGAAATCCAGTGGAGCCTTGTCCGTCGCCACAGTGTTACGCTTGAACTCATAGCGCATCTCACCCACCGCTTCTTCATCTGCCATGATCAGGCACTGATACATGTGATTGGCACCGTCATAGATATCGACGAGCCCACGCAGGCGCGGCGTGGTTTCGGCCTCGACGGTGAAACCATCCTTCCACAATGTCAAAATTTTGAAGCTATTGTCGCCAACCTCCACCCGCAAACGGCTGGATTTCTTGAGGGTAGCGATTCGGGCCGCATCCAATTCGGCGCGAATTTCCTTGGAAACATAGGTACTCATAATAAACTTCCCCCCTTAACACTCATTAGTCTGACGCGATTCCTGTAAAAATCCAGTGAACGGCGTCACATAAGTTTTGGCATTGCGGTTCTGGTGCCCAGACACCGCACCCCACCTGTGCGCGCATGCAGGCCTGATGCGCGCCCGGTGAAATAGGATCGTGGCGCAAGACGGCCTATCTTTGACCCAATCGCAATGCGAAAGGAATAACGATGGGCCTGCTTGTCGACGGCGAATGGCATGACACCTGGTATGACACCAAATCCACAGGCGGGGCGTTCAAACGCTCGGCCGCACAGTTTCGCAACTGGATCACCGCCGATGGCGCGCCCGGCCCCTCGGGGCGCGGCGGGTTCGAGGCGGAATCGGGGCGCTATCACCTTTATGTCTCGCACGCCTGCCCTTGGGCGCACCGCACACTGATCTTTCGTGAGTTGAAAGGGCTGAGCGACCACATCTCGGTCTCGGTCGTGCATCCGGATATGCTGGATAAAGGTTGGACCTTTGAGACCGACGACCATGGCGCGACCGGCGACAAACTGTTCGGATCAGAATTTGCCCATCAAATCTACACCCGTGCCGACCCTCACTATTCGGGCCGCGTTACGGTTCCGATCCTGTGGGACAAAGTTGAGAAAACGATCGTGTCGAACGAAAGCTCGGAAATCATCCGCATGTTCAACTCGGCTTTCAACGGGATCACCGGCAACACAGACGACTACTGGCCCGAGGCAATGCGGGACGAGATCGAAGAGGTCAACGCGCGCATCTATTCCGATGTCAATAACGGGGTCTACAAATCCGGCTTTGCCACCTCGCAAGAAGCTTATGACGCCGCGGTTGGCCCTCTGTTCGACACGCTGGACTGGCTTGAGGATCGTCTGGCCCGGAACCGCTATCTTATGGGTGACCGCGTGACTGAGGCCGACTGGCGCCTGTTCACCACATTGATCCGGTTCGACCCGGTTTATCATTTACATTTCAAGTGCAACAAGCGTCGGTTGGTGGACTACCCGAACCTCTGGGCCTTTACGCGGGAGCTATATCAATGGCCCGGCGTGGCGCAGACAGTGAACATGAACCACATCGTGCGCCACTATCACTACAGCCATGACAGCATCAATCCGCACCGAATTATTCCGGTGAATCCAACGTTGGACTATTCAGAACCCCATGGGCGGGATCAGCGCCCCGCCGCGTAGTGTTCGACCATGGCCGCCAGATCCTCGGGCGGGGTCGAGCTTTGGACATAGGCGCAGGCATTGGCGCTATGGGCAAAGATTGATCCGTCCGAGAAGAATGTGGTGTTGGTGACGAAGATCACTCGCGCCTCGGGCCTGCGATAGCTTGCGAAATCGGCAACCGCCAAGGCGCTGCCGGTTTCCAGAACCAGATCCAGCACGATGATATCGAATGCGGTACCATACAGTGCCAGGATCGCGGCCTCTTGCGTTTCGACCAGCGTGACTTCGGCCTCCTGCCTTTGCAGATGCCGCTGCCAGACCCGACCTAGATCGGGGTTACTCTCAACAATCAGTACTTTCATTTGCAACAACCTCGGCACGTGATATGGGTGAGTGGTGCCGACCCCTGTTGTCCGTGATCACGCGATTTCCTTAACAAAGTGTTAACAAGGCCCGCACAGCGCCGTGATCGGGCGGATTCGCTTGTAAGAACGGCAAAAATCCGCTTGAAGCATGAGAAATAGGCGATTCCGGCTGGGGCAGATGGTTGGACAGGATGACAGATTGAACCCTTGGGCTGCGCGCGATCATGGCGGAGGGCTGGATGGCGCGATGACGCGGTTTGGGGGCACGCGCGCAGACTGGATCGATCTGTCCACGGGGATCAATCCGCATGCTTATGAGGTCTCGGGCCTGCAGCCTCCGGACTGGATGGAACTGCCGGATCATGGCGCGTTCGAACGCCTCTCGGACGCGGCGCGGGTGTTTTGGAACGTGCCTGATGGGGCCGAGATTCTGCCATCGCCTGGTGCCTCTGCGGTGATTGCCCGAGTGCCCGCGCTGACCAAAGCCGGCCGCGTGCAGATCACGATGCCCACTTATAACGAACATGCCGCTGCATTCACCGCTCAGGGTTGGACGGTGCACGAGAGCGGCCCGGCTCAGGCACGTGTCATCGTACACCCCAACAATCCCGATGGGCGCATCTGGCAGGACGCGGATGCCGACGCGCCGCTGACGGTGATCGATGAAAGCTTCTGCGACGTAACGCCCGAAGCCTCGCTGATTCATCTGGCCCAGCGGCCCGGCATCGTGGTGCTGAAGAGCTTTGGCAAATTTTGGGGGTTGGCCGGGTTGCGACTGGGTTTTGCAATCGGCCATCCCGATCTTATTGCACGGTTGAATGACCTGACGGGACCATGGGCCGTAGCCGGCCCGGCGCTGCGGATCGGCGCGCAAGCGTTGCACGATGTAAAATGGGCTGATGAAACGCGCATGCGTCTGGCAAATGAAGCAACACGGTTGGATCAGCTTTTAGCGGCCAAAGGTGCGCGGCTGATTGGCGGCACCAGCCTGTTCCGCCTCTACGACGTTGATGACGCGACCGCCTGGCAAGACCGATTGGCGCGGGCGCATATCTGGAGCCGTATTTTCCCCTATTCCCGGACCTACCTGCGCCTTGGATTACCGCCAGCAGATGGTTGGGCCCGGTTGGAAGCAGCGCTGTGAGCACCGCGTTCCTATTGGTCTGCGCTATGTGTCTGGACGCAGCATTGGGTGAGCCGGATTGGCTGTGGTCGCGGATTCGCCACCCTGCCGTACTGATTGGCAACGCGATTGGCTGGCTGGACAACCGGCTGAACCATGGGGCGTATCGCCGCCTCAAAGGGGTTGCGACGGTGCTCATCCTGGTTGCGGTGGCACTCATCCTTGGCCGGTTGCTGGAGCTGCTTGGTCCGATCGTCGAGATCGTGGTCTGCGCCATCCTTCTGGCCCAGAAATCCCTGATCACCCATGTTCGCGCAGTTGGCGAAGGCCTGTTGACCTCGCTTGCCGAAGGGCGCGCGCAGGTCGCCATGATTGTCTCGCGCGATACGCGAGATATGACCGAGGCGCAGGTGGCGCGCTCGGCCATCGAAAGCGCCGCCGAAAACTTGAGCGACGGGGTGATTGCCCCAGCCTTCTGGTTTCTGGTCGCAGGTCTGCCGGGGCTTCTGGTTTACAAGGTCGTCAACACCGCCGACAGTATGATCGGTTATCGCAACGACAAATACCGCGCCTTCGGCTGGGCAGCAGCGCGGCTGGATGATTTGCTGAACCTTGTCCCGGCACGCCTGACCTTTGTAATGATCGTGGCACTGTCCAGCCAATGGTCGCGCTGGGGAGAGATGGTTGAGGATGCACGCCGCCATATCTCACCCAACGCAGGCTGGCCCGAGGCCGCGATGTCACGTGCGCTTGATATCGCGCTGGCAGGACCGCGCAGCTATGACGGGCAGATGCGGGATCTCGCCTGGGTGAACGGGAATGCGCGGCAGAATATCGACGCGGCGGAGGTTTTTCGCGCATCAGACATGCTCTGGCAGGTATGGGGGCTTGCGCTTGGGCTCGTGTCGGTGTGGGTTGGGTTCAACTTCATATTCTGACGGATCAGACCCATGCGTTTCCTTTCCGGCCTTATTGCCGCCGCCCTCTTCGCCTCGCCCGCGCTTGCCCAATGCGGCGGCGGGTTCAATACCTTCGTCAAAGGGCTGAAAGCCGAAGCCATTCAGCAGGGTTACGACAAATCCACCGTCAACAGCTTTTTCAAGGGCGTGCAGCAGGACGGAGCCGTTCTGAAAGCCGACCGCGCGCAGGGCGTATTCCAGAAACCATTCATCGACTTCTCGCGGCGCCTGATTTCACAGAACCGGATCGACCGGGGCAAGGCCATGTCGGGCAAATACGACGCGGTGTTTGACCGGATTGAGCAGGAATACGGCATTTCGCGGGGTGTGCTACTGGCATTTTGGGCGTTCGAGACCGACTACGGGTCCTTTCAGGGCGATTTCAACACTCGCAACGCGCTGGTGACGCTGGCCCACGACTGCCGCCGCCCCGAGTTGTTCCGCCCGCAGATTTTCGCCGCGATCGAGCTGTACAGCCAGGGCAATTTTGACCCCGCCCGCACCACCGGGGCTTGGGCCGGTGAAATCGGCATGGTCCAGATGCTGCCCCGCGACATTCTGGAAAACGGCGTGGATGGGGACGGAGACGGCAAGGTTTCGCTAAAAACCTCGGCGCCGGATGCACTGATGTCCGGGGCCAAGATGCTGTCGCATCTGGGTTGGCAACCGGGTCAGCCATGGTTGCAAGAGGTCACCGTGCCCGCGCAGATGGACTGGTCTCTCTCTGGCCCCGGCAAGCCCCGCTCGGTGTCCGAATGGCAGGCGATGGGCGTGCAGGCGCGCAGTGGGTCGTTGGCAAATCTGCCTGCCTCGCTGATCCTGCCACAAGGGCACAAGGGCCCCGCCTTTCTGGCTTACCCGAATTTCGACGTCTATTTCGAATGGAACCAGAGCTTCGTTTACGTCCTGACCGCCGCCTATTTCGGCACACGGCTGGAAGGCGCGCAGATCTACGACGCAGGCAACCCCGCGCCGGGGCTGACGGGCGCACAGATGAAGCAGTTGCAGAGCAAGCTACAGGCACGGGGTTATGATGTAGGCAAGATCGACGGCATCCTTGGGGCCGGAACCCGTGCGGCTGTGCAGGCTGAACAATTGCGTCTGGTTTTGCCAGCGGATGCGTGGCCAACGACACAGCTGCTGAACCAGCTATAAGGGTCAGCGCCTAGGCGACCTTTGCTGGTTCACGCTTCACTGACGGATCAAACGCATGGATAGATACCAGCGAGCCTTCTGTGACGATGGCGGTATTGGGCTGTACTTCAACCCAGCCGTCACTGTCTGCATCAAGCGGTTCGGACGATATCACTATCCCGTCTTCTGAGGTTCGGTAATGCAGACTGGGTGCATAACGGTCAGACGCATAACGCGCCGCAAATACACGCCTGCCATCTGACCAGCACGCAGCAAACCGCATATAAGGCGACGATCCGCATTGTCGGGACAGCGCTTCCACCCGCCCCACGGCCCGTGCCATTGCGTCGATCGGATTTGAATCCAGACCTTCGCCATGAGCAATCAAAAAGATCGCTTCACTTTCTGTCGCACCCATTCGGTGCCCGTATAAATGTGCCGGGATCATAGCATCAAGCTGCTGCCGGATTTGGTCATGCCCTCCAGCCTGGCCATTGTGCATGAAGCTCCATTTGCCAACTCCAAAGGGGTGACAGTTGTTGCGCGAGGTCGCAGTGCCTGTCGACGCTCTTACATGGGCCAAAAACAGTCGTGATCGTGTGTGATGAGCCAGTTGTTTGAGATTTGCATCGGACCATGCGGGATGAGTGTCCTTGTAGAAACAAGGCGTTTCGCGATCAGAATACCAGGCCAGTCCAAACCCATCGGCATTGATTGGTGTCTTCCCGATCAACGCGTTGCGGCTTTGGATGACAAGCGATTGCTCTTGCTCCTGGATCAATTCATCCAGATATCGCTGCTCCCCAACCCAAGCCAAAAAACGGCACATTTGGCATCCCCATCAGTTTTTCGATCCAGGGCATTCTACAACTTGATTTGACGATGATTATCCCGTTTTCTTCCGTTTTTACTCAAAGGCTCTATCAAATTTACCAACTGATCGGGAAAAACAGATCAATTACTCGCTCTGACCGGATAGCGATCGCCTTTCTCGTCGATCAGGATCAACCGCTCACCACTGCGGACATATAGGTCGCATCGGCTGAACCCATTGCGATACGCGATGCAAACACTGCCGTCCCCGGCGATGGAATAGGTGCCAAAGGCGGATTCTCCGCTGGCATAGGTATAAGAATAGGCCCCTCCAGCCGAGTATTTGGACTGGCCGTCGTCGTAGAAAGTGAGAGTACGACCGGCCAAAGCCTCCAATTCTTCTGGCGTCAAGGGGACGTCACCGGGTTTCGTGGGCCATTCGGCAGCCCAGAGGGGGTTGGCCGCGAGCAATGCGAGGGTGAAATATCGGATCATGATGCTAGCCTACCCTCATACACGGGCGATGGCTCATAACGTTGCAGTGATCGATCAAGCGACCATCTGCTCGGCCTTTTTCAGATCGACCGAAACCAGTTGGCTGACACCCTGTTCCTGCATCGTCACACCGAACAGCCGATCCATCCGCGCCATGGTCACCGCGTGGTGGGTGATGATCAGGAAACGCGTATCAGTCTGGCGGCACATCTCGTCCAGCAAGTCGCAGAAGCGGGTGACGTTGGCATCGTCCAGCGGGGCGTCGACCTCGTCCAGCACACAGATCGGGGCGGGGTTGGCAAGGAACACGCCAAAGATCAACGCCGTCGCGGTCAGGGTCTGTTCGCCGCCCGAAAGCAGGCTGAGAGTCGAGAGCTTTTTGCCCGGCGGCTGGCACATGATCTCAAGGCCCGCATCCAGCGGATCGTCGCTTTCGACCATGACCAGATTGGCCTCACCGCCACCAAACAGGTGCTTGAACAGCATGGCGAAGTTGGAATTCACCTGCTCGAACGCGGTCAGCAGGCGTTCGCGACCCTCGCGGTTGAGGCTGGCGAT
This sequence comes from Ruegeria sp. D7, assembly GCF_056534355.1. Lineage (NCBI taxonomy): Bacteria > Pseudomonadati > Pseudomonadota > Alphaproteobacteria > Rhodobacterales > Roseobacteraceae > Ruegeria > Ruegeria sp. D7. Next base: position 91,948 of record NZ_JBQFPG010000003.1, read on the forward strand.
GCCGCTGCGCAGGGCCTTGATCGCCTCTTCCAGATCGGCCTTTTCGCCGTTCAGCGTGTCGAATTCTTCCTGAACTTCTTTGCTGTCCTCTTCAGCCCGTAGGTTCACTGCGCCCATGGCGTCGCGCTGACGCTTGTGGCGGTTCACTTCGGCTTCAAGTGCGTCGGCGGCGGGCATCTGGTCAGGGTTCACGTCCAGTTGGTTCAGCAGCTGGTTCGGCGTCAGTTGCTGATCCTCGGCAATGCGTTCTGCTGCGGCGACTACGCTTTCCTTGGCGGCGTCGCAACGCGCCTCAGCCGCCGCGCGGCTTTCGCGCGCCTCCGAGGCCAGACGTTCGGCTTCGCGCTCGGCAAGAACCACCTCGCGCTGCTGGGTCTCGGCCTCGGCCAACTTGTCGGCGGCTTCGGCGCGCCGAGCCTCAGCGGTTTCGATCAGCTCGTTCAGTTCTTCCCGTGCCTCGGCGATTTCGCTGGGGGCCGCCATCGCCTCGGTCAGTTCTTCTTCCGAGCTTTCCTTGCGTTCGGCCAGTTCCGATATCCGCTTTTCCGCCGTTTCCAGACGATGCCGCCAACCGCTGAGGTCCTTAGTCACCTCCTGCGTGCGCCGGGTGCGCGCCTCGCCCTCGCGGCGCAATTCATCATGCGTTGAGCGGTGGGTCAGCATGGTGATCCGCGCCGCCTCGACCGTCTGCTTGATGTCCTCGACCTGCGCGCGGGCGCTGTCGAGATCGCCCAGGCCAGTCAACGCGCCTTCAGCCTCACGCAGTTGTGCACGGGCGGACATGGCGTCTTCCTTATGACGGTCGACCGCGAGTGTCAGTGTTTCCAGCTTGCCCTGCGCCAGATTTCGATCCGCCTCAGCCCGGCTGAGCATCCGCGCGGTTTCCGCCATGCGCTGATCCGCGGCACGGCGGGCCTCGCGGGCGCGGCGGTCGGCTTCGGTGACGTCGGCCAGTTGCTGCGACAGCGCTTCATGCGCGGCGCGCGCGCCGTCGGCTTGTGCCTCGGTGCGTGTCAGTTCCTGTTTCAGCGCTTCCAGCTTGTTGAGCTGTTCCAGTCGCAGGGCGGCAGCGCTTGGTGCATCCTCGGCCCAGGCGCGGAATCCGTCCCAGCGCCACAAATCTCCCGAGCGTGAGACCAAGCGTTGACCCGGTTTCAACGACGCCTGCAGGCGCGCGCCCTGATCCGCATCGACCAGACCGATCTGCGCAATACGGCGACTTAGGCGGTCGGGGCCGGACACATGCAACGCCAGCGGCTCGGCCCCGTCGGGCAAGGGCTGGTCGCTGTCATAGCCCGCTACCTGCACCCAACCTGAAGGTCCGTCGCCCTCGACCAACGGTGCACGCAGGTCATCCGCCAGCGCAGCCCCCAATGCCTTTTCAAAGCCCGTTGCCACCCGCAGCATGTCGAGCACTTGCCCACCCTCAGCCGTGTCGCGTTCGACCAGCTTGGCCAGCGCGGTGGTCTCGGCCCTTATCGCGCCCAGTTCACCCTCGGCCTCGGAGCGTTTGGCGCGGGCTTCCGCCTCACGCGCCTGCGTATCGTTGCGCAGCTCGTCGGCGGCAGCCAGTGCTTCTTCCGCTGCCTCAGCAGCTTCGCGGGCTTCTTCCTCACCCTCCTGCGCGGTCTCGAACGCCTCGCTGGCGCGGGAAAGGGCATTGCGCGCCTCGTCCACGGCGGCGCGGGCCTTTTCTTCTTCGCCCTCGGAACGAGCCAGTGTCTTGCGGCTATCTTCAACCAGTCGTTGCGCCGATTGGTGGCGGGCCACCAGACGGGCCATGTCTTCGGTTTCCTGCGACAGGTGATCTTCGCGATCCTGCAACACCGACGCGGCCTCGCGCGCAACTTCTGCAGCTTCAGCGACCTTTTCGTCATAGCCATCGGCGGCTTTGGCAAGCTCGCGGGCCTCCCATTCGAGCCGTTCGATCATCTCACCCGCGTCCCGGTTCAGACCGGATTCGCGTTCGATGTCGTTGCCCAATTGCTGGATACGGTTGGTCAGAGTCTCAATCGTCTGGCGTGCGCGGGTTTCCTGATCCGACAGCTGATCGCGCTGCACCTGCTGGCGCTGCAGGACGGCGGCAGCGATGGCCTCTTCCTCACGCAAGGGCGGTAGGGTTTCCTCGATCTCGGCGCGTTTGGCGGCGGATTCACGGGCGGATGCCTCGGCGCGAGAGGCTTCGGTGATCCGGTCGCGTAGCTTTTCCTCGGCCGCCTGACGGGCCATGTCGGCCTCTTTCCAACGGCGATATAGCAGCATCCCTTCGGCCTGACGCAACAGCTCGCCGATCTCGCGATACCGCGCCGCCTGCCGGGCCTGACGGGCGAGTTGTGCCAACTGCCCGCCCAATTGTTCCAGCACGTCATCCACGCGGGTCAGGTTGGCCTCGGTGCCTTTCAGTTTCAGTTCTGCCTCGTGGCGGCGTTGATAAAGCCCGGAGATGCCGGCGGCCTCTTCCAGAATGCGACGTCGTGCGCGGGGTTTGGCGTTGATCAGTTCGGCAATGCGGTTTTGCCCCACCAGCGCAGGCGAATGCGCACCGGTCGAGGCGTCCGCGAACAGCATTTGAACGTCGCGGGCGCGCACGTCCTTGCCGTTGGTCTTGTAGGCACTGCCCACATCGCGGGTGATGCGGCGGACAATTTCCAACTGGTCGCTGTCGTTGAAGCCGGATGGCGCCAAACGTTCCGAGTTGTCCATCGTCAGGACCACCTCGGCAAAGTTGCGCGCAGGCCGAGTGGCAGCGCCCGCAAAGATCACATCCTCCATCGCGCCACCGCGCATGGATTTGGGACGGTTTTCACCCATCACCCAGCGCAACGCTTCCAGCAGATTGGACTTGCCGCAGCCATTCGGACCAACCACTCCGGTCAGCCCGTCCGCGATGATCAGATCGGTCGGGTCCACGAAGCTTTTGAAGCCGGTCAGTTTGAGTTTGCTAAAGCGCAATGGCTGCTCTTGGTATGATTCCTATGGGTAAGAAGTCTGCGCAACGGATGGGGGAGGTGTCAACGTGATTGCGCAGGATATGGGAGATTGGACCAAGTTATCCACAACATCTTGGCAAAACTACGCGGAGTCTCGCGTATCTCAGTAAGGCGAGCATTCAAAGACCTGATATCCGTAGTCTTCGTAATATCCGTAATCAACGCATTCATAGGGACGGCGAAGGAGTGCGCCGAAAATCAGTTTTTCCCCCAGTTCCTGGTCGCAGCCCAGCACGCCCACAGTGACGGCCGCATCGCCAAGAACGTCCAGAAGCGGACAGCCCGAGACCTGCGCCATGGCCAGCGCGGCCCGGTCACGGATCGGACCCAGACGCGGCGCGTATTGCGGGTTCACGCGGACGGCCTCGGCCAGTTCATTGCGGACGCGGACGTCGAAGATACTGCCATTCACCGCGACGCGCGTTGCGGGCAAGTCGCGAAAATAGGGTGTACCACCCGAGCAAGCGGCGAGGCAAAGGAAAGCGAGCACGCGGATCATGCTGCTTTATTAGCGACAATATGGTTAATGAAACCTTTCCCCGGTTCAGGCGCGCAACACTTCTCCTAACCGGCGTATACCCTCGCGGATCGTGTCCTCATCCGAGTTGGAGAAACTCAGTCGAATGGTATTCGACCCGGTGTCGTAGGGATAGAAGGCCTGACCGGGGACAAAGGCCAACTTGACCGTTTCCAGCGCCCTCGCCAGCAGGTCGGCGCCGTTCATTCCCTTGGGCAGAGTGACCCAAATGAACATGCCGCCCTCGGATCGGGTCCAGTCGACGCCATTGGGCATGTGCTCTTTGAGCGCCTCAAGCATCGCATCGCGGCGCGCGGCATAGGTCTGGCGCAGTATGGGGACATGAGTGTCAAAGCGATCCCGTGCCACCTGATACACCGCCATCTGGTTGATCGTAGAAGAATGCAGATCAGCCGCCTGTTTCAGCAGCACCAATTGCGAGATCACCGGTTTTGCTGCAACCACCCAACCCAGCCGCAACCCCGGTGAAAGAGTTTTCGAGAAGCTGCCGCAATAGATCGTCCGGCAGTTCTCGATCGATCCCTTGCGCGCCTGTTCTAACGCGATGATCGGAGGGATCGGATCGCCGTCATAGCGCAGCGCCTGATAGGCTCCGTCCTCGATCACTGCGCAATCCAATTCATCTGTCAGATCGAGCAGCGCCTCCCTGCCCCGCAGATCGACCGTCTCACCAGTCGGATTTGCAAAATCGGCGGAGAGATAAGCGAATTTGATCGGGCTGTTGCCGGCGGCGGCCTGGTATTCGGCAGCCCCACGATTGCCATTGATGCTAAGCTGGTCAAAGCGCGGCTCATAAGCGTCAAACGCATTGAGCGCGCCCAGATATGTGGGCCACCCAACCAACGCAGTATCACCCGGTGACAAGAACAACTTACCCAAGTAATCCAGCGCTTGCTGCGAGCCTGAGGTGATCAGGATGTTGTCGATGCCGCACGTAACGCCGATCCCACGCATATGGTCGGCCAGCCATTCACGCAGCGGGGCATAGCCCTCGCTGACCGAATATTGCAGCGCCTGCGCCTGTTGATCTGGGCTAAGCGCATTTTGAAACGCTTCGGCGAAAGCCTCTGCTGGAAACAAAGCGGGGTCGGGAATACCGCCTGCGAAGGAAATGATACCGGGCTCGCCCAGCAGTTTCAGCAATTCGCGGATTTCGGAAGCCTTCATCCGAGCGGTTCGGGTGGCGTAGAGCTGATCCATCGTAGGGGGCCTCCTCCGCCCTTGGGTCGCAGATTAGGCAATGCGCCCCTTATGTCAATAATTCTGACCTAATGCTTCAACCTCTGTGAGCGACTTGAACGCCCCTTACAAACGTGGTCAAGTGATTTGACCAATTCCAAGTGGTAGCCAGATGCCTTTTCAAAAAGTTCAAACCGAAAAACTGTCACTGGCTGTTGTGCGCCAGATCGAACTGCTGATCCTGCGCGGCATTCTGCGCCCCGGAGAACGCCTGCCCTCAGAACGGGAGCTGGCCGAGCGGATGGGCGTGTCGCGCCCGTCGCTGCGCGAGGCAATCTCGGACCTCCAGGAGCAGGGATTGCTGACTGCCAAGGCCGGATCGGGCATCTATGTGGCCGAGGTTCTGGGCTCGGCCTTCGCGCCAGCTTTGATCCGGTTGTTCGGCAATCACGACGAGGCAGTGTTCGACTATCTCTCATTCCGGCGTGACATGGAGGGTCTAGCGGCTGAGCGTGCCGCCCGCATGGGCTCGGGCAGCGATCTGAAGGTGGTGCAGACCATACTGGACAAGATGGAAGACGCCCACGCCCGCAATGCAGCCGAAGAAGAGGCGCATCTGGACGCCCAGTTCCATATGGCGATCATCGAGGCCAGTCATAACGTGGTGATGCTGCATATGATGCGGTCGATGTTCGATCTGCTGCGGCAGGGCGTATTCTACAACCGACAGATCATGTTCCAGCAACGCACCACCCGCGACGCAATTCTGGACCAGCACCGCGCCATCAACACAGCCCTGCAGGACCGCGACCCGAAAGGGGCACGGAAGGCGGTCGAGGATCATCTGAACTTTGTCAAAAGCTGCATGGCCGATCAGCAGAAGGCCCTGCGCAATGAAGAGATCGCGCAACAGCGTTTGAAGCACGAGACTGGAGAGGTCTGATCCTTCAAACTGGAAGCCACGAAAAGAAAAAACCCGAGAGCCTGAAGCCCTCGGGTTTTTCAAATCATATGATCCAGGCGATCAGTGTAGCTTTTCACCCACATCCGCGATGGATGCATCGATCAGCTTGTTCGCCTGCGTTGCGGTCATCTGTTTGGCCAGCACGGCGTTGGCTGCCGAAACCGCTACGGTGATGGCCTGATCGCGGACTTCCTTGACGGCAGATGCCTCAGCCGATGCAATCTGATCCTGCGCAGCGGCCAAACGGCGCGCAATGGATTTTTCCAGATCCACCTTGGCCTGTTCTGCCGCCAAAGCCGCATCTTCTTTGGCCGCGGCAACGATAGCATCGGCCTGACCCTGAACTTCGCGCTGCTTGCGCTCGTACGAGGCCAACAGGCTGCGTGCTTCTTCATGCAGGGCGCGGGCTTCGTCCAGCTCGGCTTGAATACCTTCGGCGCGATTGTCCAGCGCACCACCAATCATACCGGGGACCTTGAAGTAGAACAGGACCGCGATAAAGACGATGAAGCCCAGAGTGACGACAAAGTCAGTGTTGGCAAGCGAGAAGAACGGGCCGCTTGCGGCCAGCGCGGGGCTGGCGGCACCAACGGTCAGGATAAGGGCAAGAGTGTTCCGCATGTCACTTATCCTTTCGTCTGCGCATCTACTGCACTGTTGATGGCTTTGGCATCCGCCTCGCCGCCCAGTGCTGTGACCAGTTCAGCCGCCGTATCCTTGGCAACCACTTGAATGCTTTCCAGCGCACCTGCACGGATTTCGGCAATTGCCTTTTCCGATTCAGCCGCCTTTGCAGCGATTTCCGCATCCGCCTTGGCAATCGCGTCATCCAGACCGGCCTGGATTTCGGCGCGGGCTTCCGCTGCGATACGCTGAGCCTCAGAACGGGCATCGGCCAGCGCTTTGTTATAGGCCTCTTCGGCCTCGACCGCTTTGGCCTTCAGATCTTCGGCCGCAGCCAGGTCATTTGTAATGGTCCCCTGGCGTTCAGCCAGGATTGCCGCGATGCGGGGCAGAGCCACGCGGGACAGGACCAGAAAGATGACGACCAGCGTGATGACCAGCCAGAAAATCTGGTTGGGGAACCAATCGAAGCAGAGCTGCGGCATCCCGACGGCGTAGCCGCTGGAATCAACGCATGTGCCTACTACTTCTTCAGCAATGGGTTCAGTCGCCATGATGTCCTCCGTCGGAACGTTGTCTTTACAACAGATGGGCCGCTATGGCTTGGGCCCACCTGCGCGTAAGGATCAGGTTCCGCAGATTATACGGCGAACATCAGCAGCAGCGAGACCAGGAATGCGAAGATGCCCAGCGCTTCTGCGAACGCGATACCGATGAACAGGGTTGCGGTCTGCGAAGCAGCCGCCGAAGGGTTGCGCAGGGCGCCGGCCAGGAAGTTGCCTGCAACGTTGCCCACCCCGATTGCGGCTGCGCCGGAACCGATTGCTGCCAGGCCTGCGCCGATGTGTGCGAGATCGCCTTCCATGAGAATTCTCCTTACGATTTGGAAGTTTCGATGTTGGGGGTTCGGACCTTAGTGCGACGGATGCAGCGCATCTTTCAGATACACACAGGTCAGAATGGTGAAGACGTAGGCCTGAATAAAGGACACGAGGACCTCAAGGCCATACATTGCGGTGATCGCCAGAACCGACACGGGCGAGATCACGGCAATCGCGGCAAAGCCTGCGAACACCTTGATAACCGCGTGGCCTGCCATGACGTTACCGGCAAGACGAATGGAGTGGCTGACCGGGCGCACGAAGTACGAGATCAGCTCAATAATCGCCAGAACAGGGCGCAGCGCCAGCGGCGCGCTGGAGACCCAGAACAAGCCCAGGAACGCAGCGCCGTTCTTGACGAAACCCAAAACGGTCACGGTCAGGAACACGGCCAGCGCCAGCGGGATGGTCACGGCGAAATGCGATGTGGTGGTGAAGGACATGGGCAACATGCCCAGGAAGTTCGCGCAGACGATGAACATGAACAGGGTCATGACATAGGGGAAGTACTTGACGCCTTCCTTGCCGCAGATGTCTTCCAGCATCTTGTAGATGAAACCATAGGCCAGCTCGGCCACCGACTGCATCCGCGTCGGAACAATGGCGCGCTTGGACGTGCTGAGAACCAGCAGGGCAAAGATCGCCGCAATCGCCAGGAACAGCCACAGGGTCACGTTGGTGGGCGTGTACCAGGCAATCGCACCGTCGCCGAACAACGGCTTGACGATAAACTGGTCCATTGGATGGAAAGCCAGGCTGCTGCCTTTTTCTGCGGTGGTCTCGGTTGCCACGTTCAGTCCCTCTCGTCCTTCTCGGTCGCGCTTGCGGCCGCTTGTTTCTCTTGAACCTCTTTCGCGCTGCGGAGCATAACCTTCACGCCCGCGACAAGGCCCAGCAATGTGAACAGCACCAGAAAGATCGGGATCGTCCCGAGCAGGCTGTCCAGCCCGTATCCGATGCCAAATCCGATCCCCAGACCGGAAACCATTTCGATGACCATCCTCCAGGCAAGCTCGCCTCCGGATACGTCAGCATCCGCACGAGGTTTCGGCGCTTTGGCCTTTTTCGCCGCTTCGATCTTGGCCTCCAGCTGCGCCATACGCTGCTTTTGGTCATCTTCGGTCACGGGCGTTTCCCTCGCACAGTCTTGGGTAGGGTGCTAAGGGGCTGAGGGCGCAGAGTCAACGGCAATGAAGCCGCAGCATGAACGGCGATAAGTATATGATTTTTATATTAAAATCACAGACCGCGTGAAACCTGCCGATGGCGTATAGTTCGCTGACCGGGCGGATAAGCCTGAATCCGCATATTCAACCAAATGGTTGACCAAACTCACAGGCTATGGTTCAGCGGAACCATGTCCAACGACCTCGACACTGTCTTCGCAGCCCTCGCCGATCCCACCCGCCGCGCCATCTTAGCGATGCTGCTGGAAGATGACATGGCCGTCACCGACGTGGCCGAACCGTTCGAAATGTCGCTGGCCGCGATTTCAAAGCATCTGGTGATCCTGACCAAAGCAGGTCTGATTTCTCAGGAAAAACGCGGACGGGTGAAGTGGTGCAAACTTGAACCCGACGCGCTTCGTGCGGCCTCGGTTTGGATGCAGGGGTTCGGACAGTTCGAACCGGTCAATCTGGATGCGTTCGAGCGGTTTCTTGAAGTTGAACTGCCCCCGGATGAGGCCTAACGCACAACTAAGACCGACATGCTGGCGTGTTTGGCCAGATATCCCGCGTGGCTGGACAGGATATAGTCTGTGATCCGGGGTGCGTGGGTTCCCACAACAATCAGATCGGCCCCCATTTCCTCTGCTGCGTGGGTCAGGTCCTTGTCGATCTCGACCGCGACATCAACCGAATGAATGTTGCGTGTGTCCACCTGCGCCCCGCTTTGCATCGCGATTTCATTGGCGCAGGTCAGCAATTCTTGTTTGATCGCGTCTGTTGTCAGGTGGCTATCCCCAGGCTGCGGGCCGGTGACGCTGACGATGGTCACTTTTGCGCCCTGCCATTTGGCCAATTGCGCCGCAACCTCGGTGGCTTTCTTGACCTCGGGCGGCAAGTGCAGGTCGACCGGGACCATGATGTGTTTGAACATATTGGCGTCCTCCTGATCCTGAGATATGTCGAACCGGGCAGTTCGCCAGTCTGACCCGTCGGGACGATCCAAACGGCAGGCTCAGCCCTCGCGGCTATATTCCACCCCGGTCACAACCCCCGTTGGGTCGGCACGACAGAGCCACGGAGCCTCGGCCCCTGCCACGAATACGCTGGTGACCGAGCCTGTCGGGCTGGACTGGGTAGACATCGCTTTGACACCATCAGGCCCTGTGCCGGTTTCGGCGCCCACCAGAGCTTCGCAGCTGGCTTGCAGGTCCGCCTCTGCAGCGTCTTTCGCGCTACCGGGGGCACAGGCGGACAGCGCCAGCAATGCGGGAATAAGTGACAGTGTTTTCATGGCCCAGCTCCTTGGTGGTGACAGACAGGCTGCCACATCAGGTAGAAATCACAAGCTTCAATTCGAGCGCACCGGAGTATTTGCAGGCGCGTCTTCTCCTTTCAGCAGCAACAACAGCGCAACAGCGGTGAGCCCGGCACCAACCAACACCAACGCTGTCGGCGCTGGTCGTCCCAAAGCGATTTCCCACAGGATCACCCAGCTGGGTGTCAGGTAAGTGTAGGCCATGACCTTTGCCGCGGGCAAACGCAGGGCTGCAAACTGAACCAGTACAAAACTGGCGGCGGTCGCAAACAACGAGATGTAAAGCAGCGTCACCCAGACAATCCCGGGAAGGTTGCCCCAATCTACTGCACGGATATCGGACCAGCCCCAGACCGTCAGGATCAAACACCCCGCAACCAACGTACCGAAGGTGAACACCACCGCAGGCTCGCCCCGGTTCAATCGCCGTATCATCGGCGTATAGACGGCGTGCGCGGCGCAACCCCAGAAATAGATGATCTCGCCGCCTCCGATCTCGAAGACCTGAAAGGCTTGCCAATCCGCTCTAAAGATCACCCACAGCGCACCGACTGCACCGACCGTCAGGGCCAGCGCCATGCGTGGGGTGGTGATCTGGCGCAGCAGCGCCCACCCGGCCAGCGCCGACATGACCGGGGTCAGCGTAAAGACCGCTGCCGCGCTGACCGGGGGAGCGGTTTTCAATCCGTAGAACATCAGGACAAAGTAGGCTCCGAACAATCCGCCAAGAACCAGATAGCGCCATGGTGCCCGAGCCGCGCTGCGCGGAATGCCCGTTGTGGCAATCGCAGCGATGCCGATCACAACCGCCGCAATCGCAAAGCGCGCTGCCGTGATCGCCGACGGTGCGATCTCATTTGCCGCCATTGAGCCAAGCGAGAAACTGCCCGCCACCAAAGCCGAGAATGTCAGCATGGCCAGATGGCCGCGCGCCTGCGGTGTCACGGCAGCCAGCCCTTGGATTGATCTTTCAGGAAGGATAGGAAAGCCTGCACCTTAGTGGTCCGGTGCAGATCCACATGCGTCACCAGCCACAGCTTGCCAGACCACTCGGGCAACGGTGCCATCACCTCGACCAGATCGGGATCGCGCGCGGCCTCCCAACGGGCCATAAAGCCGATGCCTGCACCGGCCAGAACAGCCTCTCGCATACAGAAATTATTGGTGCAGCGGAAAGTGATCGCCTGCTCCGGCGCGTTGGCACGCAGCCAGCGGGAAAACGGCGCGCGGCTGCTTTCATCATCATTGCCCACGAAGTAGTGATTGGCGAAATCTGCAACGTTTGCGGGTTTGCCGTGGCGCGCGAGATAGGCCTTGCTGGCGAATAGTCCGACCTCTTGTGGAATGAACGGCTGCACCACATTGTCCGGTTGATCCGGCGCGGCCCCGGCGCGGATCGCCACATGCGCCTCGCCATATTCCAACCGGAACAGGCGGTCGCCGGTCAGATAGCGCACAATCAATCCCGGGTGGGTCTGCTGGAACTCGGTCAGCGTCGGTACGATGAGCGGGGCCAGTGAGGCCAGTGAGGTGACCACGATCTCGCCCGAGACATCGTCTCCGCGCCCCTTCATGCGACCAACCAACTGGTTGAATTGATCTTCGGTTGCCTGCGCGACCCGCAACAAGTCCTCACCCGCTTCGGTTGGTGTGTACCCACGCGCGTGACGCTGGAATAGTTTGACGCCCAACCGTGCCTCGATCGCATCGATATGGCGGATCACGGTGGCGTGGTGCACACCCAGCACATCCGCCGCGCCGCTGACCGTTCCCATGCGCGCCACCTGATAGGCGGTTCTCACTTCATCCCAATTGTCCATTGCATCTGATCCAATGTGCAAATTCTAACAATGCTTGTTGATATATCCGAGTTTTGTTCATGCACGCAACAGCCATATTGGGGCAACAGAAGCTAATTCCGCAACAAAGGACGCCCAGAAATGACCAAAACCATCCTGCATATCGACGCCTCGGCCCGCCGCACTGGATCTGCCACCCGCGATCTGTCCGACCGCGTGGTTCGCCACCTGAACGCCAGCCGCATCATCCGCCGCGATCTGGCCACCCCCCTGCCCCTGCTGACCGAAGACTGGATCGGCGCCAATTTCACCCCCGCCGACCAGCGTGACGCGGTACAGAAAGACCTGCTGGCCCTGTCGGACGAATTGGTGTCCGAGTTACAAAAGGCCGACACGATCGTCATCGGCCTGCCGATCTACAACTTCTCGGTCCCGGCGGCGTTCAAGGCCTGGATTGATCTGGTCGCCCGTGCCGGTCTGACATTTTCCTATTCCGAAGAAGGACCGAAAGGTCTGCTGGAAGGCAAACGCGCCATCCTTGCTGTTGCATCGGGCGGTACGGCGGTGGGCTCCGAAATCGACTTTGCCACCACCTATGCGCGCCATGTTCTGGGCTTCATCGGCATCCATGATGTCGAGGTCATCGCCGCAGATCGCATGGCACTGGACCCCGAAACAACCCTGTCCAATGCGCAGAAAGCTGTCACCGAACTGGCGGCCTGATTGACCTGACCCCCTTGAACCGTCCAGTCTGCGCCGAGGCAAATCGGCAGACTGGGCGTTTCACATGAAAAAGATTGGAATATTGGGCGGTGTTGGCTGGGCCTCAACTGTCGACTACTACCGGGCGATCGCTGAAGGCGCGGGTCGGTATTTTGCTGAGCGCGGCCACGGATCGCCGCTGCCCATCCCACCCATGACCATCGAATCCGTCACCCAAGCCAAAACCCGCGCCTTGCGCGGCGTGGCCGGTCACGAAGACAGCTGGGCCGCTTTCGACGCGGTGTTCCGCGAAGCGCTGCTGATTTTGGAACACTCAGGCTGCGATTTCGGCATCATCGCCTCCAATACGCCACACGCGCGGCTTCACGCGATCCGCGAAGGCGTCTCCATGCCTATTCTCAGCATTTTTGACGCAACCGCCGACGCGACCGCCTTGACCGGCGCCACCAATGCTTTGGTCCTTGGAACCGCAGTCACCATGCAGGCCACAAACTATGCCGACCGGCTGGCCGCCGAGGGTATCACGGCAAACACACGCCTGCCCGAGCCCGAGATCGCCGAGATGCAGGCGATGATCGACAGTGATTTCTACGGCGGCGCATCCGACACAGCACATGCGCGCCTGCTGGCCTTCTGCAACAAACACGCCACACCCGGAACCGCGATCTTGCTGGCCTGTACCGAGTTGCCTCTGGCCTTCCCCGATCATCTGGACGATCCGGTGTTCGAGGCGGACGGTCACCTGTTCGTCAACCCCTCTGCCGCCCATGTCGCTGCCGCATTGAACGAAGCGCTTGAGGGGTGATCACGGCAGCCAGTTTATCTCGCACCCGATCTTATCAAAGAACACCATCAGGTCTTCGCGCGACAAAACGACGGTTCGGTCGTTGACCAAAGGGTGCATGTTGATGACATCGGCCTGTTGCGCGGCGGCGTCCATAAAGAACTTAACGTTGTTCTCAACGCCGTTGATCATCGCCAGCGGACTGACCGCGCCAGGGCGGATGCCGAGGTTCTGGAACAGCCGATCCGCCGAGCCGAAGGACAGGTTGCCAACCCCCAACTCCGCGCCCAGCGCCTTGAGGTCGATCTCGCGGCTCTGTTCCAGCGTCACCAGATAGTTCCGCTTTTTCTTGTCGCGCAGATACAGGTTCTTAAGCCGCAGTGTGTTTTCACCCGGCACCATGAACTGGCACTCCACCCCTTTGGCATCCTCAACGGTGCGCAGCGGGATATGAGTATGCAACCGATAGGGCAGCCCCCATTCATCCAACTGCGCCAAAAGCGCATCCGAGCTGAGCGGCAACGTATCCTGAAAGACAGATGATGCGTCCATGGGAACCTCCTCGTATGGCGCGCTCATCGCCCAACCGACAGGTAAATTCAAGCCACGACAGGCGCGGCATTCGGTGCTAGCGTGCCGCCATGAAAGTCACGCGTAACACTCCGAGCCAACTGATCCTGTCCAATACGCCATGGTTCATCGGCATCACGCTGGTTTTCTTCATTCTGGCATTTGTCGGCGCGGGCGTCTTCTTGGCCAGTGAAGGTGGCGAGGGTATCTTGTTCGGCATTTTCTTCGCACTATTCGGCGGAGGCATGGGTTTTGGTGCATTTTGCGCCTTCGTCCGCCGCGTGCAGGTCATACTGGATCGTAACAAAAACAGCATCCTGATCCGCAGACAGTCCGTATTTGGATATGATGCGGTGGAACATGAGCTGTCGAACCTCTCGCACGCGGAAACCGAAAGCACGACCTCACGTAGTGACAATGGCACATCGACCCTCTATCGCCCTGTCCTAATACTGGATGAGGGCATGAGCGCCGGACGGCATCCCATTGTCGAGGCTTATTCCAGCGGGCGCGGCGCGCATCGGCTGGTTGATGCGATCAATGACTGGCTTCCGGCGCGCAAGGTTGACTCTGCCAGCCAATCGGCCTAAGTCGCTACCAACATCCGGAAGCGCTTGATCTTCCGGTCCCTTGAGTCGTTCAGGGATCGCCCCCCACCAGCGAGTTTCGCCCGTGGGGGCGTTTGTGCATTTAACCGACGCGTCCTATCTAGGGCACGCCACCAGATAACCGGCTAAGGAGGCCGAAGGCATGTTTGAAAATCTATCCGAACGCCTTTCCGGCGTCTTTGACCGGCTGACCAAACAGGGTGCCCTGTCTGAAGAAGACGTGAAAACCGCCCTGCGCGAAGTCCGCGTTGCCCTGCTTGAGGCTGACGTCTCGCTGCCGGTGGCGCGCGAGTTCGTCAAGAAAGTACAGGAACAGGCGACCGGTCAAGCTGTCACCAAATCGATCACGCCCGGCCAGCAGGTCGTCAAGATCGTGCACGACGCGTTGGTTGATACACTGCGTGGCGAAGAAGACCCCGGCGCGCTGAAGATCGACAACCCGCCTGCCCCGATCCTGATGGTCGGCCTGCAGGGTTCCGGTAAGACAACCACCACCGGTAAGCTGGCGAAACGCCTGAAAGAGAAAGAGGGCAAGAAGGTCCTGATGGCCTCGCTCGACGTCTATCGCCCAGCGGCGATGGATCAGCTTGCGGTTCTGGGCACGCAGGTTGGTGTAGATACGCTGCCGATCGTACCCGGTCAGACGCCGGTTGATATCGCCAAGCGCGCCAAGCAACAGGCAACGCTGGGCGGCTATGACGTCTATATGCTCGACACCGCGGGCCGTCTGCATATCGACGAAGTCCTGATGGACGAGGTCGAGCAGGTTCGTAACGTGGTCGACCCGCGCGAGACGCTGCTGGTGGTCGACGGCCTGACCGGTCAGGTCGCTGTTGAAGTGGCCGAAGAGTTTGATGCCAAGGTCGGCATCTCGGGCGTGGTCCTGACCCGTATGGACGGTGACGGGCGCGGCGGTGCGGCGCTGTCGATGCGCGCGGTCACCGGCAAGCCGATCCGCTTTGTTGGTCTGGGCGAGAAGATGGACGCGCTCGAAACCTTCGAGCCGGACCGGATCGCCGGTCGTATTCTGGGCATGGGCGACATCGTCGCTCTGGTCGAAAAAGCCCAGGAAACGATGGAGATGGAACAGACCGAGCGCATGATGAAGCGCATGGTCAAAGGTCAGTTCAACATGAACGACCTGAAAATGCAGCTAGAGCAGATGATCCAGATGGGCGGCATGCAGGGCATGATGGGCATGATGCCGGGCATGAACAAGATGGCCAAGCAGATGGATCAGGCCGGTCTGGACGATAAAATCCTGCGCCAGCAAATCGCGCTGATCCAGTCGATGACCAAACGCGAACGCGCCAACCCGCAACTGCTGCAAGCCAGCCGCAAAAAACGCATCGCCGCCGGTTCGGGTATGGAGGTCAGCGATCTCAACAAGCTGCTCAAGATGCACCGGCAGATGTCCGACATGATGAAAAAGATGGGCAAAATGGGCAAAGGCAAGATGCTGAAACAGGCCATGAAAGGCATGTTCGGCAAAGGTGGCCCAAGCCCCGAGGAAATGGCTGCGGGCATGGACCCCAAGGCGCTGGAACAAGCCGCCAAAGCGATGGGCGGTAAGATGCCCGGCGGTCTGCCCGGACTGGGTGGCGGCATGGGCCTGCCCCCGGGGTTGAGCGGTTTTGGAAAGAAAAAGTGACGTCAGCACGCTGCACCCAGCCCCCGTCCGGAAAGGCGGCGATGGCAGCAGCGCAGTATCGCGCGGCCCTGCCGGTCATTGAGACCCGGCGGCTGGTTCTGCGTGCACCCACTCTGGACGACCTGCCGGTGTGGACATCGATCTGCAAGGACAGCTTTGGCGATACCGAGCGAGACGCCTGGACTGAGTTTTCCTACTACACATCAGGCTGGCTTTTGCATGGTCACGGCTTGTTCACCGTCACGTTTAAAGACGACGATCAGGTCATTGGCTTCGTCATTCTGGGCCTCGAATGGGACGATCACGAGCCCGAGCTTGGCTATATGTTCGATAGCAAGTTCCGCATGCAAGGTTACGCGACCGAAGCGTGCAGCGCCGTTCGCGATTTTGGGCTTGATCTGCTCGGATCCGGCCAGTTCGTAAGCTACGTTTCGCAATCCAACGCTCGTTCGAACGCATTGGCACAGCGTCTGGGTGCAACGCGCGACGCCGTTGCCGAAAGCGCCTTTAGTCCAACCCAGCATGTCTGGCGATACGGCGAGGTGCAGGCATGACACTTGCCATGGCCATACCAACGCTGGAAACCGAACGCCTGATCATGCGGGCCCCTTGCGAGGCCGATTTTGAGGCTGAGGCAGAGTTTTTTGCCAGCGACGCCTCGAAATTCGTCGGCGGCCCGAAACGCCCGGATGAGACATGGCGCGCTGTTGCGATGCTGTTAGGCCACTGGGCGATGCGGGGATATGGCTTCTGGGGTGTCGAGGAAAAAGACACGGGCACCTATGTAGGCCATGTTGGCTTGTGGAACCCTCACGGCTGGCCCGAGCCCGAAATTGGCTGGACCCTTATGAACCACGCCACCGGCAAGGGTTATGCGACCGAAGCGGCACTGGCTGCACGTGCACATGCCTACGACGTGCTGGGCTGGGAAACCGCAATCTCGCTGATCGATCCGGATAATCTGGGCAGCAAGGCTGTCGCGGAACGGCTGGGCGCGCAGTTTGAATATATGTTCGAACACCCGGCTTTCGGGGCGATGCAGGTCTGGCGTCATTCGGCGCCTGCCGATCTGGTAAACGGTGGCGTGGAGGCATACGCATGACCTCGTTCACTATACCCACCGTCGAAACCGATCGCCTGATCCTTCGCGCGCCGCATCTGGACGATCTTCCTGCGATGACCGCGTTCTACGCGACCGAGCGCAGCCATATGGTTGGTGGTCCCAAGGACGCGCTTGGAAGCTGGAGCTCTCTTTCGAACAGATTGGGTCATTGGGCGCTGCGCGGTTATGGTCTGTGGCATTTGACTGAAAAGGCCAGCGGCGCATTCGTGGGATGGGCAGGCATGATCTACGTACCCGGCTGGGCCGAGCCCGAGCTGGGCTGGACGCTGATGGCAGAGGCCGAAGGCAAAGGTCTGGGCTTTGAGGCCGCCGCGGCTGCACGCGACTATGCAGCGCGGCATCAGGAGCTGAACGGTGTGATTTCCTACATCGCCCATGCCAATGATCGCTCGCGCGCGCTGGCCGAACGGCTGGGCGCAACGCTGGAGATTGAGAGAGCCGAGCTTTTGGGCAAGCACGCTCAGATCTGGCGTCATCCGCAGATTGATTTGACCACCGAAAGGACCGGCCAATGAACAACCCCGTGACACAGGCTGCTGCGCTGTTGAAAGACCATCGAGAAAGCATCGACCGGCTGGATGCGATCCTGGTCTATACGCTGGGCGAGCGGTTCAAGCACACGCAGGCCGTTGGCAAGCTCAAGGCCGCACACGACCTTCCCCCGTCCGATCCGTCGCGCGAGGCTGCGCAGATCGCACGGTTAGAAGACCTGGCGAAAGAGGCCGATCTGGACCCCGATTTCGCCAAGGCTTTTCTGAATTTTATCATTCAGGAAGTCATCCGACACCACAAGAAACACCAGAACTAAGCCGGTCTAGCACCGGATACGCCATTCAAAGGAGATACCACCATGGCAATGAAAATTCGTCTCGCCCGCGGCGGCTCGAAAAAGCGTCCCTTCTATCGCATTGTTGCGGCTGATAGCCGTATGCCGCGCGATGGTCGTTTCATCGAAAAACTGGGCACCTACAACCCGCTGCTGCCGAAAGACAGCGAAGAGCGCGTGAAAATGAACATGGAGCGCATCCAGTACTGGCTGGATCAGGGCGCACAGCCCACCGACCGGATCGCACGCATGCTGGAAGCTGCCGGCGCCCGTGACAAGGCCGAGCGCAACAACCCCAACAAGGGCACTCCGGGCAAGAAAGCTCAGGAACGCGCGGAAGAGAAAGCTGCCAAGGCTGCTGAAGCTGCCGAAGCGGCTGCTGCACCGGCTGAAGAAGCTGCTGCAGAAGAATAAGCAGTCGGGCGCGTGCAGGATCAGGCCTTTTCCGACGATTTTCGCACGCAGTTCGATCTGTTGATGCGGCTCCGGCGTGATGTGCGCCGGTTTCGCACCGATGCAATTGACGAGGCAGTGCTTACGCGCTGCCTCGACGCGTTTCGACTGGCCCCTTCTGTTGGGCTCAGCGAACCCTGGCGCGTGATCCGCATCGAAAGTCAGGCCGCGCGCGACGCGGCGCTGAAGAATTTCCAAGCGGCCAACGAGCGGGCGCTGAGCGGGTATTCCGGCGAAAAGGCGCAGCTGTACAGCCAGCTGAAACTGTCCGGGATGAAAGAAGCTCCGGTGCAGCTGGCCGTGTTCTGCGACGATGCCACCGACAAGGGTCAAGGTCTGGGCGCAGGTACTATGCCCGAGATGCGGCGCTATTCTGTGGTCTCTGCCATCACCCTGTTCTGGCTTGCCTTACGGGCAGAAGGGCTGGGGCTGGGTTGGGTCTCGATCCTCGACCCGGACCAGATGGTGCGCGATCTGGATGTCCCCGAGGACTGGCGGTTGATCGGATATTTCTGCTTGGGCTGGCCCGAGGCCCAATCCGATACGCCGGAACTGGAGCAGGTCGGCTGGGAATGCAGAGACACCTCTCTGCCCATCGAGGTGCGCTAGACATGTTCGGATTGTTACGTCTTCCCATCCTGCTGGCGATCGCATTTATTGTGGGCGTATTCTTCGAACGCTCGAACCAGCGCGAGGCGTGCGAGGTGATCGGACAATGGCGGGACGGGCTATGTGTGACGGATGGTCGAAATGAGTGATCTGATCTACGTAGGCAGCATCGCGGGCTCGTATGGGGTGCGCGGCGAGGTGCGGCTGAAAAGTTTCTGTGCCGTCCCCGAGGATATCGAAGGCTATTCGCCGCTGACAGACGAAGAAGGTAAAGAGCGCTATCCCGTAGTCCTGACCCGCGCGATCAAGAACGGCTTTGCCGCTCGGCTGGGTGGCATTGAGACGAAGGAAGCGGCGGATGCGCTGAATGGCCTGCGCCTTTATGCGCGGCGCGATCAATTGCCGTCGCTGCCGGATGATGAGTTTTACCACACCGACCTTATCGGGCTTGAGGTTTATGACACCGGCGGCACGCTGCTGGGCCGAGTGAAATCGGTGCAAAATCACGGTGCGGCGGATCTGTTGGAACTGCATGGGCCGGGCTTAAAGGCCACCGTGCTGCTGCCGTTTACACTCGAATCCGTTCCGACCGTTGATCTGGACAAGGGCCGCATCATCGCTGATCCGCCTGAGGGCCTGCTGTAATGCGCCGCGTGTTGCTGCATCTGGGTCTGCACAAGACCGGGACGACGGCGGCACAGTCCTTTCTGTTCGAAAACCGGTCACTGATCTGGCCGCACCATGCGTTGGTCCTGCCCTATCGGACCCGGAAAACCGGCTTGTCCGAGGCCGCCACGCGCTATTCCGTCTACGGCACACCCGGCGCGATGAGCGATTTCAAGGATCAGATGCGGCACTTTCTGAATTCGCTGGAATTCGGCCAGAAACGTGGGCTGGTTCTGAGCGAAGAGAATTTCTCGGGCCTGCGCCCCAGCCGCAATGTCGCGGTAGGATATGAGGCCGCGCCCGAGCTCGCCTCGTGCCTTGTCGGCCTGATCCGCGACCGATTTGCCGGGGAAGAGGTGCATATAACGATCTACTACTCGCTGCGCCAACGGGGAAGCTGGCTGCGCAGCCTGTGGGCGCATGATCTGCAACGATCGCGCCTGATTCAGGATTTTGAGGCCTTTCGCGCCCGGCTTGAACCGGTGCCGTCGCCTCAGATTGCTGCTGCGGCTGTGCGCGACCGTTTGCCCTCGGTCTCGGTCCGCACCGAATGGCTGGAAGACCTGCAGGGCCAGCGACATGGGCTTGGAAGCACTTTTGCTGAATTCCTTGACCTGCCTGCGGACAAAGCCGCCGAATTGGTAGGCCCGACCCGATCAAACCCACGCCTGCCCGAGGATGTCTTGCAGCAGATGCTGGAAATGAACCGATCCGATCTGGACGATGCTGCGCTGATCGATCAAAAGACGGCTTTGGTTCAAAGCACCCAGAACGATCTGATCGGCTCGAGATGACAGATAAACCCGGAAAGTCCCATGGCCGCAAAGCCATCCGTCCAACGTTGAAGCCGCGCGAGTTGATGACGCCGACGCCCGATCTGCACGGGGTGTGGAAGGCCAAGATTATCACGTTGTTCCCATCTGCCTTCCCGGGTGTTCTGGGCGAAAGCCTGACCGGCAAGGCCCTGCAAGAAGGGCTATGGCAGTTGGAAACTGTGGATTTGCGCCAATTCGGGATCGGCAAGCACCGCAATGTGGATGACACCCCTGCGGGCGGCGGTGCGGGCATGGTGCTGCGTGCCGATGTGCTGGGTGAGGCCATTGAGCATACGATGGCGGGCATCCGGGGCAACTGGCCGTTGATCTACCTCAGCCCGCGTGGGCGTCGGATGGATCAGAAAATGATGCAAAACCTGGCTCGCTGCGATGGCATGACACTGCTATGTGGTCGTTTCGAAGGCGTCGATGAGCGGGTGCTGGAACATTACGGCGTGCAAGAGATCAGCTTGGGTGATTTTGTCATGACCGGGGGTGAAATCGCCGCACAGGCCCTGATCGACGCCACCGTGCGGCTGATCCCGGGCGTTCTGGGCAACCAGGCCTCAGCCGAGGAGGAGAGCTTTTCCTCTGGCTTATTGGAGCATCCGCAATACACCCGCCCCGCCGACTGGAAAGGCCGCCCGATCCCCGAGATCCTGATGTCAGGCCACCATGGACGCATTGCGGATTGGCGTCATGAAATGTCGGAACAGATCACCCGCGAACGGCGGCCCGATCTGTGGGACGCCTATCGAAAATCAGAAGATAAGGGCTAAGACTAACGGGTTGCCTTCCACAACGCCCAGGTTTCCGGCGTGCCGTTGAAGGTGTTGATGTCCACCTTACCCTGAACCCCCGGCACCAGCCCGGTGCCGGTGTATTGCCAGAACCGCCAGACCGAGCCTGGATAAACGTTGCGCGGGTGGCCCGCGACCGAGCGCAGCCAGAACTCGGTTTTGGGAAGTCGTCCGATATCGGTGTCGCCGTAGAAATCTACCGTCGTGTAGACAATCGGGCGTCGGCCATAGTGGCGCTCGAGAATATCAAGGAACCGCTGCGCCTCGGCCCGAACGGTTCGGCCATCAGGGCGCAGGGTGCAGGTTTTGGAATGGGGCGTCCATTCCATATCCAGCACATGCGGCAGGTCGGCCCCTTTGGGCACGTTCTGGATGAACCAACGCGCCTGTTCTTGGGCCGGTCGGCAGAAATAGTAATAGTGATAGGCCCCCCACGGCACTCCGGCAGCTTGTGCGCCGCGTCGGTGCTCGTCGAACATCGGGTCGGTAAAATCTCCGCCCTCGGTGGCTTTGATGAAGGCAAAGCTGACACCGTTCTTCTGCGCGGTGCGCCAATCAATCGGCCCCTGCCAACGCGAGACATCCAGCCCGTGCACGGGGTACTGGCCGGGGTGGCGACCTTCCCAAGGGTGCGGGTCAGCGTCACCAAAGGCGGGGTAGATGATCGAAGGCGGGGTCGTGTCCGCGAAGGCCTGCGGCTCAACCGCCTGAGGTTGCGGGCCGCGGCGACCACATGAGACAAGTGCAAGCGCCATAACGGCCAGCAGAAGTGCTTTGCGCATCTTATGATCCTGTATCAAATATCTGCTCTTATAATTAACCCCAGAATGCCTGATCTGGTGAACAAGGCAACGGTGGATTTGACGGGTGGCAAAAACTCACCTGTTTCACCAAGAATAAGGCTTGATCCTCGCCCACAAAGCCCGTAAAGCAGCCCAATCCGGTGTGGCGTTACGCGACTCCGGTGTTTTGGTTTGCATCCTGACGTGACGCCCGGCTTTCTTCGGCCACGGCGCGACAGGGCGGACCGGACCAAAAGGAACATTCGATCTGACCTCTGGCGGGCTGTACGCAGGACCCGGTGAAGACCAAGAGCTCTCAGGCCGTGCCCAAACTTCGTGGACCAACCGCGAGCATATAGGAGTAACTGCGATGGACCTAATCGCACAGCTTGAGGCGGAACAGATTGCCGCCCTGGGGAAAGACATCCCCGATTTCAAAGCCGGTGACACCATCCGTGTCGGCTTTAAAGTGACCGAAGGGTCGCGTACCCGTGTGCAGAACTATGAAGGCGTCTGCATCGCGCGCAAAGGTGGCAGCGGCATCGCCGGTTCGTTCACCGTTCGCAAGATTTCGTTTGGCGAAGGCGTGGAGCGTGTGTTCCCGCTGCATTCGACCAATATCGACAGCATCACCGTTGTCCGCCGTGGCCGCGTTCGTCGCGCCAAACTTTACTACCTGCGCTCGCGCCGTGGTAAATCCGCGCGTATCGCAGAAGTCACCAACTACAAGCCCAAGGCTGGCGCCGAGGCGTAAGGAGCGGAAAGATGAAAAAAGACATCCATCCCGATTATCACGTCATCAACGTCAAAATGACCGATGGCTCTGTGGTTCAGATGAAATCCACCTGGGGCAGCGAAGGCGACCAGTTGGCTCTGGAAATCGACCCTTCCGTGCACCCCGCATGGACCGGTGGTTCGTCGCGCCTGATGGACGCAGGCGGCCGCGTGTCGAAGTTCAAGAAGAAATACGAAGGTCTGGGCTTCTAATCCCGACCTGGTTGAAATGCGAAAGGCCGTCCATTTGGGCGGCCTTTTTTGTTTTGGAATTGCGCCACTGCACTTTGCGGCTGTTTCAGAAATCAAACCCGGTCTGGACCGGGGGCGTGTAAGGCTCAATCATATCTTCGCCCTCAGCTCCGCGTTTGATGGGTTTGACGGTGTGATATTCAAACCGGCCTTCGTACTGCGTGCCCAAAGACTGCTTCGCCTCTTGCGCGGTTGTGACGCCCGATAGCCAGCTTTCGATCTCATCCGGGGTCAAGATCACCGGCATTCGGCTGTGAATATGCGCGATCTGTGGGCTGGGTGGCCGGGTCAGGATCGTACAGCTGTGGCTGCCATCATCCGTTCGGTAAAACCCCGCAAAGAACATCACCGGGGCATTGCGCTGAACCGTAATGTAGACCGGGCAATTATGGCCCTGATCCTTGGGCCATTCGTAATAGCCCAGCGCCGGAATAAGACAGCGCCCCTTGTTCCAGTACTCCTGCCAGAAGCTGACATTTTCGATCTTCGAGTTGATCATCGGCTTCTTGCTGCGCGGGTCCTTGATCTGCCAGCGCGCCGTCGCCAGCTCGGCCCGGTCTCCGTCCCAACGGACCATGCCAACCCGATTGGTCGGAGACACATTGTACCCGCCCGAAGGCAGCTGTTCGGGCAGATCAGGCGAGACCTTGCCGTAGAGAAAATACTCGGTAATCGCCAGCATTTCCCGCTGCGTCAGGTGACCGGCTGCAAATTTTCCACACATGGCGAAAACCTAGGCCGATTGGGTGCCGGTCACAAGTGGCCCCACCGACGATCAGTCCCTTGTCAGATCAACCGCGCTGTGTGGTGGAGGCACGGGGCCTCGCAGCATTACGGCAGCCAGGATCATCCCCAAAAGCGCAGCGATAGCGGCGACAAGCATGGCACTGTTAAATGCATCATCCTGCAGATCTCGCAAGGCGCGCGCCAACGCTTCGCCCGTGGTCGGATCAAGCGCCGCTATAAGCTGCTGCACCTGACTTGCAGTGCCATGTGTCAACGCATGGGCCAGATCAGCCCGTTGCTCGGACCCGGTGGGCAAGGCGTTGATCACTTCGGTCAGGCCGCGCCGGGTGGTGATCGCTTCAGCCAACCCGCCGACAACCGCACCAAGCGTGGCCCCAAAATAAAGGAACGCATTCACTACGCCCGAGCCCTGCCCCATATGTTCTTCCGGCAACAAGCGCAGCCCGAGACGCGGCAATAACGAAAAACCGATGCCAAGCCCGATCCCGATAATCACCAGCTTCCACCAAATCGCACCCATGCCGGTTGTGTTCGTCGTTGTCGTCAACAGCATGAACCCACAGGTCATGAACCCCATGCCCAGGATCACCGGCCATCGAAAACTGTAAGGTGCAAGAAAACGCGGAGCCACCACGGACACGACGAACATACTGAGGCTCAACGGCAGGATCGCCACCCCCGCCCCAACAGCAGACAGGCCAAACGCATCTGGCGATTGCACGAAGACGTTGAAATAGACGAAAAAGCTGAACAGCGCGAAGCCGGTAATGAACATCCCTGCCGCCGCCATGAAATAACGGGGGTGGCGGAAGTAGCGCAGCTCGATCAGAGGGTCCGCGCTGCGGCGCGAGGTGATGATCAGTGCAATCACCGCTACAGCCGACACGGCAAGCGGGATCAGGGTCGATCTTGTGGCCCATCCGTGGCTTTCCCCGTTGCTGAGCGCGAAGGATAGCGGGCCAAGCAGCAGGACCAATGCGACTGCACCCGCAAGATCGAACTTTGCGCCTGCAAGACGGGTGTCGGGGACGTAATGCTCTTTGCTGACCCGCAACCCGACCGCAAAGGCCACGATCAGCAGCGCCAGATCGGTGGCAAACACGCCCCGCCAGCTGAGGTAATGCGCAAACGCGCCGCCAACGATCGGACCAACACCAATTGCCAGCCCGACGATCGCGCCCCAGGCACCGGTGACGCTGGCCCGTTGTTCCTCGGGCGTGGCGGCAGTCAGCAGCGAAAGCGAGGTGCCAAACAGCGCTGCCGCCCCGGCACCTTGGGCCCCGCGGCCTGCCAGCAACATGGCTGCATCCTGTGAAAACAACACAAGTGCCGAGCCAAGACCGAACACGATCATTCCGGCAAAGAAGACGCCCATCTTGCCGGTGATATCGCCAAGTCGGCTGACGATGGTAACGAGGGTCGCGCTAACCACCGTATAGATCGCCATCACCCATTGCAGGCTGGAAGGCGACAGATCGAACTCGGCCTTCAGATTTGGCAGGATCGTCGCAACGGCGGTTGTGTTGAAGCCAACAACCATCATGCACAGCGCGGTCATCACCAGAACCAGACGTGCCCCTCCCGCGCCGGATATGTCGTCAGTGACGTCTTTTGGCATCTGCCTGTCCCCCGTTCAGGAATAGCGCGCTGGCCCTTCGGGCACCGTGTTGTGCCTATTATTAAACGGTTTTTTGCTGATAGATACTGTTTTTAGCGCGCTGCGCGCGCAGCGCCTATTAGATCCAGTAGGACAGCGCCAATGGCAGCACCAGGATCGTGGACAGAGTCGAAACCAGAATGAACCCGGCCACATCGGGTCCGTATTCCGGCACATGCTGATCGATGAACAAATAGGTCGCGACAGAGGAGGGCATCAAACAGCACAGGATCACCGCGCCCCGCTCAGCCCCGGTGAAGCCGAAGCTCCAGACCAACGCGCTGGCAATCACCGCAGCCATCAGCAGGTGCAGCGCTGTCAGCAAAACGGCTCGGCCAAGGCTTTTGATCCGCAGGGTCGCCAGCGTGTGGCCCAGCGTCAGCAACATCAGCGGGATTGAAAGACCGCCCAGAATATCAAAGGATTTGGCCACCGGTTGCGGCAGGCTGGTGCCCGTCGCCATCAACACCAGCGACAGTGCGACCGCGTAAATAATCGGCGAAGTCGCCAGTTTCTTGGGTGAGAACTCTCCGGCCGGAATCCACATGCCGATCGTGAAGATACTGATCAGCACAACCACCACAAATGCCATCGTATAGGCCATTCCCGCATCGCCCAGCGCCAAAAGGGTAATGGGCAGGCCGATATTGCCGACATTGCCATGCATCAGCGGCGTCAGAAATGCCCGCACCGGCAGCCGCATCAGTTTGAGCGCGACAAGCCCCAACAGCCCAAAACCTGCAATCGCCAAAGCGGCGGCCATCATGACATCAAGAAAGGTGCCGACCGCAATCTGGGTGGTTGAAAGGTGCGAGATAATCAGCGTCGGATACCCGACCCGCGAGACGATCCCGCCAATAACCTTGTTGTCATAGGGGGCCTTGATCAAAGCCAGAGCGTAACCGATTCCAGCGCAAATCAGGACAGGCAGAACCACGTTCAAAACGTTCAGAAACAGATGATCCAATGGCTGCCCTCGATCACAAATCCATAGGATGGACAGTGAAACAGGGGTGTGTGTTTGGCAAGGATTTACCCTAACCCCCAAGTACCAAGCACTTTTCCAATTTGAGGCTTGATAATACCGCTCAAGACGGCCCGAGGTTCTTCCCTTCCCGGCCTACACAACATATAGTGGCTGCCAACAACGTGTAGGCAAACACGGCGGGACTTGGGAATACAGGCATGGCACATATCATTGTGGTCGGGAACGAAAAGGGCGGCGCAGGCAAATCAACCGTGTCGATGCATGTGGCCACTGCATTGGCACGGCTGGGGCACAAGGTCAGCACACTCGATCTTGACCTGCGGCAGCGCAGTCTGGGTCGTTATTTCGAGAACCGCTTGAACTTCCTGAACGGCTCGGACCTGTCTCTGCCCAGCCCACGCCACCACGACCTGCCCGAGATTGACGCCAGCGCTCTGCAACCCGGTGAAAACATCTATGACCACCGCCTTTCAGCCGCCGTGGCCGAACTGGAAAGCGATAGCGATTTCATCCTGATCGACTGCCCCGGTTCGCACACTCGACTCAGCCAGGTTGCACATTCGCTGGCCGATACGCTGATTACACCGCTGAACGACAGTTTCATCGATTTTGACCTGCTGGCGCGGATCGATTCCAAAGGTGAGAGAATCCTTGGCCCCTCAGTCTATTCCGAGATGGTCTGGAATGCCCGCCAACTGCGCGCCCAAGCTGGGCTGAAACCGATCGACTGGGTCGTCGTCCGCAACCGGGTCGGCACCCAGCGCATGGTCAACAAGGAAAAGATGCAACGCGCGATCGAGATGCTGTCACAGCGCATCGGCTTCCGCGTCGCCTCGGGCTTTTCCGAGCGAGTGATTTTCCGCGAGTTGTTCCCGCGCGGACTGACTTTGCTGGACCTCAAGGATATCGGGGTCAAGCAGCTCAATATCTCCAACATCGCCGCACGCCAGGAACTGCGCGACATGATGAAGGAACTGAGCTTGCCGGGTGTTGAGATCGATTTCTGAGCGACCACAGCTCGAATTACCCAACATATCCGCCCAAGACCCCGGAAAATTTAAAAGTTTCCGGATCGATTTCATTCTATGAAATCGTGCGCAGCAGCAGTCGCACGCGTTGGCACAGGTGTCAGTGATCGGTTAGCCCGCCGTTCTGTAAATTGTAAACAGCTCTTTCGGCTCTGCCACGCCCCGCAACATATAGCGACCGACCGAGATCAGATCCTGATCGCAGGGATGGGCCGCGCGGGCTACATCGTCGGAAATCAGGATGCGCTGCCCCAGCGACCGATGCATCCCCGCAATTCTGGACGTCTGGTTGACCGCCGGACCAATTACCGTGAAATCCAGCCGACTTTCGGAGCCGATGTTTCCATAGAGGATCTCACCAGAGTGCAATGCCAGCGTATAGTTCGAAACCGGTTGCCCCCGTGAACTCCGCTGAGTGTTCAATTCGGCCATGCGCTCTTGCAGCATGGTCGCCGCAGCCAGCGCGGCGCGGGCATCGGCATCGATCTCGCCGACATCAAACATCGCCATGACACCGTCGCCCATGAACTTCAGGATGTTGCCTTCGCATTGATGAACAACATCGACCACCACACCCAGGTAGTCATTCAGCATATCTATGACTTCGATCCCTGGCATCTCTTCCGACAGGCTGGTGAACCCTTCCAGATCGAAGTTCCAGATCACCGCATCAATCTGCTGCAGTGACCCGCGACGGATTTCACCGGACAAGACCCGACGACCGGCATCGCGCCCCAGATAAACCCGCATCAAATCTTTCGACACCCGCGCGTTCGAGGCTGACTTCAGAGCCAGCCCCAGATGCGGTAGCGCCGTATTGATCACATCCAGATCATCGTCGCAGAATCCTTCCGGCGCATTGCTGGACCAGGACATCAAGACGCCGTCGATTGCCTCTTTCGCATCATAGGGATTGCGTTGAGCCGGCACATCAAAGCTGATGCCAGTCGCGTAATAGTCCGTGGCTCCGTTTTCCCGCAACTCGTTTAGCAGAGGAAAGCGGCTGGGTTCGTTCTGGTCGACCAGCCGTTCACGGATAGCATCGATATCTTCGTGCAATACGGCATATAGCGGACTTTGTGTCCAAACTTCACTGGGCTCTTCGGAATACTCGAAGGTTTCCAGATTACTTCCTTTGCTGCGGTACCAGCTATAGCCCGTTCCGCCATAGACGGGATGCAAGGCCGGTTGCGCCGCATGAAAGCGCATCAAGGGAACACCAAGATCAACCAAACGGGTGCAATACCCGTCCAAAAGTTCTTGTTTGTCGGCCCCTTCCAGGCCTCGGGTCACCAACCAATCTATCAGATCATGGGATTTTGCCGTTGGGGAATCCGGCGCTGTCATGTGTCGTTCCTGTGTCCGTTATGACGTTGATCTGGGGGCAGCTGTACCGGATTACCAGTACCCTAATCCATTCCGGCCAGACGTCGCAGCATCATGCGCAGCAAAGCGGCCTCACCCGTGGTGAAACGCGATGCCAGTTTCTGATCATAATCCTGCGCGATACCGCTTAACTCGCGATAAACCTTCTGGCCAGCCGAGGTCAGCGATAGCCGCTCAACCCGCCGGTCATTTTCATCCCGCAACCTTTGCAAATATCGGCGCTGTTGCAATCGGCTGACCGCACGGCTGACCTTGGTTTTGTGGATTTTGGCACGCTCAACAATGTCGCGTGCGGTCATCTCACCATGATTGCCCAGATGAAACAGCACCCGCCATTCGGTGCGCAGCATTCCGTAGCGATCCTTGTAAACGCGCTGAAACTCAAGCGAACTTTCCTCGGCCGCCTGATTCAACAGGAACGGAAGGAAATTTCGCAAATCAAACTCATCTTTTTGGTCATTTTTAGGCTGAGTCATCCTTGTTAGTTACAAAATCAACTATTATTCGACAAGTGACAAGTTGAAGGATCACCGGAGACGAGATGAGTTTTGATATCTGGATCACCCATGTGGCGACGGTGTTGCTGCTGATGAGCACACCGGGGCCAAGCCAGTTGCTGATGCTGTCGAACTCGGCAACCAATGGGCTGCGGCGAGGTTTTTTTACCGCTGCGGGTGATTTGACGGCCAATTTCTTTCAAATGTTGGCCGCCGGTCTGGGTCTGGCTGCCCTGATCGCCACGTCCGGGACGGCCTTTACCGTGATCAAGTGGTTGGGCGTGGCCTATTTGGTCTATCTCGGCGTCAAGCAAATCGTGAAGGCACGTGTTGCCGAAACCAACGATGCGCCACGTGCCAGCCGCAAGGCGCTCTGGATGCAGGGCTTCATCACCTCTGCCGCGAATCCCAAGGCGGTGGTGTTCTTCGCCGCTTTGTTTCCGCTGTTCATCGATGGCGCGCTGCCTTTCTGGCCGCAATTCGCCATCCTCTCGGCCACATATCTGATCATAGACGGGTTGTTTCTGATGGCCTATGGCTCCACTGCCAGTTGGCTAGCCCGGCGACTGCAGGGGCCGGCAAGGCTTTGGCTCGACCGGATCGGTGGCAGCTTCATGATATTGGCGGCAGTCCTGCTGGGCTTCAAATCCCTGCGCGCCGCCTCGTAACCGAAAGACATAAGGACGCAATATGCCTTTGAAGAAATCCTGGGTCGCATCGGCCAATTCCGCCGACCACCCCTTCCCGCTGAACAACCTGCCTTATGGCGTGTTCTCGACCGAAACCACCGAGCCCCGCTGCGGCGTTGCCATCGGCGACATGATCTTCGACGTGACTGCTGCCGAAGCTGATGGATTAATCGCGCTGTCGGATGAGCCGCTGTTCGATCTGCCCTTCTGGAATCCGCTGATGGAAGAAGGCCCTGCCGTATGGGCTGCATTGCGCGACCGCCTATCTAAGCTATTGGCTGAAGATTCGGACGAACAGCACAAGATCGAAGGTCTGCTGATCCCGCAGGACGAGGCCGAGATGCACATGCCCTTTGCCGTCAGCGAGTACACCGATTTCTACGCGGGCCGCCACCATGCCCAGAACGTGGGCACCATGTTCCGCGGCCCGGAAAACGCGTTGCCGCCGAACTGGCTGCACATCCCCATCGGCTATAACGGCCGCGCGTCGTCTGTTGTCGTTTCAGGCACGGATATCCGTCGCCCCTGGGGTCAATTGAAATCGCCCGATCAGGAGCTGCCTGCTTTCCTGCCCAGCCGCCGCTTTGACATCGAGCTTGAGATGGGCGCTATCGTCGGCACACCCTCGGATGGGCCGATCACGGTGCAGGAAGCCGATGACAACATCTTTGGCTATGTCCTGCTAAACGACTGGTCCGCGCGTGATATTCAGGCCTGGGAATACCAGCCGCTGGGGCCATTTCAGGCCAAGGCGACCGCGACCTCGATCAGCCCCTGGATCGTGACCAAAGCGGCGCTGGAACCGTTCCGCTGCGATACGCCCGACCGTGAGTTCGCCCTGCTGGACCACCTGAAGGATTGCGGCCCGATGCTCTATGACATCGATCTATCCGTAACGATGGCGCCCGAGAATAAAGACGCCACGACCATCGCACGAACCAATTATCGCGAGATGTATTACTCGGCGGCGCAGCAGTTGGCGCATCACTCGACGTCTGGGTGTCCGATGAACACGGGCGACCTGTTGGGGTCCGGCACCATTTCGGGGCCGAACAAGCCAGAGCGCGGATCACTTCTGGAACTCAGCTGGGGCGGGAAAGAGCCACTGACGCTGGACACAGGCGAGACCCGCACCTTCATCGAGAACGGCGACACGCTGACCCTGACCGGCGCAGCCAAGGGCGACGGCTATACCATCGGGTTCGGCGATTGCACCGGCACTGTGCTGCCCGCACTCGAAAATCCATTCGCCAGAGATTGATGCAGGTCCAGTCCGCATATTCAGAGCGCGCTCTGCCAGTCCTTAACGGCCTCGATGGGATAAAGCAGCATCAGCACGTTCAGCGTCAGACCATCGCGGATCAGCGTGGTGGTCAGGATCTCGAATCCCAGCGCAATGGTGACCGTCATCCAGATCGGCAGGCGACGCGCCAACCAGAACCCCAGCATCATCGCGCCAATATCGGCGATCGAGTTGACGACACTGTCGCCGTAGTAATCCAGCGAGATCGTAACCGCGCGGTAATGTTCGATCACGGCATTGGTGTTCTCGGAAATCTCCCACGCGACTTCTATCAAGGTGGCGATGAACAACCGCCAGCCAACCGCAAGGCGGCGCGCCACCAGCCACAGAAGACCGTAAAACAGAAAGCCATGAATGATGTGGCTGGGCGTGTACCAATCGGTCAGATGCTGCGAGCTTTCGGAACTGAAGGTTTCACCATGCCACAGCTTGACATAACCGCATTTGCAAATCGGTTCGCGGCCCATCCACAGCAGGATGATGGCGCAGGCAATGACAACACAAGCGGTTGCCCAATAAGGCAAAAATCGACGTTCAAACATATGGCGACAACATCATCAAAGCCAGTCGCTGTCCAGAAGGGAAATCACTGATATGGCCAAGGCATTTGCGTCCCAGGGGGACATGTCGGAAAAGAAAATCAGCTTCACTGAGGTGGGCGAAGGGCTCTATGCCTTCACCGCCGAAGGCGACCCGAACTCGGGCGTGATCATCGGCGATGACAGCGTGATGATTGTCGAGGCGCAGGCGACCCCGCGTCTGGCCAACAAGGTGATCGAATGCGTGCGGTCGGTGACTGACAAGCCGATCACCCATGTGGCGCTGACCCATTACCACGCAGTACGCGTGCTAGGTGCCAGCGCCTTTGGTGCGCAACAGATCCTGATGTCGGATATGGCGCGCGCCATGGTGGTTGAACGTGGTCAGGAAGACTGGGACAGCGAATTCCAACGCTTCCCGCGTCTCTTTGAAGGACACGAAAGCATCCCCGGCCTCACATGGCCCACCACCACCTTCAGCGACACAATGACGGTTTATCTGGGCAACCGCCGGATCGACCTGATGCATCTGGGCCGTGCGCATACCGCTGGCGATATCGTCATCCACGTGCCCGATCAGAATGTCATGTTCACCGGTGACATCGTCGAATACCACTCGGCCTGCTATTGCGGCGACGGGCATTTCAGCGACTGGGGCGATACGCTGGATGAGATCAAGTGGTTCGACGTAGACGCTATCGCGCCGGGGCGCGGCGACGCTCTGGTCGGTAAGGACATGGTCAACGCGGCCATCGAAAACACCCGCGATTTCGTGGAAAGCACCTACCGCCCGGCAGCAAAGGTCGCGGCGCGTGGCGGTTCGCTGAAAGAAGCCTGGGACGCCGTGCGCGCAGAATGCGACCCAAAATTCGCCGACTATGCGATCTACGAACACTGCCTGCCCTTCAATGTTGCCCGCGCCTATGACGAGGCCCGCGGCATCGACACGCCCCGTATCTGGACCGCCCAGCGCGATCTGGAGATGTGGGAGGCCCTGCAGGGCTAAGAATTCCGGGCCGGATTTGATCCAGATCGTGGCGGCCCGGATTTGACGGTGAAACTCTAACGCAAGACCTCCGGCGCAACTGTGCCGGGGAACAGATGAGGTGCGCCCGATGCGCCAGAAATGGGAGAGAGAGAGTGAACAAGATCTTTGAAGTTCCACTTTATGCCTACGAGGCCAGCCCGGATCAATCCGCGCCAGCGCCCGTGCGCCACAAGGTCATCGTTGTTGGGGCCGGTCCGGTGGGTCTGGCCGCCGCCATCGATCTGGCCCAGCAAGGGGTCGAGGTGCTGGTGCTGGACGACAACGACAAGGTCAGCTTCGGCAGCCGCGCCATCTGTTTTGCCAAACGCCCGCTGGAAATCCTCGACCGTCTGGGTTGCGGGCAGCCGATGGTGGACAAGGGCGTTCTTTGGAACAAGGGCAAAGTGTTCTTCGACGAACGTCAGGTTTACGAGTTCGACCTGCAGCCCGACAGCGGCGATCAGCGCCCGGCCTTCATCAACCTGCAGCAATACTATTTCGAGCAGTTTCTGGTCGACCGCGTCCGCGAATTGCAAGCGCAGGGTGCACCGATCGAAATCCGCGGCCGCAACAAGGTCGAAGCCGTTGGAACCCACCCCGATCACGTCAAGCTTGAGGTCGAAACGCCTGAGGGTTCATACACCATCGAGGCGGATTGGGTCATCGCCTGCGACGGCGCGGGCTCACCCATGCGCGCCATGATGGGTAAGGATTTTGTGGGCCGCGTGTTCGAAGACAACTTCCTGATCGCTGATGTGATCATGGAGGCCGATTTCCCTTCGGAACGCTGGTTCTGGTTCGATCCGCCGTTCAACAAAGGCCAATCTGCGTTGCTGCATAAACAACCCGATGGCGTTTGGCGCATCGATCTGCAACTGGGATGGGATATCGACAAGGAACGCGAAAAGCGCCCGGAAAACGTGATCCCGCGCCTCAAGGCCATGCTGGGCGAGGAGGTAAATTTCGAGCTGGAATGGGTCAGCATCTACACCTTCCAGTGCCGCCGGATGGAGCAATTCCGCCATGGCCGCGTGATCTTTGCCGGTGACAGTGCCCATCAGGTCAGCCCGTTTGGCGCACGGGGCGCAAACTCGGGCGTGCAGGATACCGACAACCTGTGCTGGAAACTGAAACTGGTGATCGATGGCAGCGCACCTGAATCTTTGCTGGACAGCTACGATCAGGAACGCATTCACGGCGCGGACGAGAATATCCTGAACTCGACTCGCTCGACCGATTTCATCACCCCGAAATCGCAGATGTCACGCATCCTGCGCGATGCGGTGCTGGACTTGAGCGAGCACTATGACTTCGCCCGCCCGATGGTGAATTCTGGCCGCCTGAGCGTACCTTGCGTCTATGACGGCTCGTCGCTGAATTCGGCGGATGCGTTGAACGGGCCGACGCAGACGCGTCCCGGAGCGTCCTGTCCCGATGCGCCTTTGGGTGATGGCTTTCTACTGCCTAAACTGGCTGGACAGTTCACGCTGCTGACCATCGACGCCGATGCACCAGATGAGATCGAGGTCGATGGCATCATCGTCAAACGCCTGGCACTCTCGGTCAAAGACGACCCGACCCTGACGCTGAAGCGCCGCTATCTGGGCGATGCCAGCGGAGCGGTCTATCTGATCCGTCCCGATCAGCACGTGGCCGCCCGCCGCGACACCTACGAAGAAAATGCATTCCGGCACGCGGTGCGCCGCGCCACAGGCAAGGAGTAAGCGACATGGCTGATCTGATCCTCTCATCCAATCTGACCCAGGCAGACGATTTCTATGCCGATCTGGTGGCCGCCCATGAAGGGCTTGAGAAAGCCGAAAGCGATGCGTTCAACGCGCGCCTTGTGCTGGTTCTGGCAAACCACATCGGCGACAACGCGGTGCTGAAGCAGGCGTTGGACGCCGCAGCCCTGAAACAGGAGTAAGCCCATGAAAATCGAACAGATTCACCACGTCGCCTATCGCTGCAAGGACGCGAAAGAGACCGTTGAATGGTATGGCAAGATGCTGAACATGGATTTCATTCTGGCGATTGCCGAAGACCATGTGCCCTCCACCCATGAACCTGATCCCTACATGCACCTGTTTCTGGATGCCGGAAATGGCAATGTGCTGGCGTTTTTTGAGCTGCCTACCAAGCCGGAAATGGGGCGCGATCCCAACACGCCGATTTGGGTGCAGCACATCGCATTCAAGGTGAAGGACCGTGATGAGCTGATCGCATTCAAGGACCATCTCGAAGCCAACGGCGTCGAGGTTCTGGGTGTCACGGATCATTCGATCTTTCATTCGATCTATTTCTTCGATCCGAACGGTCACCGGGTGGAACTGGCTTGCCCCGACCCCGAGGAAGAGGCCATGCTGGCCCGGCTGGATTCGGTCAAATGGGATATGCTCGAAGAATGGTCGCGCACCAAACGAGCCCCTCAGCATGCCGACTGGCTGCATGCCAAGGAACTAAGCAAAGGCTAACCATCGTATGTCCGAAGTGGTTCTGTTTGATTACTGGCGTTCGTCCGCCAGTTACCGGGTGCGGATTGCACTGAATCTGGCTGGGATCACCTACCGCCCGGTCGTCGTGGATCTGGTGAACGGGGCGCATCGCGCCCCGGATCATTTGGACCGCAACCCGCAAGGTCTGGTCCCGGTGCTGGATATCGATGGGGTTCGGTTGACCCAATCGCTGGCGATCATCGATTATCTGGATGAGACCCGCGAACTGGGTCTGCTGCCAACCGATCCGGCCAAGCGAGCCGCGGCGCGGGCATTGGCGCACAGTATCGCGGTGGATATCCATCCGGTCTGCAATCTGTCGGTTGCCAAACATGCCACCGCGCTCACCCAAGGTGCAGGCGACATGCCCGGCGACTGGATGCGTCACTTCATCCGGCCGGGTCTGCTCGCGTTTGAATCGCTGCTGGGCGGCTTTGATCAATCCCCGTTCTGCACCGGTGAAACGCCGGGTCTGGCCGATATCTGCCTGATACCACAGCTTTATAATGCGCGCCGGTGGGAAGTTGATCTATCCGATATGCCACGCCTGACAGCAGTCGAGGCCGTCTGCGCCGAGCATTCGGCCTTTGCCGCAGCCCATCCTGACCTGCACGCTCCGCTCTGAACCGGCGCACAGAGTCTGTGTGGCGGTGCGGGTGCACAAATCCTCGCGCCGTCCTTAGGTTTCTATGCAACGACAGATGGAGAACCCCATGCCCAAGATCACCGGCTACCACGCCCATGTCTATTTCGACGCCGACACTCAGGACACGGCACGGCAGGTCTGTGAAGAGGCCGCGCGTCTGTTTCCCGCTGTCCAGATGGGCCACATGCATGCGCGCAATGTTGGCCCGCATCCGCGATGGAGTTGCCAGCTGGGCTTTCCAGCCGAAGCCTTTGATCAGGTCTTTCCCTGGCTGATCCTGAACCGGCAAGGGCTGACCATCTTTACGCATCCAGAAACCGGCGATCACTTGGCTGATCACCGGGATCGCGCTATCTGGATGGGCGAGATGCTGCCACTTGATCTGTCGATCTTCGATTAAGCCAATTCACGCGCCCGGTCGCGCAGGATGAACTTCTGAATCTTCCCCGTCGACGTCTTGGGCAACGCCCCAAACACAACCGTCTTGGGTGCTTTGAAATGGGCCATATGATCCCGGCAGAAAGCGATGATCTCCGCCTCATTCGCCTCTGCCTGCGGTTTCAATTCAACAAATGCACACGGCGTTTCACCCCATTTCTCATCCGGGCGGGCCACCACCGCTGCCTCCATAACAGCCGGGTGTTTATAAAGCGTATCCTCAACCTCGACCGATGAAATATTCTCGCCGCCCGAGATGATGATGTCCTTGGACCGATCCTTCAGCGCGATGTAGCCATCCGGGTGCATCACGCCCAGATCGCCCGAGGCAAACCACCCGCCTTTGAAGGCTTTGTCGGTCGCCTCGGCGTTCTTGAGATAGCCCTTCATGACAATGTTGCCCTGCATGAATATCTCACCCATGGTTTCGCCATCCGAGGGCACAGGCTCCATGGTTTCCGGGTCTGCGACCATCAAGCCAGACAATGCCACGTATTTCACACCCTGACGCACCTTGAGCGCGGCGCGGTCCTCTGCACCCTTGTCGTTCCATTCGTCCTTCCAGGCGCAGACGACGGATGGACCATAAGTCTCGGTCAACCCATAGACATGGGTAACCTCGACACCCATCCCTTCCATCGCTTCGATCACCTTGGCCGGCGGTGGAGCGCCAGCGGTCATCGCCTTAATCTGCTGCGTGAAATCCTTGAGGTGATCCGGTGCATTGGCCAGCATGTTCAGCACGATCGGCGCGCCGCAGAAATGAGTTACGCCCTCTTCTCGGAAGGCGCGATAGATCGGTTCGTCCCGTACGGCGCGCAGGCAGACGGAGGTGCCCGCATTGGCCGCCATCGTCCACGGGAAACACCAGCCGTTGCAGTGGAACATCGGCAAGGTCCACAGATAGACCGAATGCTGCGGCATCCCCCATGTCAGAATGTTCGACGTCGCGTTCAGCGCCGCGCCGCGGTGGTGATAGACTACACCCTTGGGGTTGCCGGTGGTGCCCGAGGTATAGTTCAGCGTGATCGCATCCCATTCGTCTTCGGGCAAAGACCAGTCGAACTCCGGATCACCCTCGGCCAACAGACCCTCATAGGTCAGATCTCCCAATCGCTCGCCACCGTCAATACTGGCGTCTTCGATGTCGATCACCAGAATGTTGTGATCCACCTGTCCTAACGCCTGTTTCACGACGCCTGAAAACTCGGGATCGACCAGCAGAACCTTGGCTTCGGCATGGTTCAGAATGAAGGCGATGATCGGCGCATCCAACCGCGTGTTGATCGCGTTCAGCACCGCCCCTGCCATGGGCACGCCAAAATGCGCCTCATACAGCTCGGGGATATTGGCCGCGATGATCGAGACTGTATCGCCCACGCCTACGCCATGCGTAGTCAGCGCGCTGGCCAGACGTCGGCTCCGCGCATAGGTTTCTGCCCAGCTATACCGGCGCTCGCCATACACAACGGATGGGTAATCCGGATACACTGCCGCCGTCCGCTCAAGATAGCTCAGCGGAGACAACGGCGTGAAATTCGCCGGGGTTTTATCCAGATGTTGCTGGTAGATAGGTGTGGCTGTCATCCGGCGATCCTCCCAAACTCGTCAGATTGTCGTATTGAGCACAAAGTTTACGTCATAACAAACCCGTATTAATACGCGTTTGAGCTACACTGGAGATATCCTATGGGCTAATCTGGCCCTACTTCACGCGCACCATTCGCGTTGATCTGCAGTATCACGTCACTTTGCGCCCGCCGGGACCTACTGATTCCCCGCGCGCCCCACTTTTGAAAGGACATGTCATGGACGGCACGTTCAACGAAAACGATCTTTCCCGCGTCGTCGAAGCCGACCGCGCCCACCTCTGGCATCACCTGATCCAGCACAAGCCGTTTGAGACCAACGATCCCCGTATCATTGTCGAAGGCAAAGGCATGCGCGTGTGGGACCAAAAGGGCAAAGAGCACTTGGATGCCGTATCAGGCGGTGTCTGGACCGTGAACGTGGGCTATGGCCGCGAATCTATCTGTAAGGCGGTTTATGACCAGCTGATGAAGCTGTGCTACTTCGCCAACACCGCAGGCTCGATCCCCGGTTCGAATTTCGCGGAAATGCTGATCGAAAAGATGCCGGGCATGAGCCGCGTGTACTACACCAACTCAGGTTCTGAGGCGAACGAGAAGGCATTCAAGATGATCCGCCAGATCGCGCACAAGAAATATGGCGGCAAGAAAACCAAGATCCTGTATCGCGACCGCGACTATCACGGCTCCACCCTGGCGACCATGTCGGCAGGTGGTCAGGACGAGCGCACCGCGCAGTACGGTCCCTTTGCACCCGATTTCGTGCGCGTGCCTCACTGCATGGAGTACCGCAAGCACGAGCTGGACGGCGCACCTGAAGAGAACTTTGGCGAATGGGCTGCAGATCAGATCGAAGAGGTCATCCTGCGCGAAGGCCCCGACACCGTTGGCGCCCTGTGCCTTGAGCCCGTGACCGCAGGCGGTGGCGTCATCGAAGCGCCTGAAGGCTATTGGCCCCGCGTGCAGGAGATCTGCAAGAAATACGACATCCTGCTGCACATTGACGAGGTTGTCTGCGGCGTAGGTCGGACCGGCACGTGGTTCGGCTATCAGCAGTACGGCATCAAGCCGGACTTCGTGACCATGGCCAAGGGCGTTGCCTCGGGTTATGCCGCGATCGCCTGCATGGTCACCACCGAGGAAGTCTTTGACATGTTCAAAGACGACGCGGCAGACCCGATGAACTATTTCCGTGATATCTCGACCTTTGGCGGCTGCACTGCCGGTCCGGCGGCAGCGGTTGAAAACATGCGCATCATTCAGGATGAAAACCTGCTGCAGAACTGCGTCGACATGGGTGATCGCATGATGGGCAACCTGCAGGCGCTGATGGAAAAGCACAAAGTCATCGGCGACGTGCGCGGCAAGGGTCTGTTCCTTGGCGCCGAGCTAGTAACCGATCGGACCACCAAGGATCCGATGGACGAAAAGCGCGTTCAGGCCGTTGTCGCAGATTGTATGGCGCAGGGCGTCATCATCGGTGCCACCAACCGCTCGATCCCCAGCCGCAACAACACGCTGTGCTTCTCACCGGCGCTGATCGCGACAGCGGACGACATCGATCAGATCACCGACGCCGTAGACGGCGCGCTGGGGCGTGTGTTCGGCTGATCTAGGCAACGAACTACCATTGAACCACATGAAACCCGCCAAATTTCGGCGGGTTTCTTTTCATGAGGACATCAGCCAAGCGTATGAGCTGATGCCAAAGATACTCAATTTTCATTCAAATGGCGGGAAAGAGTCCAAATTGGCCCTGAGCGCCGACGTTTTCTGCTGATGAAACGTCCCAAAATATCCATCTCAAAACTTACCTGCGTCCTATGTTTCAGGAGTTTGGGAGGGAAATCTAATGGCGACGCACGGGTATTGTCTGTGTAAAAGAACGAGCTGGGCCTACCAGGGCAGTCAAACATGGGCATGCTATTGCCACTGCGATGATTGCCGTCGGAATTGTGCCGCGCCGGTGGTTGCCTGGTTAGGCGTGCCGATAGAGAACTTTGAGTGGACCGGCGATAAACCCGGCACTTATGAAAGTTCCAAAGGCGTTTTCAGGCACTTTTGCGGGACGTGCGGATCACCTATTGGATTTGAAGCCGATCATTATCCGGGTGGTATGCACCTTTACGCAGCGTCGCTCGAAAACCCGGAAGATTTCAAACCGACTTTTCACGTCAACAAGCAAAGCAAATTGCCTTGGCTGCAAATGACTGATGATCTCGACGCGTTTGAAGGCACATTGCTACACACCCCTAACGACCCAGACGGATATCGTTAGATGAGGAAGCCACCTGGTTTTCAAGTGGCTGCTTTGCGCTGCCCTGCAGTCATTGATCATGTGTCAATGTAAACATACCCGCCACCGAACACACGCGCACGGATGACAGCGGCACGTCGGACGCTCGGCTTCACCGTACCAGCTACCGGCCGGGGCGCGGAGAGCTCAGATTACTCACCAAAATTCGGATAGATAAACCCGTTCACCGGGTACGAACTGCCGTAACTGCCCGGCCGGCTTTCAACCCGGACAAGCGTCCAATCATTGTTTTTGGACACGTCCCTCACGCCCATCTGCAACGACACCTTATTCCGGAGCCAGTTTGCGTGGTTCACAATGACTTCCCGCTCGGTGACAATATCGGACACGACAGCCACATGTCCCAGGGGCATCCCTCTGGTGGCCCGAAACGACATCACCGCACCGACCTCCGGTTCATTACCCCGGTCAAACCCATTGCGGGCCTTGCCCCACCAATCCTTGGCGTTGCCACGAATTTCGATGCCGCTGAGATTTCGTGCGTAGGGCACGCACCACACTCTTTGTCCCAGCGCATGTTTTCTTGAGACCTCTTGCAACGCCATGGCCTGACGTTCGGGATCCAAGTCCACCTCATTCGGATTTTTGGCACAGGCCGAGATCAGACTGAAAAGTCCCAAAACAACGGCAATTCGCGCGACGCCGGGCAGGCGCGACCAGATCGTATCAGTATTGCGTGCGTTGTACTGCAAGAAGGTTCTTTGCCGGTTTGAGTGGTGAAGCAGTTTTAATAATATCTTTAGGAAAAAGAAAAGAGCCCAGCTGCTCCCCGGCAGAATATTGCCAGTTCCTGCGCCGCATTCCGGCCGTTGGCCGAGCGTGCGGTCACTTATGCAACAGGTTTCCTCCCTGTGCCGTCCCTGGGATTCCTGGCAGGCCAAGAGGCCGGCACAAGGATCGGACACATGAACGCCAACCCGTCCCGCAGGTCGACGATCAAGCATCCGCTGGACAGTCGGGTTAGGCAGAATTACTTTGACCGCAACCCAATCCAACAGGAGGTTTGTATCGGATGTCCAAGACACTCTCGATCGCGGCAACTTCAATTCTGTTTTTGTCAACAGCGGCCTATGCGCAAGAACAATGCGCTGCTGGCAAAACGCTGACAGACGGCAAATTCACCATCGCAACGGGCAACCCGGCCTACTATCCGTGGGTGATCGACGACGCGCCAGAAAGCGGCGAAGGGTTCGAGGCAGCCGTTGCTTATGCCGTGGCTGAAGAAATGGGGTTCGCAGCTGATGATGTCGTTTGGGTCCGCTCGTCCTTCGACGAGGCGATCCAGCCCGGCGCCAAGGAATTTGACGTCAACATGCAGCAATATTCGATCACGCCTGAACGGGATCAGGTGGTCGATTTCTCTACCCCTTACTACACCGCCCCGATGGCAGTTCTGGTCAGCCCCAATTCGACCGACACTGCCCCGACGCTTGAAGCGCTGAAAGGCCTGCAATGGGGGGCCGTTGGCTCGACCACGGCGGTGCCGAAACTGGCAAGCATCATCCAGCCCGACAGCGACCCGTTGCTGTATGGCGACAATGCTGACGTTAACGCTGCCATGTCGGCCAACCAGATTGATGCGGCCCTGTTCGATCTGCCCACCGCCCTGTTCCTCAGCGCGGTGATGATCGAAGGCTCAAAGGTCATCGGTCAGTTCCCGGCGGATGAAAATGACAATCCGGATCATTTCGGCATGCTGATGGAAGAAGGCAACCCTCTGAAAGCCTGCGTGGACGAGGCGCTGGCGGCACTGGCAGCTAACGGCAAACTGGCCGAAATCGAAGCCGTATGGCTGCAGGACACCACTGGTGTCCCTCTGATCAAGTAACATGGCAGATCATAAGGCGGCGGGGATGACCCGCCGCGAACGGTATGAGGCGCACCAACGTCGACGCTCGTTGGTGATCGCCACGATTAGCACGGTCACTGTTGTGGCCGCGATCTACTTTCTGGTGCCGCTCGCGCCGGGCTGGTCGAAGGTTCAGCAAAGCTTTTTTAACGGCGAGACGCTTGTCAAAACCTTCCCGAAACTGCTTGAGGCGTTTCGGATCAACGTGATGATCTTTTTGTGGTCCGCACCGGCGATCGCCGTGCTTGGCCTGTTGATTGCCTTGGCGCGGGATGCCAAATCCCCCGCCCTGTTTCCGCTGCGCATCTTTGGCGCGGCGTTCACCGACATTTTCCGCGGCGTGCCAGTGATCCTGACGGTCTATCTGATCGGCTTCGGCATTCCGGGGCTCGGCCTGCCGCGCCCGTGGAATTCGCCTTACATATGGGGCTCGCTGGCGCTGATCCTGACTTACTCGGCCTATGTGGCTGAAATCTTCCGCTCAGGCATCGACAGCGTCCACCACAGCCAGCGCGCCGCCGCATTGTCGCTGGGTCTGTCGGAACGGCAAGTGATGCGCGACGTGGTGTTGCCGCAGGCGATCCGCAACGTGGTGCCCTCACAGATGAACATGCTGATTGCGCTGCAAAAGGATGTCTCTCTGCTCAGCTTTATCGGCCCGGTCGAGATCTTCCGTCAGGCGGGGGTATTCAAATCGCTACTGGCGAATTTCACCCCCTATGTGGGGGCCGCGATCATCTTCCTGATCGTCACCATCCCCGCCACACGCTACGCCGATCACCTGATGGCCCGCCAAATGCGAGAGAGGCGCTGATGCCCAAACTGGAACTTCAGGGCGTGGTGAAACGCTTTGGCGACCGCACGGTCTGTGAAGGGATTAATCTCACCGTTGATGAGGGCCAAATGGTTTGCTTAATCGGCGCATCCGGGTCGGGCAAGT
Organism: Ruegeria sp. D7; assembly: GCF_056534355.1. Lineage (NCBI taxonomy): Bacteria > Pseudomonadati > Pseudomonadota > Alphaproteobacteria > Rhodobacterales > Roseobacteraceae > Ruegeria > Ruegeria sp. D7. The sequence goes on from NZ_JBQFPG010000003.1 coordinate 134,978, forward strand.
CGACTCTGCTGCGTTGTATCAACCTGCTGGAACCCATCGAAGACGGCGCGATCTTTCTGGATGGCGAGGATATCTCGATCCCTGGTCTGAACCCGCAATCGGTGCGTGCCCGGATCGGGATCGTGTTCCAGAGCTTCAACCTGTTTCCGCATATGACCGCGCTTGAGAATGTCATGCTCGCGCCCCGCCGGGTGCGTGGGCTGACGCGCGCTGAATTGCAGCCCGAGGTCGAAGCGCTGTTTGCCCGGTTCGGACTGGCCGACCGGATGCACAACTATCCCGACCAATTGTCGGGCGGGCAGCAGCAGCGCGTCGCCATCGTACGCGCCTTGGCCATGCAGCCTGAGGTCATGCTGTTTGATGAAATCACCTCGGCCCTCGATCCCCAACTTGTGGGCGAGGTGCTGGATGTTCTGCTGATGCTTAAGAAACAGGGCATGACGATGATGATGGCCACGCATGAAATGGGCTTTGCCCGCGAGGCCGCCGACAAGATCTGTTTCCTCGACAGCGGTCGGATCATCGAAGAAGGCCCGCCCGAAGCGGTGTTTGACCACCCTTCGCACCAGACCACACAAGCCTTTTTGGCGCGGGCGTTGAAGTAAGCGCCTGGGTTCTGAATCCCTGACAATCTGACCCTCAAGGACTCGACTCTTTGAGGGTAAAGAACATATAAGAACAAATGTAGAACATTTGGGGGTTTTATATGTTCGGCGGGATGCAGCGCCGCATCGTTTCACTCTGGTTTCCCCGGCTGGCAAGTGACCGGGCTTTGCGTGTGCGCCCGGTCGATGGGCCGTTTGTTCTGACGCTGAAACAGAACAATGCAAACCGGGTGTATTGCCTGAATGTACAGGCCCAGCGGCAGGGCCTGCACAGCGGCATGCCCTATTCCGATGCCCGCGCCTTTTGCCCCGATCTGCAAAGCCATCCCGCCGACCCGCAAGGAGATCAACGGTTTCTGCACGCCCTGCGCCGCTGGGCCACGCGCTATTGCCCCTGGGTCGGGCTGGAAGGTGAGGATGGGCTGGTTCTGGACATCACAGGATCGGCGCATCTTGCGGGCGGGGAAGAGATGATGCTGACCGACATGCGCAGGCGTCTGGCCCGGGCCGGGCTGACGGTGCAGATCGGTCTGGCCCCGACACGCGGCGCGGCCTGGGCCTTGGCACATTATGGCGAGGGGGTCGCAACCCAAGATACGCTGAAGGCCATCCGCGCCCTGCCAGTGGCCGCGCTGCGGCTGGATGAGGATACCTCGGTCGCGCTGCAACGGCTGGGACTGCGCCGGATTGGCGAACTGGCGCAAACCCCGCGCGCGCCGCTGACACGCCGCTTTGGCCCCGAGGTACTGATGCGGCTGGATCAGGCCTTGGGGGATCAGCCCGAACAGATTACCCCGCTGGCCGATCCGCCCCATTACGGCGTGCGCATGACCCTGCCCGAGCCCATTGGGCTGTTGTCCGACATGATGGCCGGGGCGGAACGGCTGCTGGAACGGCTCTGCGACAAGCTGAAAGCGCAGGAGATGGGCGCGCGCAAGCTGTGCATGACCTTGCGCCGGGTGGATCAGGATCATCAGCAGGTCGAACTGCGGCTGGCCCGGCCTCTGCGTGATCCATATCGCATCCTGCCCCTGTTCGAGCGTGGACTGGCCGAGGTGGATGCAGGCTTTGGCGTCGATCAACTGCGGCTCGAGGCCACGCTGGTGGAACCCCTGCCGGTGCGCCAGATCAGCCGCGCCGCAAGCCGGGGCAAAGATCAACTGGATGACCTGATCACCCGCATCGGCACCCGCATCGGGTTGGAACAGGTCCACCGCCTGCTGCCCGCGCAAAGCCATATCCCCGAACGCAGCTTCATCATCTCGCCCGCCGCCTATTCCGACCCTGCAGGCGGTTGGGTCGCCCTGCGCCCTCGCCCCCTGCAGCTGTTTCCGCCGGAACCCATCGCCGGATCAGGCCCACACCCGCCGCGCCGCTTTCGCTGGCGGCGCATGTCGCTGACCACAGGCCGCTCAACCGGCCCCGAACGCATCTGCCCCGAATGGTGGCTGGAGGATGAGAACTGGCGCACGGGCCTGCGCGATTACTGGCAGATTGAAACCCGGCAGGGGCGGCGATTGTGGCTGTATTACACCCCGCAAAATCCGGGATGGTTCGTGCATGGGGAATTCGCATGACCAAACCGAACCCGCCCAGCTCACACGCGCAGGACCCTGGCTATGCCGAGCTGGGCGTGACCACCAATTTCACCTTCCTGACCGGGGCCTCGCACCCAGAAGAGCTGGTGACCCGCGCGGCAGAGCTGGGCCTGAAGGCCATCGCGATCACCGACCGGAACTCTCTGGCCGGGGTGGTCCGGGGCTGGAGCGCGTTGAAAGAACTGCGGCGCGAGGCGGAAGGCGCAGTTCAAATCCGCTCGCAACACCGGCTCGATTCCTCATCCCGGCAAGAGGTCGGGCATGTGCAGCCGATCGACAAACCAGATGTGCCCGCTCTGCCCAAGCTGATCGTCGGCTGCCGTCTGGTTCTGCGCGACAGCGCGGTGCACTGGCTGGCCCTGCCCCGCGACCGCGCCGCCTATCAGCGGCTGACTCGGCTGCTGACGCTGGGCAAGCGACGGGCCGAGAAAGGCGACTGTCATCTGGACCTGCAGGACATGCTGGCGGCCTGTCAGGGGATGATCCTAATCGCGCTGCCTCAGGCAGGGTTGAAACAGGCCATCCCCGACATTCAGACCGTCCGGCGGCAGTTCCCCAATGCGGTGTTTCTGGGGGCCGTGCCGCGTTATGACGGCAGTGACCGGGCCTATCTGGCGGCCTGTGCGCAGGCGGCGCTGCGGGCCTCGGCCCCCATGGTGGCGGTAGGCGATGTGCTGATGCACCGTGGCAACCGCCGCCAACTGGCCGATGTGCTGACCTGCATGCGCGAACACATCACGATTGACCAGATCGGCACCCGCGCCCTGCCCAATGCGGAACGGCGGCTAAAAAGCTATGCGGATATGGCCCGGCTGTTTCAGGACCACCCCGGCGCGCTGCGCCGCACACTGGAAATCGCCGACCGCTGCAGCTTTGACCTGAGCGAGCTGTCTTATGAATACCCCGACGAGATCGCCAGTACCGAGACCCCGCTGGCGCGACTGGAACGTCTGGCGCGCGAGGGGTTGAAACGGCGCTATCCGGGTGGCCCACCCGAGCGTGCGCTGCAATTGATGCAGAAAGAGCTGGCGCTGGTCGCGGATCTGGATTTCCCGACCTATTTCCTGACCGTGCATGACATTGTGCAATTCGCCCGCTCGCAAGGCATTCTGTGTCAGGGGCGCGGCTCGGCCGCCAATTCGATCCTGTGTTATCTGCTGGGCATCACCGATGTCAGCCCCGACATGATCGCCATGGTGTTCGAGCGTTTTGTCTCGAAATACCGGGGTGAGCCGCCGGATATCGATGTGGATTTCGAACACGAGCGGCGCGAAGAGGTGATCCAATGGATTTACGAGCAATATGGCCGCCACCGCGCGGGCCTCTGTGCCACGGTCATCCATTTCCGATCTCGCGCGGCAATCCGCGAGGTGGGCAAGGTGATGGGCCTGTCTCAGGACGTGACCGCGGGCCTGTCCGGCCAGATCTGGGGGATGAGCAATGGCGGCGTTGATGCCGAGCGGCTGCAGGAACTGGGCCTCGACCTCAAAGACCGGCGCCTGATGCAGACGGTTCGCCTGATTGGCGAGATCATCGGCTTCCCCCGCCACCTGTCGCAGCATGTGGGCGGGTTCGTCATCACCAAAGGGCGGCTGGATGAGCTATGCCCGATCGAAAACGCCGCGATGGAAGACCGCACCGTGATCGAATGGGACAAGGATGACATCGACGCGCTTGGCATTCTGAAGGTGGATGTATTGGGGCTGGGGATGCTCAGCTGTATCCGCAAGGCGTTTGACCTGATGCAACAGCACAACAGCGAAACCCTCAGCATCGCCACCGTCCCGCAAGAGGACACGGCGACCTACGACATGCTCTGCGCCGCTGATGCGGTGGGCGTGTTTCAGGTCGAAAGCCGGGCGCAGATGAATTTCCTGCCCCGGATGAGGCCGCGCGAATTCTACGATCTGGTGATCGAGGTTGCCATCGTCCGCCCCGGCCCCATTCAGGGCGATATGGTGCAGCCCTATATCCGGCGGCGCAACGGGCTGGAAAAGTCCGAACCCTTCGGCCCCGCTTTGGAAGAGGTGACACGGCGCACGCTGGGCGTGCCGCTGTTTCAGGAACAGGCCCTGCAAATCGCCGTGGTTGGTGCAGGGTTTTCGGCGGAAGAGGCCGACCACCTGCGCCGCTCGCTGGCCTCGTTCCGGCGCATGGGGACCATTGGCACATATCGTGACAAGTTCATCGCGGGGATGCTGAACAACGGCTATACGCCCGAGGTCGCCGACCGCTGCTTTGGCCAGATCGAAGGCTTTGCCGATTACGGCTTTCCCGAAAGCCATGCGGCGGCTTTTGCGATGCTGGCCTATGTCTCGGCCTGGATGAAATGCCACCACCCGGCGATCTTTGCCTGCGCGCTGCTGAATTCACAGCCCATGGGGTTTTATGCCCCCGCCCAGATCGTGCGCGACGCGCGCGAGCATGGGGTCGAGATCCGCCCAGTCTGCGTAAACGCCTCGACCTGGGACAATCTGCTGGAACGCCGCGCCGATGGGGCGCTGGCCCTGCGGCTGGGCTTTCGCCAGATCAAAGGGTTCAAGCAGGAGGACGCAGATTGGATCGTGGCTGCGCGGGGCAATGGCTATCCGGACCCCGAAACGCTGTGGCTGCGCGCAGGGCTGCGCCCGGATGTTCTGACCCGTCTGGCCGAGGCAGATGCGTTCTCCGGCATGGACCTGACCCGGCGCGACGCCCTGTGGCATGTCAAAGCCATCCGCAGCCGAACCGCCCTGCCGCTGTTCAATGACCCTATCGATGGCGAAAGCATCAATGAGCCGCAGGTCAACCTGCCGGTGATGCATCTGGGCGAGGAGGTTGTCGAAGACTACGTCTCGACCCGTCTGACCCTACGCTCGCACCCGATGGAGCTGTTGCGCCCATCCATCCCCGGCCTTGTGCCGCATGCCACGCTGCAGGACATCCCGCTGGGCCGCTACAGCGTCTGCGGGCTGGTGATCACACGCCAACGGCCGGGAACCGCCTCGGGCGTGATCTTTCTGACGCTTGAAGATGAAACCGGGGTCAGCAATGTGGTTGTCTGGCCCAAGGTCTATGAACGCTTTCGCCGCATCGTGATGGGCGGGCGGTTGCTGCAGGTCCGCGGGTATCTGCAGCGCGAGGGGATCGTCGTGCATCTGATCGCGCAGGAAATCACCGATATGTCGCATAAACTGTCCGAGCTTGGGCATCCGCTGGATGAGGCCATCGGCATCACCCAACCGCAAGCGGATGACACCCCGCGCGCCCGGCAGAACGGCCCAAGCGCCCGCCATCCGCGCGAACAGGCCAAGCGTCTGTTCCCAAGCCGGGATTTTCACTAGAACCCGCGCCAGCATAAGGCCAGTTTCAAAGAAACATCTGGCTAACGTGATCCGGTCACCTCTTTCCCTTGCCCTTGCCCGCAATATGTTGCACCACACACGGGTTCAAACCCGGTGAACGGGCCAAAGGATAAGGACAAGGCGCATGGCTGACGGATCGATCGACATCAACGCAAAACCCACCGAGGACATTTCGGTTCGCGAGGTGTTTGGCATTGACAGCGATATGGCAGTCAAAGGCTTTGCCGAACGCAGCGACCGCGTGCCGGTGATCGATCCGACCTACAAGTTCGATCCCGAAACCACGCTGGCGATTCTTGCGGGCTTTACCCATAACCGCCGGGTGATGATTCAGGGCTATCACGGCACCGGGAAATCGACCCATATCGAACAGGTTGCCGCCCGTCTGAACTGGCCTGCCGTGCGCGTGAACCTCGACAGCCATATCAGCCGGATCGACCTGATTGGTAAGGACGCGATCAAACTGCGCGACGGCAAGCAGGTCACTGAATTCCACGAAGGCATCCTGCCCTGGGCGCTGCGCAACCCCGTTGCCATCGTCTTCGACGAATACGACGCGGGCCGTGCGGATGTGATGTTCGTGATCCAGCGCGTGCTGGAGCATGACGGCAAACTGACCTTGCTGGACCAGAACGAGATCATCACACCGAACCCGAACTTCCGCCTGTTTGCGACCGCCAACACTGTGGGTCTGGGCGACACCACCGGCCTCTATCACGGTACACAGCAGATCAACCAGGCGCAGATGGACCGCTGGTCGCTGGTTTCGACACTGAACTATCTCAGCCACGATGCCGAGACGATGATCGTTCTGTCGAAAGCGCCGCATTACAACACCGCCGAGGGCCGCAAGACCGTCAGCCAGATGGTCACCGTCGCCGACCTAACCCGGACCGCCTTCATGAACGGCGATCTGTCGACCGTCATGAGCCCCCGGACCGTGATCAACTGGGCCCAAAACGCAGAAATCTTCCGCAACATCGGCTATGCCTTCCGCCTGTCGTTCCTGAACAAATGTGACGAGCTAGAGCGCCAGACGGTTGCTGAGTTCTATCAGCGCTGCTTTGATGAGGAACTGCCGGAAAGCGCGGCGAGCGCGAGCTTGGGCTAAGCAATATGAATTGCGCCCTCCGGGGCGCAATGCCTCCGGCGGAGGTATTTTTGGCCAGATGAAGGGGGATCCGGTTTCGCATTGATGCGGCGGGTCACTGCAACACAAAGGGCGATTGAACATGGTGCAGAAGAACGACAATCCTGCTGATCCGTTCAAGAAGGCTCTGGCCGAGGCTACTAAAGTTATGGCCGACGACCCCGAATTGTCGGTGAGCTACACTGTTGATCCATCGGGCCTGTCGGGCGAGTCGATGCGTTTGCCGCAGGTCTCACGCCGGATGACGCGCGAAGAGGTTCTTTTGGCGCGCGGGACGGCAGACGCGTTAGCTTTACAACGCAAATATCATGATGACGCGACCCATGCGCGATATGCCCCTCCGGGTGATATGGCGCGGGATCTCTATGAGGCGATGGAGACCGCACGGTGCGAGGCGATGGGTGCGCGGGACATGCCCGGCACCGCGTCGAATATCGACGTCAAGATCGGGCATGAGGCGATCCGGCGCGGCTATGATCAGTGCAAACAGCCTGCGGATGCGCCATTGGCTGTGGCGGCGGGCTATCTGATCCGGCATCTGGCCACGGGCCGCGACATGCCGCCTGCCGCCGAGAATGTCATGAACCTGTGGCGCGGATTTATCGAGGAACAGGCCGGCGGGACGCTGGAAAATCTTGACGAAATCCTCTCGGACCAGGCCGAATTTGCCAAATTCGCCAGACAGATGATCAAAGATCTGGGTTACGGCGATCAGCTGGGTGATGACCCGGATGAACTGGACGACGAACAGGAAGATCAGGCCGAAGAAGACGCCGAAGAGCAGCCCGATCCCGACAGCACCGGGCAGGATGATCAGGACGAACAGGACGCCGACGCGACGCCTGAGCAAACTCAGGAAGAACAGCAGGACCAGTCTCAGGCTCAGGTCTCGATGGACGAGATGGCCGAGGATGAGATGGGCGATGAGGCTGAAATGCCCGAGGGCGAGGCTCCGCTAGAACCGCCTGCCCCGCCACCTGCGTCCGAGGCGGACCCGGATTACAAGGTCTATCTGAACACCCACGACGAAGAGATCGCAGCTGAAGATCTGGCCGAACCGGCCGAGCTGGAACGCCTGCGGGCGTACCTTGACCAGCAGCTTGAACCGCTGAAAGGCGCAGTGAGCCGTCTGGCCAACAAGCTGCAGCGTCGCTTGCAGGCACAGCAGAACCGGTCTTGGGAGTTCGACCGCGAGGAAGGCATTCTGGATGCCGGACGTCTGGCGCGCGTCGTGGCCAACCCGACCACGCCGCTAAGCTTCAAGGTCGAAAAAGATACCGAATTCCGCGATACAGTGGTGACGCTGCTTCTGGACAATTCCGGCTCGATGCGCGGGCGTCCGATCTCGATTGCCGCGATCTGTGCAGATGTCCTGGCGCGGACGCTGGAACGTTGCAACGTCAAGGTCGAGATTCTGGGCTTTACCACCCGGGCCTGGAAAGGCGGTCAGGCGCGCGAGGCGTGGCTGAACGATGGCCGCCCGCAACAACCGGGGCGACTGAACGATCTGCGCCACATCATCTACAAAGGCGCCGATGCCCCATGGCGTCGCGCGCGACCCAATCTGGGTCTGATGATGAAAGAGGGCCTGCTGAAGGAAAACATCGACGGTGAAGCGTTGGAATGGGCGCATCGCCGGATGCTCGCGCGGCGTGAGGCCCGCAAGATCCTGATGGTGATCTCGGACGGCGCGCCGGTGGATGATTCCACGCTTAGCGTGAACCCGGCAAACTATCTGGAAAAGCACCTGCGCGACGTGATCGCCATGGTCGAAAAACGCAAGATGGTAGAACTACTGGCCATCGGCATCGGCCACGACGTGACGCGCTATTATGACCGCGCCGTCACGATCACCGATGTCGAGCAGCTTGCAGGTGCTATGACCGAGCAGTTGGCCGCACTGTTCGACAGCGACCCGCGCGCCCGCGCGCGCGTGATGGGGATGAAGCGGGCCAGTTGACGGCCCTGCTTCGACAGTGCAGACTTAGTGCCATCCAAGCCAGTTTTTGCACCGCTGAAGGCGACTTTGCTTATGGTGGCGCAACGGATAGCGCATAAGCGCTATATCGAAGGGCAGGAACATCATTCGTTCTCCTGTTTATCTGCTTGGATAGTGTCCCAACCCTGCCCGGCCTGCTTGTAGCTGGTCCTGAGATACGCCCTAGAAACCCTTGAGATTGTTGTTGAACCTTGTCGTTCCGCGAGAAACGGAGTGTATTTGCCGCATGCGCTATGAGTTTGCAGACTGTATTCTGGATGTGGATCGACACGTCCTGACCCGCCGGGGTGAGCCCGTCGCAATCGAACCTCAGGTATTCGATCTGTTGGTCCTCTTGGCCCAGCACCCAGGTAAGCTGGTGCCCCGGGACGAGATCATCGCGCGGGTATGGAGTGGCCGCTTTGTCTCGGATTCTACGATCAGCGCACGTATCGCAGCGGCGCGTAAGGCAGTCGGCGATGATGGCAAAGCGCAACGGATCATTCGGACAGTCGTACGGCGCGGGTTGCAAATGGCGGCGGATGTGACCTGTGACGCCGACACCGATTCAGGCGTAGAAAACCATACGCAACGGCTGCGTTACGCGCGCGATGCGAAGGGCCGCGCTGTTCCATACACGCTTTCCGGTGATGGGTTGCCGGTGCTGCGCATCGGTTCGGTCGTGCACGATCTGGAGGCGGAATGGCGCATCCCGTCCGAGCGTACCCGGTTGCAGGACATGGCAAACCGTTTCCGCCTGTTACGCTACAACAAGGACAATGACGTCAGCTCAAACATCGATCATCAGGCGGTGTATGACCGCAGAATAGAAGAAATCCTGACCGTCGTGAATGCAGCGGGGTTTGACCGCTTTTCCATTCTCGGTGAAATGGGCGGCACCTTCCCTGCCCTACACTTCGCCGCAAGGCACCCCGAGCGGATTGACAAGCTGATTATCTCCGGCGGATGGGCAGAAGGGCGAGATTACCGGGAAGATACCAAACAACCCGACTCGATCCGGTCACTGATCGCGGAAGGCTGGAACACGCCGGGCAGCGGCTATGCTATGGGCGCTGAATTCAGCTATTTTCCAGAAGGTCCGCTGGATAGCGTTCGGCACATGGTCAATGAATTGCAGACACTTTATTCAAGCGAGGAAAGACTTCACTACCGTGACATCGCCAATAGCACCTCGGTGCTGCAACTTCTTCCGATGGTGCAATGCCCCACTCTGGTTCTGCACGGGCGGCACACAGCCGTTCACCCCCTGTCCGAGGCGCGCAAACTGGCGGCTGGAATCCCCAATGCCTCGCTTGTGATCCTTGAGACCGGCAACCAGATACCATTGCCTGGAAATGAGGCCTACAACCCGTATATCCAGGCCATTCAACGCTTTCTTGAGACAGAAGAATAGTGTGCGCCGAGGCGCTGGACATTTCCTACCGCAGGCCGCAGGTTTGCGCGCAGCAAGACCGACGAATGAGGCCGCCCATGTTCCAGAGTTTCGAAGTGACCGCACGCCCCGAGCAAGGCCCACCACGACTGGCCGCTTTGCGGGACGAGCTGGCGCGCGAAGGCCTGCAGGGCTTCCTGATCCCGCGTGCGGATGCGCATCAGGGTGAATATGTGGCCCCTCGGGATGAAAGGCTGGCCTGGCTTACCGGGTTCACCGGTTCTGCGGGGTTTTGCGCGGCGCTCACGGACATTGCCGGGGTTTTCATCGACGGGCGCTATCGCACACAGGTAAAGGCCCAGGTCGCACAGGATTACACGCCGGTCCCATGGCCAGATGTCAGCCTGAGCGCGTGGTTGAAAGAGCAATTGCCAAATGGCGGCAAAGTCGGGTTTGATCCGTGGCTCCACGCTGCAGGACAGATTTCGTCTGCACAGAAAGAGCTTGAAGGCAGCGGCGTCGAACTGGTGCGCTGTGATAACCTTGTAGACCGAATTTGGGCGGATCAACCCGACCCTCCGATGAATCCTGTCAGGGCACATCCGATTGAATTTGCAGGTGAAAGCGCCGAGCGCAAAATCAAGCGCCTCGCGAGTGACCTGCAGAGCGCAGATCGCGCGGCAGCGGTGATCACCTTGCCGGATTCGATCATGTGGCTGTTGAATATCCGCGGCGCGGACATCGCATACAACCCTGTGGCCCATGGCTTTGCCATCCTGCACGGTGATGGGCGGGTGGATCTGTTCATGGCCGCTGCCAAACTGACCGGGATCGGGGATCATCTGGGCCCGCAGGTCACCCAACACCAACCCGACGCGTTCCTGACAGCGGTTGAGGCACTTGAAGGCAAGGTACAGGTCGATCCGGGAACGGTTCCGCAGATCATAGCAGATGCGTTGGGGGACCGTATGGTCGATGGCGGCGATCCCTGCGCCCTGCCCAAAGCCCGCAAGAACCCGGCCGAAATCGCAGGCACGGCCGAGGCACATCTGCGAGATGCCGCAGCGGTGATCGAACTGCTGTGTTGGCTAGACGCGCAGAAGCCCGGCACCCTGACCGAGACACAGGTAGTAACGCGGCTGGAAGAAAGCCGCCGCCGGGACAACGCGCTGCAGGATATCTCATTCGACACCATCGCGGGCACCGGGCCGAACGGGGCCATCATGCATTATCGCGTGACCGAGGAAACCGACAGCAGGCTGGAAAACGGTCACCTGCTGGTGCTGGACAGCGGTGGGCAATATCTGGACGGCACCACCGATATCACCCGCACAATTGCAATCGGCGATGTTGGGGATGAGGAGAAGGCCTGCTTTACACGCGTCCTCAAAGGCATGATCGCCATGTCGATGCTACGCTGGCCTGTTGGCTTGGCAGGACGCGATATCGAATGCGTAGCGCGGCTGCCGCTGTGGCTGGCCGGGCAGGATTTCAACCATGGGGTTGGTCATGGGGTCGGTACCTATCTCAGCGTGCATGAGGGCCCTCAGCGCCTGTCTCGGGTCAGCCATGTCCCGCTTGAGCCGGGTATGATCCTGTCGAACGAGCCGGGATATTACCGCGAGGGTGCTTTTGGCATCCGGCTTGAGAACCTTGTCGTAGTGGAAGAGGCCCCAAACCTGCCCAGCGGTGACGATGAACGCGCCATGCTGAACTGGCGTACGCTGACTTATGTCCCAATCGACAGGCGTTTGATTGTAGTCGATATGCTGACACGAGAGGAACGTGCTTGGCTGAACGCCTATCACCGCGACGTCGCGGAAAAAGTCCGGCCAAGGCTGGGCGACGCCGCTCAACTGTGGTTGGATGCCGCAACCGCACCGGTCTGACACCGGATTGTTACATAGTTTGGGCAGAGGAGAAGCCCTGACACGACGAGGGAAGGAACAGGAATGACAGACACCATCACGATCCGCAAAGCACCGGGCAAATGGAGCGTCCGTTCAGGCGGCGCGATTTTGGGTGAAACCAACAACGCGCTGGAACTTCTGGAAGGCGACAAAGACCCGGTTATCTACTTCCCGCGTGCGGACATTGCGATGGCCTTTCTGGATCGGACCAACAAAGTCACCCAATGCGCAGGCAAGGGAGACGCCACGCATTTCTCGATCGTAAACAAATCCTCAGTCACCGAAAACGCCGCTTGGAGTTATGAAAACCCGATCGACGCGGTGGCCGAAATCAAGGATCACTTGGCCTTTTATCCCGCAGACTCGATCAAGGTGGAACAACTCTGATCCCAGTATCCGTGCAGGACCGGATCGATCTGCAAAACGGCGAAGATCCTCAGAACCTGCCCTGTCCACAATGTTGCGAGGTGACCATGACAAAGCGTCTATTGAATTCCGCAGGCCCGATTGCGGCCCTGACGATGGCCTTTTCAATGGCCCTGCCCGCCGCAAGCTCTGCCAACACCGGTCTGGCCAATCCCGCGGCAACATATTGCATCGCGCAAGGCGGGCTCTACGGTATACATGACGGTCCGGACGGTCAGAGCGGTATCTGCCAATTGCCCGACGGCACCCGGATCGATGCCTGGACCTATTTTCGCGAACACCATGCGGGCGCGGATGGCAGCAAGCCGGTCGGCCTTGCAAATCCCGCCGCCGTGTACTGTGGCTCAATTGGAGGCGAATATGACCTGACCACGTCTCGCTGCGCACTGAGCGACGGTACGTCCGCCGATGCATGGGAGCTGTACCGCAAGGCACATGGAAAAACGCATCAGGTGGTGAACCCAGCAGCAGCCTACTGCCTTGAGATCGGCGGCAGCTACAAGATCAAAGACACTGGTTCGGGTCAGGTGGGTATATGCACCAAGCCGGACGGCACCTCGCAGGACGCATGGGCCCTATTCCGTGCGGAAAATCCCGAGTGATCCGTTCCGATAATCAAGCCCGACATCCACACCCAAAATGAACCTGAAGCCCCGATTGAGCCGCAGTTTATCGACGATCAGAGCGCGTGTTAGTGACCGTTTTGCGACAGCCTGATCGCGTCCATTAAGTCGCCTTGGCTAATTTTCAGGTTTTCCTGCGACGGAAGCACATCATCTGGCTGTAGATTTCACTAGGATTTGCCTTCCTCGCTTTCGATGAAGGGTTCGAGATTCACGAAAGTCTGGACAGGGCATTTCACCGCTTTTTCGGGATTGCACAAACCAGCCTGACCGACCGGATCGACGACATACCTGATCTCCGGATTTGCCCTTCAGACCGCATCCTTGGTGCTCGATGCCGTTACAAATGACAGCGCCTTGTTTCCGTGAGCCGATATCCCCGGAGCCAATGTTCTTGATGTAAAACTGCCCCTTCGCACGCTTGAAGAACTTGAAAAACTGATGCCCGAGGTGGAGTTCCTTGCCTATTTCGTTCAGGTTCTTCGATAGGTCAAATCGACCTCTGATCAGCCATTCGATGCAATCTTTGCACCGGCGGCCGAGAAAACCTGCCAATAAACACACACCCGCCTCGAAACAGTAAGTCGCAACATAGGTTTCAGAATCACCCGTGCCGCGATTGCAGTAGCCCTGGACGATCTGCTGTTCTAGTGTCGCGCAGCGACCAGACATAGGACTTGGGAATGAAAATCGCCACCGCCGCCTACGACCTCGATTGGCTCGATAGTTGGGCTCAATATGAAGACAAGCTTGAGGCATGGGTTTCCGAGGCCGCAGGACAAGGTGCCGACCTTCTGGTCTTTCCCGAATACGGCGCAATGGAGTTGTCGACGCTCGACGGCCCTAAGGTGGCCGGTGATCTCGAACGCTCAATCCGGGCGGTTTCCGACCGGATGGAAGATGTACAAGTTGTGCATTCGCGCCTTGCAAAGATGTACAACACATACATTCTGGGGGCTTCCGCCCCGGTCATCGACGGACCAGGGCGCCCGGTGAACCGCGCAGTGTTCTACGCTCCTGACGGTCGTCTCGATCATCAGGACAAGCAGATCATGACACGGTTTGAACGCGAGGCCTGGGACATCGCCCCGGGCGGTTCGTTGAAACTGTTTGATACCGCATTGGGTAAAATCGGCGTTCTGATCTGCTATGACAGTGAGTTCCCTCTCTTGGGTCGGGCCCTGAGCGAGGCCGATTTGATCCTCGTTCCATCCTGCACCGAAGCCCTGTCCGGGTATTGGCGTGTGCGGATCGGCGCCATGTCTCGTGCCCTTGAAAATCAATGTGTTACGGTAATGTCATCGTTAGTTGGCGGCAATGAATGGTCCGAAGCAGTCGACATGAATACCGGCATGGGTGGCGTGTTTGGCCCGCCCGATATCGGGTTCCCACCGACGGGAGTGCTTGCCGAGGGCACGCTGAATACCGCCGGCTGGACCTATGCCGAGGCCGACCTGTCCACAATTGCAAACGTCCGCGCAGACGGGTGGGTGTTGAACCGCACACATTGGACCGAGCAAGACGCTCGGGTCGATTCAGTCACAATATCACCCCTTTAGGTGACTTCGCCCTTGAAATAAGGCCGAAATAGGCTCATTTAAGCGCACGATCTGCAGATTCTGCAGGTGCAACCTAATGATGGAGACAACATGGCCAAGGAAGATACGCTCGAATTTCCCGGTGTCGTGAAGGAACTCCTGCCTAATGCGACGTTTCGGGTCGAGCTGGAAAACGGCCATGAGATCATCGCACATACGGCAGGCAAGATGCGCAAGAACCGCATCCGTGTTCTGGCCGGCGACAAAGTTCAGGTCGAAATGACCCCATATGATCTGACCAAGGGTCGGATCAACTATCGCTTCAAGTAACGCTTCGTACATGGCGTTTATCCTCGGATCGGGCAGCCCGCGGCGGCTGGACCTGCTGGCGCAGCTTGGCGTTCAGCCCGATGCGATCCGTCCGCCGGATATCGATGAAACCCCGCTGAATGGCGAACTGCCGACCCCCTATTGTAGCCGCATCACCCGGCAAAAAGTTCAGGCTGTTCAAGCTGATAGCGATGATATCACCTTATGTGCTGACACTACGGTCGCACTGGGTCGCCGCATTCTTGGCAAACCCGAAGACGCGGGACAAGCTGCTGAGTTTCTGCACGCCCTGTCCGGCCGACGCCATCGGGTGATCACTTCGGTCGCTGTGCGGCGCGGGGCTAAAATCCTCCAGCGTGATGTGGTTTCTCAGGTAAAAGTGAAACGTCTGTCCGACAGCGAAATCAATGCCTATCTTGCGACGGATGACTGGCAGGGCAAGGCCGGAGCCTATGCAATACAAGGTCCTGCCGGTGCGTTCATCCCGTGGATTTCAGGCTCGTTCACCGGTATCGTCGGCCTACCCCTGTCCGAAACTGCTGCACTGCTGCAAGGCATCGGCTATCCCTTATATCGCGAGGTATCATGAAGGGTCGTACCATCATTCTGGATCATATTCAGGGACGCGAAGCTGCAGCTCTGATGGTGGATGGTATTCTCGACGATTTCCTGATCGCCACAGATGCCCCTGCGCCAGGTACGATCTACCGCGCCCGCGCCGATCGCCCGGTCAAAGGTCAGGGCGGCATGTTTCTCACCACACCCGACGGCCCGGCTTTTCTGAGGCAAGTCAAAGGGTTGGCGCCCGGTGCTTTGCTACTGGTGCAGGTGACTGGATATGCCGAGCCCGGCAAAGCCATACCCGTCACGAACCGTATTTTGTTCAAAAGCCGCTTTGCGATCGTGACACCTGACGCGCCCGGCCTGAACATCTCGCGCCGTATCCGTGATGAAGATACGCGCGACCAACTTCTCGAAATCGCGCATGAGCAAATGGGAAACAGCACGCACGGCCTGATCCTGCGCTCGTGCTGTCAGACGGCGGATGCAGATGAAATCGCTGAAGATATCTCAGCCATGTTGGCACTTGCCGAGCAAGTATTGGCTGATACGGGCAGTGAACCAGAATTGCTGAGCGAGGGCGATGGTCCGCATATCCTGGCCTGGCGTGATTGGACGGACCCGGCAGAGGCCGTGACCGCATCCGGTGGATTTGAGGACCACGGTGTCGTTGATGCGCTCGATACAGCAAAGGGGATTTCCGAAACGCTTCCCGGTGGAGGACACCTCTATATCCAACCGACCCGCGCGCTGGTTGCGGTGGATGTGAACACCGGCGCCGACACATCTCTCGCGGCGGGAACCAAAGCTAACTTCGCCTGCGCCAAAGCCCTGCCGCGCGCTCTGCGCGTGCGCGGGTTGGGGGGGCAGATCACTCTGGACCTTGCACCGATGCCCAAGAAAGACCGGAGGGGTTTCGAATCGGCCTTGCGGTCGGCATTCAAGTCCGATCCTGACGAGACGATCCTGGCCGGTTGGACCCCGCTTGGCCATTTCGAACTACAGCGCAAACGTGGTCGTATCCCATTGACGGAGATCCTGAAATGAGCTGCCCGATCTGCGGAGAAGATACCCAGCAGGCCTTTCGACCATTCTGCTCCAAACGCTGCGCGGATATCGATCTGGCAAAATGGCTAAACGGTTCTTATGCGGTGCCATCGCAACGTGAAGAAGACGCCGAGACGACCTCGGAACCAACCGAAAGCCCCACGTCCCTCCCGCATTGAAAAAATGTCAAAAAGCCTCTGGACACTGCCTGTGGCAAGTCATAGAAGGCCTCCACCCAATGGCAAACGCCATTCCCGTGCCCGGGTAGCTCAGGGGTAGAGCAGTGGATTGAAAATCCTCGTGTCGGTGGTTCGATTCCGCCCCCGGGCACCATTAAAAACTCTCAAATATCTGATAATAGATATATTATTGAAAATAATGCTATCTATATCCCCCTATTTATACACCCATTGTTCGTGGAAGTTGCGGCGCTCTATGGCCTTTAGGAAAGCAAACTTCCGTAAAGGCTACTCCAGCTAGGTGGATAGTTTAGTTTCATCGGCCATCCATCTGGAGCAGCCTCAAGAGCATCATCGCTTGATTGCGCTGAGTTTTTCATATGCCTTCAACAGGCTTGCCGCGAAATCTTGAGTATCTGAAGTGAAGCCGTCGTTCTTTTGGTTTTCGAAGTCAAATTCAGTGGCAGTCGAAAGCGAACTGTAGTCGATAGTCATAAAGCCGCGTCATCATTTTTCCGTCATTTTGTAATTCCCTAACGTGCGACCAAGTGAACGGTTTCTGAACCACACTTGTTCGTTCAATTGGTGTCTACTAGTTTCAACCCAAATCCCGCACAGAGGACATTTTCGAAATGCCCAATCAAGACATTTGAACCGTGAAAAACTTAGCTGAGTATCTCAAAATCGCCGAGAAAACGGCTTATCGGTTCGCATCTGAGGGCAAGGTTCCCGGGTTCAAGGTGGGAAAGGCATGGCGATTTCGCAAAAGCGAGATCGACCGCTGGATTGCCGAGCAGGAACAAAAACAAGAAAGGGAACAAATATGACTGGGCAACAGCAGGCAGAGGCATTGCGCCGAGAAATCTGGAGCATCGCAAACCGTGTACGTGGTGCGGTTGACGGCTGGGACTTCAAGCAGTTTGTTTTGGGCGCTTTGTTCTATCGCTTCATCAGCGAGAACTTCACCAACTACATCGAAGGTGGCGACGACAGCATCAACTATGCCGGTATGTCCGACGCTGAGATCCCCGATGAAGTTAAAGACGACGCGATCAAGACCAAGGGCTACTTCATTTATCCCAGCCAACTGTTTCAAATTGTGGTGAAGACCGCGAGCAAGAACGATAGCCTGAACACCGACCTGGCGGAGATCTTTTCAGCGATCGAGGCTTCGGCGAGTGGCTACCCATCCGAGCAGGATATCAATGGCCTCTTTGCTGATTTCGACACCACCAGCAACCGCCTGGGCAGCACGGTCAAACAGAAGAACGAAAGGCTGGCTGAGGTCCTCAAAGGCGTGGCAGGCTTGCAGCTGAAATTTGAAGACAACAAGAACGACCTATTTGGCGACGCATATGAGTTCTTGATCTCGAACTACGCCGCCAACGCGGGCAAATCCGGCGGTGAGTTCTTTACGCCGACCCATGTGTCTAAACTCATCGCCAAACTGGCCATGCATAAGCAGACCAGCGTCAACAAGATCTACGATCCAGCGGCGGGGTCTGGGTCGCTGCTTTTGCAGGCCAAGGAAGAGTTTGAGAACCATATCATCGAGGACGGCTTCTTCGGGCAGGAAATCAATTACACTACGTACAACCTCGCTCGCATGAACATGTTCTTGCACAACATCAACTACGATAAGTTCAATATACAATACGGCAACACGTTGACGGAGCCGCATTTTGGAGATGATAGGCCCTTTGATGCCATCGTTTCGAATCCGCCTTACTCTGTGAATTGGAAGGGTTCAGATGATCCAACGTTGATCAACGATGACCGTTTTGCCCCAGCAGGTGTGCTGGCCCCGAAGTCCAAAGCCGATTTTGCCTTTGTCCTTCACGCATTGCATTACCTGTCTGCCAAGGGTCGCGCCGCGATCGTTTGCTTCCCTGGAATCTTCTACCGAGGCGGAGTAGAGCAGAAGATCCGCAAGTATTTGGTAGACAACAACTTCGTCGAAACGGTGATCGCGTTGGCACCGAACCTATT
Organism: Ruegeria sp. D7; assembly: GCF_056534355.1. Taxonomy (NCBI): domain Bacteria; kingdom Pseudomonadati; phylum Pseudomonadota; class Alphaproteobacteria; order Rhodobacterales; family Roseobacteraceae; genus Ruegeria; species Ruegeria sp. D7. The sequence goes on from NZ_JBQFPG010000003.1 coordinate 153,649, forward strand.
CTTTGGAACTACTATCGCGGTCAACATACTAGTACTGGCCAAGAATAAAACAGACACCGCCGTTCAGTTCATTGATGCCACGAGCGAGGAGTTCTTTCGAAAAGGGTCGAACAACAATTTCATGGAAGATCGGCATATTGCCGAAATAATTAGGGTATTCGACACTAGGGAATCCGTGACACACGTCGCCGAAACCGTTCCCTACGAAACGGTTGTTGAGAAAGAATACAACTTGTCCGTTAGCTCCTATGTGGAGCCCAAGAACACTCGCGAGGTGGTCGACATCACCAAACTGAATGCTGAGCTGGCAACTACCGTCGCCAAAATCGAACAGTTGCGAGCGGACATTGACGCCATCGTTGCGGAGATTGAGGCATGAGCGATCGGAGCTTTCTCGAAAAGCTGTTGGGTGGAGCCTCGGTGGAGTGGGTGCCGTTGGGGGAAATTGTTGATACCCTGACTGCCCCTGCCAAAGTAAAAAAGAGGGACTATCTGCAAAAGGGCGCGACCCCGATTGTAGATCAAGGAGCAGTTTTTATTGCAGGCTATGTTGACGATGGTTATGAGCCGATCGCAAATGGCGAATATGTAATTTTCGGTGATCACTCTGAGCACATCAAATATGTGGACTTTGCATTTGTCCAAGGAGCTGATGGTCTCAAGATCCTGAAGACAAAATCTGACCTTACCAAGTACGTTTATCATGCCTTCCTAAGTCGATACCATAAAGAGCTAAATTATAAGCGCCATTGGTCTATGGCCAAAGAAACGCTTATCCCCATTCCTTGCCCCGAGGACCCAGAAAAGTCGCTCGCAATCCAAACGGAGATCGTCCGGATCTTGGAGACTTTTGCCGGACCAAATGCTGTACTAACAGCTGCGCTGACAGACGAGCTTGAAGCGCGGAAAAAACAATACAGCTACTATCGCGACCAGCTACTGAGTTTTGATGGTTGCGATGTCAAGTGGAAGACACTTGATGAAATTGGTGAGTTCATTCGAGGCAAGCGTTTTACGAAGTCCGACTACGTAGAAGCTGGAATTCCCGTGATCCACTATGGCGAAATTTACACTCACTACGGTGTCTTTGCGGAGACGGCGCTTTCCATGGTCAGAAGCGACATGGCAAATGCGCTTCGGTACGCCGAACACAACGACGTTGTTATCGCAGGTGTCAGCGAAACCGTTGAAGACGTTGGAAAAGCAGTTGCGTGGCTTGGAAGAGAGCAGGTTGCCATTCATGATGATAGCTATGCCTTTCGCCATGAGATGAACCCCAAGTTCATCGCATACGCGATGCAGACGAACGCCTTCCACGACCAGAAGGCGAAGCACGTTTCAAGCGGCAAGATCAAAAGGCTACTGATTGACGGAATCAAGAAGGTAAAACTACCTGTCCCGTACCCAAACCACCCTGAAAAGTCCCTTGCCGAACAGGCTCGCATCGTTGCCATCCTCGACAAGTTCAACGCCCTGACTACTTCCCTCAGCGAGGGCCTGCCGCGTGAGATCAAGTTGCGCCAGCAGCAGTATGAGTACTACCGCGATATGCTCTTGAGCTTTCCCAAACCCGGGGGGGACTCGTAAATGAGCCAGACCCTCGAAGAGATAGCCCGACAGCTAAGTACGCCCCGGGTCATTCGAACCACTGTGACTAAGGAAACAAAGCAGATTCCGCCCAGGGAAGTTGAGCAAACAAAACCTGTCCCGAAAGTACAGCTGATCTATGCCTTTAATGGCACCGGCAAGACGCGGCTGTCTCGTGCGCTCAAAAACCTAATCGCTCCAAAGCCAAAGGATGGGGAAGAAGGTGAACTCTCGCGCGATAAAGTCCTATATTATAACGCCTTCACGGAAGACCTGTTCTACTGGGACAATGACCTTCTTGGAGACAGTGACCCCAAGTTTATGATCCAGCCAAATAGCTTCACAGACTGGATTTTGGTTGATCAGGGTCAAGAGATTAACATCACCAAGAACTTTCAGCGATATGCAAATGAAAAGTTAACTCCAACGTTCAACGAGGAATACACGCGCCAAGACGCAAATGAGAATGAAACGACGGTCAAGGCTTTTTCCGAAGTGACGTTTTCAATAGATACGGGCGACGACGAGGAAATCGGCAACTTCAAAATCTCGAAGGGAGAGGAAAGCCTTTTTGTTTGGAGCATTTTCTACACGTTGCTCGAAGAAGTGGTCTCTGTCCTAAATGTCCCAGAACCTGAGGAGCGCAGTACCAGCCAATTCGATCAGCTGGAATATGTCTTCATTGATGACCCGGTGAGCTCGCTGGATGAAAACCATCTGATAGATTTGGCCGTGAACCTAGCTTCTTTGGTCAAGTCTGCGCCAGAGCAACTGAAATTCATTATCACCACTCATAGCCCTTTGTTCTATAACGTCTTGCACAACGAACTCGGTATGAAAAAGAAAGGCAAAAAAGACGGGTGCTATTTGTTGGAGCGGTTGGAAGATGGGACATACAACCTGAACGTCAAGCCCGGTGATGCAAACAAAAGCTTTTCCTATCACTTGCATTTAAGGAGAGTGTTGGAAGAGGCGACCCCTGACAATGGTGATAGCAAAGTCGAGCGGTATCACTTCGTACTTCTCCGAAACCTTTACGAAAAGACTGCGGGATTCTTGGGGTATCGAGAATGGGCTGATCTTCTGGACACCGCGCCTGGCGACAAGAATGCGTATGTACGTGCAATAAACACTTTCAGCCATTCTGCTCTTTCGCATGAGCAAATGCGCGAACCCACGCCGCCCGAGAAGAATACAGTGAAGATCCTGTTGAAAAATTTGGTAGACAACTACGGCTATTGGAAGCAGGACGACCAAAATGGTTGAGCAAACAAAAACCATCGCGGAAACGAAAAATTTCATCGTTCTCGATAAGTACTACAAAGAATGGGACGCCGCTGATCGCTACCAGAGCGAAGACGATCTGGAACGTGAGCTTGTGCAGGATTTGGTCAACCAGGGTTATGAGTTCCTGCCCACCCTGACGAACCCAGACGCGATGCTTGCCAACGTCCGGGAACAGCTGGAACAGCTGAACAACATCAAGTTTTTGGGAGATGAATGGAAGCGCTTTGTTGAGACCTACCTCGACAAGCCCAGCGACAGCATCGTCGACAAAACCCGCAAGATACATGACGATTACATCCATGACTTCGTCTTTGACGACGGGCGTATCCAGAACATCTACCTGGTCGACAAGAAGAATATGACCCGCAACAAACTGCAGGTGATAAAGCAGTTTGAACAGGTCGGCACACACGCTAATCGCTATGACGTGACGATCTTGGTAAATGGTTTGCCGTTGGTTCAAATTGAACTGAAGAAACGCGGCGTAGCGATCCGGGAAGCTTTCAATCAGATTCACCGTTACAGCAAGGAAAGCTTCAACAGCGAGCATTCCCTGTTCAAGTTCTTGCAGCTTTTCGTGATTTCGAACGGAACCGATACCCGGTATTTCGCAAACACGACTAAGCGAAACAAAAACAGCTTTGACTTCACCATGAACTGGGCGAAGGCGGACAACGAGCTAATCAAAGACCTCAAGGACTTTACCGCAACCTTCCTTCAGAAAAGTACGCTGCTGAACGTTCTGTTGCAGTATTCGGTTTTTGACGTCACCGAAACGTTGCTGATCATGCGCCCCTATCAGATTGCAGCGACTGAACGCATCCTATGGAAGATCAAGAGTTCATATGAGGCCAAAAACTGGAGGAAGCCGGAGAGCGGTGGTTTCATCTGGCACACCACTGGCTCAGGCAAAACTCTGACGAGTTTCAAGGCGGCACGGTTGGCAACAGAGCTGGATTTCGTCGACAAAGTCTTCTTCGTCGTGGACCGGAAGGACCTAGACTACCAGACCATGAAAGAGTACCAGAGATTTTCTCCTGACAGCGTCAATGGCTCTGACAGCACAGCCGGGTTGAAGCGAAATTTGGCTAAGGACGATAACAAAATCATCGTTACGACGATCCAAAAACTGAACAACTTAATGAAATCAGAGACTAACCTGCCTGTTTATGAACAGCAGGCGGTCTTCATTTTCGATGAATGCCATCGCAGCCAGTTTGGTGAGGCACAGAAGAATCTGAAGAAGAAGTTCCAACGATTTTACCAGTTCGGTTTCACAGGAACACCAATTTTCGCAGATGACATCGTTGATGGCAAACTGATCCGGAAGGGGAATGCTCTAGGGGCGGAGACGACTGCCAGTGTCTTTGGCCGTAAACTGCATTCCTATGTGATCACTGATGCAATTCGCGATGAAAAGGTTTTGAAGTTCAAGGTCGACTACAACGATGTGCGCCCCCGGTTCAAAGCCTTAGAAACCGAGCAAGACGAAAAAAAGCTCAGCGCGGCTGAAAACAAGCAAGCTCTTCTTCATCCAGAACGTCTTCGGGAAGTATCGCAGTATATTCTGAACAACTTCCGGCAAAAAACTCACCGGATGCAAGCAGGCAGCAGTGGGTTTAATGCCATGTTTGCTGTCAGCAGTGTAGATGCCGCAAAGCTATACTATGAAACCTTAAACGCTCTGCAAGCTGACAGTGCAAAGCCGCTGAAGATTGCGACGATCTTCTCTTTTGCAGCCAACGAACAGCAAGACGCGATCGGAGATATCCAAGACGAGAGCTTCAACGTTTCGGCGATGAATAGCAGCTCCAAGGAGTTTCTGAGCGCCGCAGTCGATGACTACAATGCCTTGTTCAAAACTAGTTTTAGTGTCGATAGCAGTGGTTTCCAAAATTACTATCGCGACCTTGCCAGCCGCGTTCGCTCCAAGGAAATAGACTTACTTATTGTCGTCGGTATGTTCCTTACAGGCTTTGACGCGCCAACGCTCAATACCTTGTTTGTCGACAAAAATCTTCGCTTTCACGGATTGATGCAAGCGTTCTCCCGAACCAATAGAATCTACGACGCGACCAAAACATTTGGCAATATCGTAGCGTTCAGGGACCTTGAGCAAGCGACGGTTGATGCCATCACCTTGTTTGGTGACAAGAACACAAAGAACGTCGTGTTGGAGAAGAGCTACGACGAGTATATGAAAGGTTTCGTTGATCAGGAAACCGGAGCGGCGCGACGCGGATTCATTGATGTTTTGAAAGAGCTATCTGGACGGTTTCCGAAGCCAGACGAGATCGTCAAAGAAACAGACAAGAAAGAATTCGCGAAGCTCTTTGGCGAGTATCTGAGGGTTGAGAACGTACTCCGAAACTACGACGAGTTTGCTGCATTGAAGGCTTACCAAGACATAGATTTTGCAGATCCCTCTGCAGTTGAGGAGTTTAAGCAAAAGCATTACTTGAGTGACGAGGACCTTCGAGATCTGGACTCTATAGACCTGCCTTCAGATCGAGCAATTCAAGACTATCGATCTACATACAATGACATTCGCGATTGGCTGCGCAAAGAAAAGTCTTCGGCTGAACAGGAACAGAGCAAAATCGAGTGGGATGATGTTGTTTTTGAAGTGGATCTTCTAAAATCGCAAGAGATCAACCTCGACTACATCCTCGAGTTAATTTTTGAGAAAACCAAGAAAGCGGAGAGTAAGAGGGATCTGATAGAGGAAGCTCGCCGCGTCATTCGTGGCAGCCTTGGAAATCGAGCCAAAGAGAGCCTGATTGTGGACTTCATCAACCGGACCGATCTTGATCAGATTGATGACAAGGTCGGTGTGATCGATGCATTTTTCTCCTTTGCTCAGGCAGAACAAAGCAAAGAGGTTGAAGAGCTTATCAAGTCGGAAGGTCTAAATTCTGATGCAGCAAGGCGCTATATTTCTGTTTCAATAAAACGCGAGTATGCAAGTGAAAACGGCGCTGACTTAAATGCCGTACTGCCGAAGATGAGCCCTCTTAACCCACAGTTTCGCACCAAGAAGACTACTGTTTATGAAAAGATCTCATCGTTCGTCGAAAAATTCAAAGGCGTGGGGGGACAGGTTTAGAGAAACATTGCGCGATCTAGAACAATATCTTGGCGGTCGCGGCAACGCACGGCCTTTGTGTTCAGTAAAAGCTTTCAATCTTCAATGGACCAATTGCTTGATCGGGAGCAGGTCACTCTTCGCCCGTCCTTTTTGCTGATGTGCCATTGGCAAACCATTTTGTCCGATCTCCTGTGGAGGATTCAGTGATTGGTCACGCAACCGCGCTATAGGGCTTTGTAGAATGTTTGACCAAGTAACTTTTTTGGCAGCCTAACCCGCAGTACGGAAGCTGACACCGCATAGAAATGAACTCGCGTTATGAGCGTGAGTTGCCCGGCACGATAACTTTCAACTCTCTGCTCAAATTTACGCGAGATTCAAAGTGCGCCTCTATTTCCGCACCACTTCGATACAATGTTTTTCCACCGACAAATGACGTGAAAACTTGCTCGCGGCATTCTTGGGCGGATGCGACAAATCAAAATTTGGCTTTGGGCTTGATGTTGTGAATTTCCCAGTTCCAGAAGTTCAGGGCGTTTTTTTTGGGTCACATGCGCCGCCTTCTAGCGCCAAAATCCGAGCTTCCAGTTCGCTGGTTTCCAGCGTGCGCCGGTAGGTTTCAATCAAGGCCATATAGTGTGATCCCTCAGTCGGTGTTAATTCACCCAGCGAAACTTTTTCCAACACCGCACCAGCGGCCTTTGCGGCATCCGAGGCGCATTGCATCGAAGGTAGGTCCACCACTACCGGCGTGTCTTTTCGTGGCGGTGCTATCCTTTCAAGGCATAGGCGAAGAGCCGTTGTGTCGCCCTCTAAGGCTTGGTCCACAGCTTTGCGTGTTAGTGCGGCGGCTTCACCATCAAGTAGGGTCATGGCAGCTTGTGTCGCCTTGTGGCGTGCGCCCTTGGGTCTGCCTGGGTTTCCGTGGGCAAACCGACCAGCATCGTCGCGACCCGTTTCTAGTCCGTTTTTACGGCTGGTTGTAGGCATCGATCAATTCCTCCAGCGCGGCATTGGAAAGGCGCGTTACGTCCAAGCTCTCAAGCCCTTCATCTTCCTGGGACTTGATTTCACTAAGTGTCGATTTCGAAAGCTTGGAGATATCCAGTGTGGTTTGGGCCGGTTGCAGAACTGTTTTTTTGCGCTCCAGCGCCTCAATACGTCTACGCTGCTTCATTTGTTCGTCCGCTTTAGCCTAACCAAAAAACTTTGGCCTATGGCAATATCTATATATGCCACAATCATTGTGACACGACTTGGCGATTTTGCGCGCTTTGCGTCACAAAATTCAGGATAGTTCCAGCCTCATGGTGCGTAGCCTCGGCGTTTGCGTCCTGTTTTTTGTGACGACGTGTCCTAATCCTTGTGCGGGGGTTTTGCTTTTCCCTCCATTGAACAAAGCTCTTTGTTGCTGGTTTGCGATCTGGGGTCGGCAATTCTTCCAATCGCCATTTTGACGCCTTGCCAATACCAGTCGGACCAAGGTGCGGTGAAGTACTTAAAAAGATAAATCCTCGTTCCTGCAAAGCATTAAACCACGCGCCGACGGTGTTGCGGTGGACGTTAAGGGCTTTTGCAGCATCACGGTGACTCAAGTAGATTTCTCCATTGTTCGATCCGTTGAATCGACGCTTTAGTTCGATGTAGAGCGCCCGTGGTCCGGGTTGCATGGTGTCCCACGCTTGTGTCGCTTGAAGCCATTCTGGAAGTTGGACATGCCGTCCGGCTCTCTTTTTGCTATATTTGTAGGGTCGCCTCGGCATCAGTTGTGATCCCCTTTTTGCAGAGAGGGCCAATTGAAATTAGCACAGCTCAAAGAACGCGGATGGCTCGATGGAAAGACCGGAGCGAACAAGTATGCTGTCAGCATCTCTCGCCCCCCCAAGATTTGTCTGACGCTGGCGTGCAGGATGTATCGGCCATGCGTGACTGAGAATTCTCCGCCGTGCGGTTCGTGTAGAGTTTCAATCGGCACACCTCGCTTTCGCAGTTCGTGAATGTAGGCGCTCCACCGTGGCGCGGGGTCGGTGATCGGCTTGCAGCCGGTCGCGCCCGCTTCGATCAGTTGGTTCATAGCCCATGCTATGCAACCTTTGACGCAAATTAGGAAAGGTTCGCCGTTTCCTTCGAGGTGGACTTGATAAGGCCCCGCACGCTTTGAGAAACCCCTGACACGTGATACACTTTGAATGCCCGCCGCAATGCCATTGCGGCTACCAAGCCCCGGGTGCGCCTGCTCGCGCTCCGGGGTTCTGCTTTGCCCGCCGCTCATATTATGCTGCCTCTTCTCGCAGGTTTTGAAGATGGGCTTCTAGTTCACCTTCTGGCCAGTATAGCCGCCCGCCCAACTTGGTTGGTTTTGGCAATCGGCCTGTGGCTAGATCTAGGTAAATGGCACTTCGGCTACGGTTACCTAGCCGTTCGCGCAATTCATTCAATGTAAGATACTTTTGCATTTGGCACTGTCCTTTCTAATAAGGTGCAGTGCGAAAATGCCCAAATGTGCTTTTCTTTGGGATTGTGAAAGAAAGTCAAAAATTAAATCGCAGGTCGTCAGCTGCTTTCCATACATCTCGGGCGGTTTGTTCGGTCTGTGCTGTATTGCTATGTAAGATGGAAATTTCAGACCAAGATGCGTTGGAGGCACGAGCATCGAGCGTTCGAAGATACACCAGCCACTTTTTTGAATGCCGACGCGATTGCAGTGTTTTGCCATGTAGGTTGATCTGAGCACTCTTGAGAAGCTGCTTGGCAGACTTGAGTTGTGGTTCAAGCGGTTTGTTTACATCAAAGTCGATACGCAAAGAATTTTCGGGCGGCTTTTTTGTGGAAAACAGAGTTAAGACTTCGGACCAATCATCAAATGAAATTACATAGAATGGTTGGTCGCCTATCTTTGGGTTGGGTAAACCAGCAAGCCCCAAGGTCTTAGCGAGTGGATGATCCGCAGTGAAGCCTGGTTCATTTGTCTTCAGTGGTACTCTTCCCCTGAGCACTTCAGGTCCATTGCGGAGAAGATTTAGGCTGGCAATGTAAGTTGGGTCAGCGGCTTCCTCAAACGCTTCACGTACATCACATCGACGTCTAACAAACTCCCAGCGCCAACGGTTTCTAGTCCAATTCTTGGTGTTTCCGTAGTTTGCGGCTTTTTTCCAATTGGGAATACCCCATTCATTTGGCATCTCTTCTGCCGGTGCGCCTACATCCCCTTTGCGTTCTGTCATCGAGTCGTCTCCGCCAGCTTAACCACCTGCCCAGCGCCGCCTGTAACGTAATCCGCCCAACGGTCAGCTAGCTTGGCCCGTTGCTCTAGAAAATCCGTGCGGCGGTAAGCGCGCACGACGCCACTATCCACTGTGTGCCCCAGTATCGTTTCAGCTACTTCATGAGGAGCGTCTGTGGCTTCGGCCAGCCATGTACGCAGAGATGTTCTGAAGCCGTGTGGACGCGCTTCCAGACCCCTCCTCTCCATGTGGCGTGAAAGCGTCATGTCACTGATTACTCCTTTTCGGCTGTTGGGAAAAAGGAAGCCATTGCGTGCGTGCGGTTTTGCCAACTCGATAATGCGCTGAGCTTCTGTGGATAGCGGCACGCGAAAATCAGACGTTTGACCTTTGCGGCCCTTCATGTTGTCACCGGGGATGGTCCACACATTGATGTCTATCTGTTCAAGTCGTATCTGGCGCAATGGCTTTGAACGCACCCCTGTCAGTATCAAAAGGCGCAAGGCAAGATGGGTCAGCTTTGGTTCTTCTAGACTTCCATAAAACTCAGGCACATCCGTCCAAGCCATCGCAGGAATGTTTTTAGGCACATGGCGCGTTTTCCCTAATAGAGCTTTTGCTTTTTCAGTTGCTTGTAGGTCCACATCCAAGCCCAGAGCCGCTGCGTGTTTAAACACGATTGAAAGCCGGTTCATGGCTTTACGTGCGGTGTCTGCCTTCGTGTGCCAGATAGGGGCCAGCGTATCGCGAATGTCGCGTTGATCTAAATCCGTTACCGGCACGCGGCCAAGCTTGGGCAATACGTGATTGCTTAGTGGCGACAACCAACGCCCCGCTGTTCCTTCGCCTTTCAGCTCGGCCTTGCGGGCCTCAAAAGCATCCGCCGTGAGAACGGATAAAGAGATATCCTCGCGTCGTGCCGCCCGCCGTTCGGCTTCTCGCTCCTTGATGGGGTCACGGTCACTTGCCGCTACCTCTCGCCAGCGCTGAGCTACCTTGCGGGCTTCGGCCAAGCCCAGGTTGGGATAGCCACCTAAGCCCATTTCCCGCCGCCTGCCGTGTACCGTCACGCGCAACACCCATTGCGCCCCGCCATCGTCTCGCTTCACTAACCAAAGCCCAGCGCCATCGCAGTGCTTTCCCGCCGGTGCGGATTTTAAGAATGATGAAGAAAGTCGGTTTCTTGCTCGCATTATGTCCACCTAAATATCCACCCTAACGTAGTGGGCACACCAGGGCAGAACAAGACAGCGCTGGACAGTTTTACCTTTGTTTTTAGCGACATATGGCGCAGCGCTGCACGCCTATGGACATTACAAAACAGATGGTGTGTGCCGCCCCCGGGCACCATTCCCAACAGGTAAGCTACTGTTTCCCTTCAGCTTTAAGTGGAGCTGACCAAGGGCGTAGTACATGCTGGAGAACAAAACCGTTCCCTTCTCATTTGTAAAAGCAGGGGTCTTCAACTTCACACGACGGGTCCCGAAGGACCTCGATCACCACTATACCACCGGAAAAATATCGTTGTCGCTGCGGACAAGATCAGCGGCGGTCGCAAAGTCCCGAGCGCAAAGAGCTGCTCAGCAACTGGATGAACACTGGTATCACCTACGCATCCAAGATGTAGACCTACCGGGTAAGCATCTTCTGAGGATGGGAGGTGCCGCCGAGCTTGGGACTTCGATGTCATGCACCGATCAAACAAGCGTTGACACTGTAAAGCTCTTAGAAGCCGTGTCAGTCTATCTGCAGCTGAAGGGGCAAAGACGTCCAATCACCTTTCACAGAGCTGCTGAGCGGTCGTGTGGCTATGTCTTGTACGTCTGCGGGGACAAAGACATCAGAAGCTATACCAAGACGGATGCCAATGCGTTTCGCGACGAGCTGGTGAAGCGAGAATTGGCGGGTAGCAGTATCACCCGCATCTTTGGGACGTCAGATCAGTCATCAATTTCGCTGCTTCTGAAGCCGGTATCACACTGACCAACCCATTCGCTGGTGTGTACTACGACAGAAGTGCCGGTGTCGAAGATCGTGAACCTATGCCAATCGAAGCGATCCGCTCTCTGCAATCCAAATGCCGGTCCCTTGATGACGACTTGCGATGGCTGGTTGCTCTGGTCTCGGACACAGGGATGCGGCTTTCAGAAGCTGCGGGTTTGCTCAAAGAGGATTTCGAGCTGAATGACCCAGTGCCTCACGTAGTTGTCCAAGAGCATCCTTGGCGTCGGCTGAAGACATCAGGTAGCAACCGAAAGGTACCTCTGGTCGGGGCGTCACTATGGGCCGCCAAGCGCTTGCTCTCTGAGAACACTGACAGCCAGTTCGCTTTTCCCCGGTACAACAAATCGAAAACCACGAACGCTAATTCTGCTAGTGCCGCGCTGAACAAATGGATGAAGCCCTATGTACCAAGCCGTTGCACCATGCACAGCTTTCGTCATTCGATGCGTGACAGGCTGCGCGCTGTCGAGTGTCCGTCCGACATCGTCGACCAGATAGGTGGCTGGCAAACCGAAGGCGTAGGGCATGGATATGGTAAGGATAATCCGCTTGAAGTGCTGAGCAAATGGCTGGAAGCAACGGCATAGCTCCAGCATGTACTACGCCCTTGGTCAGCTCCAGTTAAAGCTGAAGGGAAACAGTAGCTTACCTGTTGGGAATGGTGCCCGGGGGCTGTGTTCTATTCCCGTTACAGGCACCCTTGTCAGGTCTCCCGTCAGCAAAACAAGGGCTATCCCGGCAGCTTAGCTGAGGTCAACAGGCACCAGCGGGTCTACGGTATGGTCTACGGTGATGGCTTAGGGGTAGGAAAAGTTCTGCAGTACCCCGAAATCCCCCGCAGGACCTACGGGGGTAAATCACTGCAGTGGTATAGATAGTTAGCCCTTGAGGTATTTGACCCCAAAACATCACCCAAGTGTCATGGCGCGAGTGCAGTTTCGGTCACTACTTCGCCTGTCGAGGGCTCAGGTTCTTCTAGGAGATAAATGCTCGACAGTTCTTCCAGTCTTATCGGCTACCTGTCAATTGCACGGCACTTCAAGCGATGGTGCTTTTTCAGATTTAAGCTAGTTGAAGTGTCTGATCCTTCCCAACTGCAACTGAAAAGAACATGAACGGCGTCAGCTTTTGTGGCGCGGTGCTCACCGGCAATCGACACTCCACCTCATGCCCAAATCCGACAGATGCCTTTGAACCCGCCCAGGATAATCAGATACAATTGCATCCACGCGCAGGTCGATCATCCTGTCTATTTCTTCGTGCTCATTGACCGTCCAAACGGCAACACATAGGCCCAGTTCTTTTGCGCGCGCCACATTTTCATCCGTTACATCCGTGTAGTATGGGCACCAAAGCGAACCGCCAGCTTGCTTGACCAAATTTGGAATTTCATCACGACGACCACGAAAGTCAGGGCAAACCGCTTTCGAGGAATCCTCACCAACATCCGCCGCGTTTTCCGGAAGCTGCGTCAGGTAGGAAGACGGCATGTCAGGAGCCTGCCGCTGACACTCCTCCAACAGGTTCCAATCAAAACTGTGGAGCACCGCGCGCGAAGACAATCCTTTGTCGCGTACTTCTTGAAGAACCCGCTCGACAAATTTCCTCCTATAAAGCGCATCGTGAGCCAAATCCGGATCCGACTTCAGTTCGAGCATCAAATAGGCGTCGCCATATTTTGGATCATCAACCAATTCCAGCAAATCCTGCAACTTTGGAACACGGATGCCATCCAGTTGAGCTTGGTCCGGAAACCGTTGGCCATAAGCCGAGTGACCATCCAACCGCCCGATGTCAAATTGCTGGATTTGCTCGAACGTCAATGACGAGACCTTCGGCTCTTCTCCGGTTAGAAACAGGCCATTTGCGTCACGAAAGCTAGGAGCGTGCAGCCGATGGTTGTGGGTTATGACCGGTACGTCATCGGCCGTCAGGACAACATCAAACTCAAGCAGCGGGACGCCGATAGAGAGCGAAAAGTCAAAGCCAATCATACTGTTTTCGGGCAGCACACCCCGCGCACCTCGATGCCCCACAACCCGGATCAGGTTTTTGCCACCACGAAAGGCTTCAACCTGTGGAAAGACCATCAGCCTTCCAACCTCTTGCCGGATGAATGGTCAAACAGATGCATGTGCTCTGAGGCAACTGAGAACCGCATGCTCGGATGCCGGCCTTCGATTGGGTGGACACCCGGAAGACTTATCGTAATCGCGTCGCCTGCATCCGTGAGCTGGCCATGCAATAATGTGTTTGCGCCTAGCGGTTCCGCCATCTGAATAGCGGCTTCCAACGGACCATTGTCGTCCAGAAACAGATGCTCTGGTCGGATTCCAAGCTTTAGTGGGGTATCAGGCCCCGTGGATGGGCCAATCTCTAAGCCCCCTATCTTAACCGTTCCGTTTTCACGCTGAGCATTAAAGATATTCATTGCAGGGCTACCAATAAACTGAGCCGCGAAAAGGGTTCCTGGTGTTTCATATACCTCCAATGGCGTCCCAATCTGCTCAGCGATGCCTCCGTTCATCACGATCATCCTGTCTGCCATCGTCATCGCTTCGACCTGATCGTGAGTCACGTAAAGCGATGTAATTCCTAACTTTTCCTGAAGCTCGCGGATTTCTAAACGCATCTGAACACGCAGCTTGGCATCAAGATTTGAGAGTGGTTCATCAAACAGGAAAACCGCCGGCTCGCGAACAATTGCCCGCCCCATTGCCACCCTTTGGCGTTGACCGCCTGAAAGCTGCCGGGGTTTGCGGTCCAACAAAGCTTCCAGCTGCAACAGTTTGGCGGCCTCGGTCACCTTCTGGTCAATCTGGTTCTTTGGAAGCCCCGCGATTTTCAGCCCATACCCCATGTTCTGGCGCACCGACATATGTGGGTAGAGCGCGTAATTCTGGAACACCATCGCGATATCGCGATCCATCGGCTCTTTGTCGTTGGCTCGTTCTTCTCCAATCCGGATTTCACCGGATGTCACGGTTTCCAGGCCGGCAACCATCCGCAACAGCGTGGACTTCCCGCAGCCCGAGGGTCCAACGATTACGATGAACTCACCGTCCGCGATATCTATATCGATGCCGTGGATAACGTCCGTCGGGCCAAAGCTCTTTTTGACATTCTCAAGGGTTACTGTTGCCATTTCTTACTTCTCGCTATCGACAAGGCCGCGGACAAAGAGCTTTTGCATCGACACCACCACGATGACCGGCGGGATCATTGCCAAAATCGAAGTGGCCATGATGACGGGCCATTCCGCTACGTCGTCGCCGGATGGGAACATCTGTTTGATACCCATCACGATGGTGTTCATTTCAGGATCGGTAGTGATGAGCAGCGGCCAGAGATATTGATTCCACCCGTAGATAAAAAGGATCACGAACAGCGCCGCGATATTCGTTCGGCTCATGGGGACCACGATATCAATGAAGAACCGCATCGGGCGGGCACCATCGACGCGTGCAGCTTCGGCCAGTTCATCCGGGATCGTCAGAAAGAACTGCCGGAACAGGAACGTTGCCGTGGCCGAGGCGATTAAGGGGAAGATCAGCCCATAGTAGCTGTTGAGCATGCCGAACCCGGCGACAACTTCGAACGTCGGCACAATACGAACTTCGACCGGAAGCATCAGCGTTAGGAAGATCAGCCAAAAGAACGTCGTTCGCCCGGGAAAACGGAAATAGACGATCGCAAAAGCTGACAGCAGCGAAATTATGATCTTGCCCACTGCGATTCCGATGGCCATCACGAGACTGTTGAACAACATTGTGGCGACCGGGACGTTCACGCCGGAAAACAGCGCGGCCTTATAGTTTTCCCAGAATTGATCGCCGGGAAGAATGGGCATGGGCGGCGACACGATTTCCGGCTGGGTCACAGTCGATGCCACGAACGCCAGCCAGATCGGGAAAAAGATGATTAAGACGCCAAGGATCATCATGGCATGGGTCAACCAGATCCCCATGCCACGTTTTTCGACCATTCCGTGTTGTTGGGCTGCCATCAGTAGTGCACCCTTTTTTCCACGTATTTGAATTGGATGACGGTCAGCAGACCAACGACAATAAGCAGGATGACGGACTGAGCGGAGGACGAACCGAGATCTTGTCCAACGAACCCATCCGAGAAGACTTTGTAGACTAGAATGGTCGTCGCCTGCTGTGGGCCACCGCCAGTGATCGTGTGGATGACGCCAAAGGTCTCAAAGAATGCATAGACAACATTCACCACTAACAGGAAGAACGCGGTTGGCGACAAAAGCGGCAGCACGATTGTGAAGAACCGGCGCCAGAAGCGCGCGCCGTCAATTGCCGCAGCCTCGATCACCGATCTTGGGACCGACTGCAGCGCTGCGAAGAAGAACAAGAAGTTATAGCTGATACGCCCCCAGGCTGAGGCTACAACCACCAGGCCCATGGCCTCGGTGCCGTTCAGAACGTGGTTCCAGTCATATCCAAGCTGGCCGAGGTACCACGACACGACACCAACACGCGTGTTGAACATGAACAGCCACAGCACGCCTGCAACAGCGGGGGCAACGGCGTAGGGCCAGATCAGCAGCGTCCGGTAAACACCCGATCCTTTGATCAGGCGGTCCGCTATGACCGCCAGAAACAACGCCGGGATCATTGAACACAGTGTTACGAGCGTTGAAAACACCGCCGTCGTCACGAAAGATGCGCGATAGAACTTGTCGCTCAGCAGAAACTCGAAGTTACCCAATCCAACAAATTGGGACGACAGCCCAAATGGGTCAGGAATGAACAGGGACTGCCACACCGCCTGCCCGGCCGGATAGAAAAAGAAAACGGCGGAGATAATGACCTGAGGGGCGATTAGAGCCAATGGCAGAAGCCAGCCGCGAAAGGTGACGCGTTTTTCCATCCCGATAAACCACCGAATAAAGAAGATGCGGGCCCGAAACAGGCCCGCATCGAATTAGGACTTATTGATTGGCAGACTCGAACCGGCGCAGCAGGGCATCGCCGCGTTCTTTCGCACTGTCCATTGCTTCCTGAGCGGTCTTTTCACCGGACCAGACAGCCTCGAGCTCTTCGTCGATGATGCCGCGGATCTGGTCAAACGACCCCAGACGCAGACCCTTCGAATTCGCAGTCGGCTCTTTGGCGGTCATCTGTATGACAGCAATGTCAGTACCTGGGTTTTCTTCATAGAAACCAGCATTTCGGGTCGCGACGCCAGCTTCGGCGGTGATTGGAAGATACCCTGTGTTCTGGTGCCAGTTCGCCTGAACGTCCGAAGACGACAGGAAGCTCAGGAATTCACCGACACCTTTGTATTCTTCAGGATCGTGACCCTCCATCACCCAAAGCGAAGCGCCACCAATAATGGTGTTTTGCGGCTCGCTTACGACCGCCTCCCAATAGGGCAATGGGCGCACGTCGAATTCGAACTCAGCCTCAGAGCTAATGCCGGCATAGCCTGCCGAACTTTCGGTGAATAGCGCGCATTCACCTGCCCGGAA
Organism: Ruegeria sp. D7; assembly: GCF_056534355.1. NCBI lineage: Bacteria > Pseudomonadati > Pseudomonadota > Alphaproteobacteria > Rhodobacterales > Roseobacteraceae > Ruegeria > Ruegeria sp. D7. Next base: position 170,327 of record NZ_JBQFPG010000003.1, read on the forward strand.
GTTCGCGCCACCTTCGTTTCTGCGGCCGGTATAGATGAATTTACCATCTTTGGCCCAGTCACCCATCGCGGTCAGGTGCGCCACCTGCGTCGGTCCATTCAACATCAGTTCGGTATCAAGACCGGCAAATCCATTGTCCTTCGATGCGAATGGGACGTCGTGATAGGCCGAAAGGTTCTCAAGGTGAATCCAGCTTTGCCAAGCAGTGACCAGCGGACAGTCTTCACCCCCAGCCTTAAGCTGGTCAAGAACGTCACCAACCTTTTCCCAGGTCGACAAATCCGTGTCAGGGTCAACACCCGCCGCTTCCATAGCATCGCGATTGACCCAGAGAACGGGTGTGGACGAGTTGAAGGGCAGCGACAGCATGTCCCCGTCAGTGGTCGTATAGTAGCCTTTGACGGCACCAATGTAGGCATCAGGATCGAATGATGCACCGCTTTCAGCCATCACTTCATACACGGGTTTGATAGCCCCTTCGGCCGACATCATCGTTGCCGTGCCTACTTCGAAAACCATCAGGATATGTGGTTGTTCACCTGCTCGGAAAGCAGCAATACCCGCATTCAAGGTTTCCGAATAGTTGCCTTTATGGCTTTCTACTACAGTGAACTCATCTTGGCTGGCATTGAACTCTTCAACCTGAGCCTTCACAAGATCGCCTAGTCGACCGGTGAAGGCATGCCAGAACTGAATTTCGGTTTGCGCCATAGCCGCCACCGGCGACAGAGCAGTTGTTAAGGCGAGAGCGCCTAGAAAATTCTTTTTCATGATTCCTCCCATGCATCAGGGGTTGATGCTTCGTTGAATACCGACCGCAACGCGTAATCAGCACACATGACGATTTCACGACGTTAACGTTACAATTTTATAATTCAAGCATTTAATTTTTGAGAAAAACATAACATTACATTATAAACCAACCAGGGAAACAACGAACCAGGTTCAAAATATGAGTCAAACTTTGCGGATCCGGCAATTGGAAGCGCTCATGGCCGTTTCCACCAATGGGTCGGTCACTGCTGCGGCAACGGATCTTGGGATAAGTCAGCCCGCAGTCAGCAGACTGCTTTCTGATTTGGAAAAATCACTTGGCTTTCAGCTTTTTGATCGCCGCGAAGGTCGCTTGGTGCCGTCGCAGGAGGTACGATATCTGCAACCCAGCGTAGAGCGCGTTCTGGAATTGATGAAGCAAATCTCGGATGTCAGTCAGGACATCACACAGCGCAAAGCGGGTCACATCCGCGTCGCTTGCTTACCGGGGTTCGCCACAAGTCATCTTCCCGATGTCGTCGCCAAGTTTTTGCAGGATCGGCCCGGCGTCACCCTGACGATTGAACCAGACCGACCGGAACGGATTCTCGAGTGGATGATAGGTGAGCAGTATGATTTCGGGATCACGGACAGCTTTAACGGTCACCCGGCCGTTGAAAGCAGAAACATCAATGTCCGCACAGTTTGCGTGTTTCCCACCGGGCATGAATTGGAAAGCCTCTCTGAGGTGACACCAGCGGATATTACAACGGCTAAAATTATACATACACGACGCGACAGCGACTTTTTTGGGCGGCTTTCCAAAGCGTTTCAGAACGCCAACGTAGAGTTGAATTCCCACATCGAAGTCAGGCAGTTCACCGCAGCTTGTGAGTTGGCACTAAAAGGTGTCGGAGTTTCCGTGGTAAGCGAGTTGGACGCCATCCAGTATTCAACGCGTGGATTGAGCTATAGGCCGTTCAAGCCATTGCTTCCACATACACTATCGCTTGTGCGCCCAATATTGAAACAACCGTCACTAGTGACACTCGAATTCATCGAACAGTTTCAAGAAAGCTTAAAACCGTTCAAAGCCCAATGAGCCCGTCAAAAAACCACGGCACATGAAAGAGCCTTTGCGCTGCCGACAAATCACCTACCCCTTTCTGCATAAGAAACATCAGAGTTTTGAGACCTCTGGGCATCATCCGGATCCAGCACCAAAGCGATCCACACCCATTCAGCCATGACCAGTGAATACGCCCAATGCGTATGTCTATGTGTTGATGATGGGATTCTTATCATTCGCTAAAGGAATAGATATGGCGACCCGTTGGGCCAGTGATCTTCGATCCTGGTCCGCTGAGCGTCGTCAAAGTTCAGGTGTGCGACCTGAGCATTTGTGAACTCTTCTCGCATGGCATGGATTAATCCTGCGGGTTTTATGGCATCGGGATTCTCTGCCGCCTTTTCAACACGGGGCTCGACTGCTGTTTCGCCCAATTTGATCGCCGGTCCGAGCAGTGCGAAGGCAGGATTGATGGACAGAGCTGCGATCGCACCAATGAATTCAGCGATGCCCGCGCCCCATTTCAATCTGACTGGTATTTTGGTGGCTGCAACAGCCTTTGCGTAGGCCTTAACCAGCGTCTCCATGCGCTCGCGCGCCTCTTGTTTGCTGGTTCCTCTCAAAGCTTCGACCGATGTCCAGGCACGCAAGGCGTTGCGGTGTTCCTGCACCTCAGGCATTGCGCAAAGATCAAGCGCGGCCTTGATCTGATCTTGATGAGAGCGTGTCTTGCCCTCAGCAGTTTCGTGATGTGGAACCAGAAATTCCCAACCAAACGCGCGCAGCAAAGGTTCCTGCTCTGGAGTGTCATCAAGGAAAGCCTGAGGGCCATCATAGGCCGGGATAACTGCGACCTCGGTGAGAGGTATTCCCTTGATTAGCGCCCGGTTCCGTTTGGCATCCACGAAATCCTGAAGAACCCGACGGGTTAGGTGAAACGCAGGCGCATCGAAATCCTCTTCCTTTTGCGCTGCTTCGAATCCGGGCTGTTGCTGAAGATCGACCACATCCATTTCGGCGTCCGTAGCGATCTTTCGTTTTTTCCACTCCAAGTGGTGCGCGTTGTCCCAGGAAACCTCCATCAAACGATCTCTGGGAATCCAGCTTAGTATCTTGCCCTGGCGCACCGGGTTCCATTTTGCAGGCCAAGTCGCTCCTTGCGGTGGCCGGGGGATCACCAGTGTCTCGAAAAGCACCAACTCGGCGACGAAAGCGCTCGGTCGAAGATGATCGCGCACTGACATGGTGCCCCAAAGCTGCGACGAATTGTTCATGGCATTTCTCCTGCAATCGTCTTGCAGATCAGGTTACCATCTTTGTGCACCAACCCAAGATGGTTGCTTGGGTATGCCCAAACAAAGCTGATGTAGCTTATGCAACAGGAATGCGGAAAACTCATCTCGCCGCGCTCGCAATTCCGCGCCACCATTTCTAATAGCGCCCAAAATGCCAAGCGTTGTCGCGAACGACTGGTCAGGCAATGCAGCGGTGCGATAGGACGGTATTTCCCGAAAATCCGGTCGCACCATTCTAGGCCATCAATGTGAATGTCCGCGTAGAGGATATTCATGGCTTCCTAGTCTGATGACCCTCTTCTTCAGCAACACAGTGATTACATCCGCAATGGCTTTGCAAATTCGATGCCAGTTGTAAGGCGCTAGCCGTTGCATACCTGCACCTACAGCTCCGCATTGACCGAGAGCCTCGGGTGAGCGGCGATAGCAAAACAAAGGTGATCGCGCCTTCCGGCTTAGCGGGCAGATTTTTGCGGGAATCGGCAATAAATGTTACGATAGATTTGTTGGCAGGATCGCCGCTGGGTCTCTCCGGCCATCGCGCTTCGTTATTCTTTTTTATTACAACAAGTTCTTTTTCTTTGCCGTTCGGCCGGGCGATCCGGGGCCTCTGGGCCAGCGTTTCAGATTGCTTTTGAACGGAGGCAAACATGCCCGAAACAGTATTTGAACGCGCGCCAGACGGCGCGATCATTGGACTTCAGCATCATGGCGACCCTCTTCGAGGGCGTTCTAAAGGAAACAGTGCGCTGGATGTGGCGCAGGCTTATGCCGCCGAAGTGGCGGGGCTTTACCGGATAAAGCCTGATTTTCTTGACAGGCTCGGCGAGAGTGTTTCAGGCAAGTACAATCGCGAGGAGGGCAGCAAGCTACGGCTGGAAGAAGCCAAGGCAGTACAGTCTTTTCTGGTCTACACCTTTCGTCAGACCCATCACGGTGTTCCGGTCTGGGAGCGCGGTCTGACACTACGCATGGCCGGCCCAGACAATGTGGTCACCGGTTCGTCCTCAAGTGTTGCTGCCGATATCGAACTCAGCAACGCCCCTACTCCGCCTGCTGGCCGCGACAAACAAGCTGGCACGGTTCTGCGCGAAGCTGTGAAAGGGGCCAAGTTCACAAAATTCAAGGTTAATGACACCCGGGACTTTGTCTATCGCTACGACGCAGAACATCGCCTGCCACACAAAGAACCGGGCGAGATCGAAGGGGCCGAGTTAACCCCGCTGCCAGAGATTGGTCGTGTGCCAAAGGGCATCAAGGACGGCGAATGGCGTTTCGTAAGCCTTGTGCATTTTGGCTGCAAAATTCCCGACTACGGAGAGCTGAACTGGCGAGCATTGGTCGATTGGGAGACCGGCGCGGTGCTTTACATCCGGCCATTGGTGGGGTGTGTTTCGGGCTACGTCTTCACAGACGACCCGATATCACTTTCAGGAGATTCAGAGCTTGATCCGACGGCCCCGGTTGCGCTTTTGGATGCGCAACGCGAACTGGTGGCGCTGGAACGGTTGATATTACCGGGCGGAGGCGCACCGGTGGAACTAAGCGGCGAATTGGTGGCGGTACGGGATCTCGACACACCGAACATCGCCCCACCGACTGAAAACGCCGGTGCCGCATCGATCTTTGATTATCCCGCCGACAGCGACGATTTCGCGGCGGTCTGTGCGTACTACAACCATGATTTCCTGTATCGCTTCGTCCAGTCTTTGGGCTTCGATCTGCCCAGCTATTTCGACGGGGTGACCTTCCCAGTGGATGTTGATCACCGCTGGTTCAATCCCATTGCAGGACCGGTGAATGCTCAGGCGCCAGGCAATGCCATAGGCAATGGTGTACTACGCTTTCGTTATGCGCTTGCGGCAAATGGCTCCACAGTCGGCATGGCCACAGACTCGCGCGTATCGGCGCATGAATTCGGGCATGCGGTGCTGTGGGATCATCTCAATTGGCCTAATTTCGGCTTTTGTCATGGCTTTGGTGACGCGCTGGCGGCAATACTTTACGATCCGCAGGGTATCGCGCCGGATCGTTTCCGCACCTTCCCCTTCAGCAACCTGATCACCCGGCGATGGGATCGGTCGGTCGCCTCGGGTTGGGGCTGGGGTGGCACGATGGACGTGGGCGGATATCGGTCAACCGAGATCAATGCCACTACTTTGGGCCGAATCTATCGATCTCTCGGAGGTGATTCCACAGAACTAGACGACAGGCTGCATGCCAGCCGCTACACGATCTATCTGATCCTGCAGGCGGTGCCGCTTTTGGCCGGGATCGTGCCCAACACAGTCGAAGGTTTTTCCCGCGCCTTGCAGGAATCAGACGAGAACACTGCTCAATTCGACGGTGCAGCCGGAGGCTGGGCACACAAAGTGGTACGCTGGGGCTTTGAGAAACAGGCGCTCTACAACGGATCCCCGCCTGATGTTGACGTCTTCATTGATGACGGACGGCAGGGTGAATACCCTTGGCACCAACCGGGCAACAATGCTCCCGGCATCTGGAATCGGCACCGCCCTGACGGCGGCACCGACCACGAGACTCCGCGCCGCTGCGTCGAGAATTATCTGTATGTCCGGATCGGCAATCGCGGCAACTACCCAGCCCAATCAGTGACTTTGTCACTAGCCCGCGCGACGGAAGGCAAGGGCACCACATGGCCGGATGACTGGGATCCGCTTATCGTAGGCGAACCTATCGGCCAATCAGTGCATTGTGGCGACGAAGTGATCGTCGGCCCGATCCCATGGTGCCCCGAGGACCTGTGCGAGGAATACATTCTTGCCAGCGTGGATACGCCAGAAGACCGCAGCAATGTCGAAACGATCGCAGACAGTCTGCCTGTCGATCGACTGGCGCTTGGTGACAACAACGTCGCCCTTCGCCGAATGGAGGTGAACCGCGCCGAAGATGACACCCCTTGCTGCGAGGAGGAAGAAACGAAGATGACCTATCGTTACGCCGTCAAGTTCGTCTGCGGCTGTTCCAAGGGCCGCATTTTGTCCCAGGGCCGCTATCACACAGCAATCAACATCGGAAACGGCAGCGGCGATGCTGTGCGTTTTCGTAAACGGGTGTCGTCGGCCTTGCCAAACGAAAAACCGGGCAATGTCTCGGCCAGAACGAAGAACAAACTCGGTCCCTGGGAATCGATGGAGATCGATTGCGAAGATGTGGCACGACACCTGCGGGTGGCCGAATGCTGTTTCTTAAAAGGGTTTGTCTTTATCGACAGCGAAACACCGCTGGACGTGGTCGCGGTCTACACCGCCGCCCATGGTGAAGGCGAAGTGGAAACCATCGATGTCGAACCGGTCGTGCCTCGGCTGATCAAAAAGGTACCGCCCCCGCCACCGCCACCTCCGCCGCCGCCCCCACCCGAGGACAAGCCGGACCTAATCCCGGTGCAGCCCTTCCCGCCCGGCCCGCCGCCCTTCCCGGCTTGGTATTGTGAGGAGCCGCGCAAGTTGAGGATCATCGTGCGTAACATTGGTGCAGGGGCTGCCGGGCCTTCGACCACGCGGGTCGATTTCTTCCAGAGCGGCGTGGTGGTCGATCTGCCGACACCAGCACTGGGGCCAAACGGGGATGAGACCACGCTATCGCTCGAATTCCCGGACGAGGTCAAAGGTGGCGAGCAGATCCCCTTCAAGATCACCGTCAATGCCAATCCGGCCGATGGTGTGACGGAAACAGACACCACCAACAACAGCGACTCTTCCTCCTGCGGCCTGGCCAGCTAAAGCAATCTGGGGGTGGCCCGGGCCATTATCGGCCCGGGCTGCGCGATCTAGAGGTGCCTGTCGCTAGGCTGAATCATGATCGTGATTGCGCTCTACATACAGGAGGGCAATTTGCTTCAACGACACCAAGGTGGGACCGCCCTGTCTGATCCCAAAGTCAGACCTCAAGCTGCGATTTAAGTATACTTTTCTACCGCTTCCCAAGGGGCGACAGGGTCGCCGCAGCCTAGTAACTATCTCTTTTCCGTTGCGCATCTTTGATAAGAGCAGCAAGCCGATAGAAACCGTGGGCCATCTTGGTGTAGGGCGTTAGCAGGAAGAATGTCAGGACCGATCCAAGATGAATAGCAAGCAACGCGGGCATCAAAGCCGTTGATCCGAAAGCGTAAAGAGCAAGTCCGCTAAAACCGACGAATCCCAGCAACAGGATGAAACCGATATCGCCGCCCCATGCCGAAGCATCACCGAGATTGCGATCGGACCTTTGCTTGAGAATTGCCATGGCGCAGCAACCCACTGTCAACAACACACCGCCGGAGATTCCGAATAGTTTGGGCAAAGACCAGAACCCGTACGGCGCATGCATTCCAAAGCCATAATGCATAACCGTTGCAATCGAGGTCGACGCGAAGCAAAGCAGGAAGCCATACATGATCGCGTGGTGAATATGACGTCGCGCCTGACTGAACCGGTCTTCGTCTTCAAAATTACAGCCTTCACCATGACCTGCGGCAAGATCCTGCATTTTACCCGCTCGTTTGAAGGCGGCCAGCAGGTCCGCCATTTTGATGGGTTTTCCCCCCACCTCGGCCCAATAGCGCCTTAGGCTGATGGCAATGCTAAAGAGTGGCAGCAAGAATGCCGGAGCAAAAATCGCAACCATCGCATTATGCGACAGAACGGCATAAAACCCGTCCCCTCCGCTGGAACCTATCGCGCGAATTGCCCAGAACAACAGGGCAAATCCGACCACAAGTGCCAGCGCAATCGCCCCGCCATGGGTGTGAAATCGGCGCGCCAACGGCTGCGGCCATGCGAAGCTTTCCCAGCTGTCCCTCCGCACCTCGGCCAGAGCCTTCGGCAAATTCAGGTCGAACTCGTGCGGGACTGTGTACTGGCAGGCGTAGTAGCAGCCGCGGCAGTTGTGGCACAGGTTGGCCAGTTGCGTGATGTCCCCATCCGAGAACGCGCGTTCCGCATGAAGCGACGGAAAGACCGAGCAATAGCCCTCGCAATAGCGGCAGGCGTTGCAAATTTCAGCCTGACGGCGGGCTTCCTGTATCAATTCAATTTGCATAAGCGGCGGCCTCACGTCCTGCGATGCGTCCAAAGACGGTTCCGATGGTCATGCCGAAACCGGCTAGATAGCCTTGCCCAAGGATCGAGCCCGCCATGGTTTCGCCAGCCGCCCACATGTTTTTGATCTTGCCGTCGGCGCTCGAACATTGCGCGGCGTCGTCGACTTTGAGGCCCAAATAGGTGAAGGTTACGCCCGTACGCAGCGAATAACCGTAAAATGGCGGCTCGGTGATCGGACGCGCCCAGTTGGTCTTGGGCGGGTTCAAGCCAGATGTTGAAACGCCGTCCAGCTCTGTCGGATGAAAGGCGCTGGTGTCTCCGCAGGCGGCGTTGAATTCAGCGATTGTTGCGGTCAACTTTTCGGCAGGCAGGCCCATCATCCCGGCCAGTTCTTCCAACGTATCTGCCTTCAGCGGTGGAAACACCGACGGCATGAACAGATTCAACGAATTGGCGTCGATGATCACATAGCCAACTTGATCTGGTTGGGCTGCCACCAAGCGCCCCCAGATTGCATAGCGCTTGGGCCAGACATCCTCGCCCTCATCGTAGAAGCGCTCGGCATCCTTGTTCACGACGATCGAAAACGGCACACAATCCAGACGGGTGACAATACCACCGTCAAATTTCGGTGCACGCCCATCGATAGCAACGGCGTGGCATTGGGTCGGGTCGCCAACACTCTCGACGCCTTGATCCAGAAGATCAGCCAGGACCACGCCTCGGTTATAAGGAGTGCCTCGGATCAGAAAGTTTTTTGCAGGCTCACCCCATGCACGGGTCAGCCAATCCGTATCGGCCTGAAACCCGCCCGAGGCGACGATGACTGCCTTTGGCATTATCCGGTGGTTTTGACCTTCATAGGTATAGTCGACCCATTCGATCCGATCCCCGTTCCGCTCCAAATGCGTGACGGCGGCTTCATACAAAACATCGATACCCAAACCCGCCGCAGTTCGGTAATAAGCATTCACCAGAGACTTCCCGCCTCCCATAAAAAAGGCATTTGTCCGTGCCAAAGAAAGTGTTCCGGAAAGAGAGGGTTGAAACCTGACACCGTGCTCTTCCATCCATGGCAGGCATTCCTCGGAAGTGCGGATCGCAAGGCGGGCCAGATGCTCGTCAGTTTTGCCGCCGGTGACCTTCATCAAGTCCGCGAGATATTCGTCTTCGCTATACTCTTCGATCAACGGGCCCAAAGGGCCACCATGCATGCAGCGAAAATTGCGCGTATGGCGCGAGTTTCCTCCGCGATAGGGTTTTGGCGCGGTTTCCAGTATCAGAACGCGGGCACCGGCTTCGGCGGCGGTTATCGCGGCGCATAAAGCAGCGTTCCCGCCACCGATCACAGCGATATCGTAAGCTTCCTTTTGGGTGGCCATATCCTGTCTACCTAGTGATTTTCGTCGGTTGTCCGATCGCGTTCCTGCAACGCCCGGATACGCATTCGTTGTGCGGCCTGAATATGCCCGCGCATTTCTGTCTCGGCCGCCGCGCCATCACGTGCCTTCAGCGCGGCCATGATACGCCGATGTTCAGCGACTGCCGCTTCGGCCCGATCTCCGTCCAACAATTGCGACGGCCCAAGGATCAGCAGCGCCTTCTGCAAGGACAACATGGATTTCGCGAGAAAACGGTTCTTGGCTGCATCCAAAAGTGTGGCATGAAATATCCGGTTGATCCGAGCCGCGTCTGGACCTGTGCCAGCCTCGGCCAAGCGATCATTCAAAACGTCCAACTCGTCCAATTCGACATCCGACGCCGCACGCGTTGCTAGACGGGCCGCAGTGCCCTCGAGCACTGCGCGCATCTCATAGAGTTCCATCACCTCGGCGTAATCCAGACTGCGGACGGTCGCGCCCTGCCGCGGTACATGCGTGACCAGGCCGTCGGTCTCCAGCTGCCGGATCGCCTCGCGCACCGGTGTTCGGCTGACACCCAACCGTTCAGACAGCTCAATCTCGCGCAGGCGCTCGCCGGGCAGAAGGGTGCCCTCGCGAATCTCATCCAACAGGCGTTGATACGCCGAATTGCCTTGCGGGCCAGGCTGTAAGGGGTCGTCCTGAATGGTCATCGCGTGCTCACTTGTCTTCTTGAGTCCAATTGTATACATTTGGATACATAGTGAGTCAATATAGTCGGAAGCTGCACTTTGCCCACCCAGAACAAAACACCTTCTCTCCTAGCGAAGCGGGCCCTAACACTGGGCTTGGCACTTCTTGGCACAGGGCTATTCTGGGCGTTGGATCTGCCATTGCCTTTTCTGTTCGGCCCGATGAGCGCGTGTCTGATCGCGGCTCTGGCTCATGCTCCAATGGAAGGCTTTGGTCAGGTCTCGATTGCGGCGCGCACCATACTCGGCGTGGCTGTAGGGGCTTCGATTACCCCAGCCCTATTTGCAGAACTGCCGAAGATGGCAGCGTCGATTGCACTGATCCCGTTCTTTATCCTGCTGATCGCGCTGGTCGGAGTGCCATTCTTCCGCAAGGTCTGGGGCTTTGATACCACGACCGCGTTTTACGCAGCCATGCCCGGCGGATTGCAGGATATGATCATCTTCGGGGCCGAGGCTGGCGCTAACCCGCGAACGCTGTCCCTGATCCACGGAACCCGCGTTCTGATTGTTGTAACGCTGGCCCCTCTGTTTCTTACGGTGTTTTACGACGCCCAACTCACCAACCCAATCGGAGAGCCCGCGCGCAACCTGCCGATACATGAATTGGCGCTGATGGTTCTTGCTGCCTTTGTCGGCTGGAAAGGCGGTGAGCGGATCGGCTTGTTCGGAGCGTCGATTCTAGGGCCAATGATCCTGACGGCTGCGTTGTCACTGGGCGACTTCATTCACACCCGACCGCCTCGCGAGGCCATCCTTGCAGCTCAGTTCTTTATCGGCTGCGGTATCGGCGTGAAATTCGTAGGTGTCACATGGGTCGAACTACGCCGTGTGGTGGCGGCGGGCTTCGCCTATGTCATTGTCCTCGCCGTTCTGGCGGCCGCTTTCACTGCCGTTGTCACCACCTTGGGGCTGGGCCAACCGGTCGAGGCATTTTTAGCCTTTGCCCCCGGCGGGCAGGCAGAAATGACAGTTCTGGCCATCGTCTCAGGCGCGGATCTGGGCTTTGTGATCACGCATCATCTGACAAGGATCGTGTTGGTAATCATCGGTGCGCCGATAGCGGCCAACCTTATCCTGCGCTGGTCCAAACCTCGGGGTTGATCATGTGAACCGGAGCGCCTGCAGCGTAGGCGTTCACTTGATCGAAAATGTCCGAAAATTGCAGATCGAACTCATCCTCGGTCACAAAGCCGATATGCGGCGTCGCAATCAGATTTGGATGCGAAAGCAAGGGGTCTTTCGGATCATTGAGGGGTTCGGAATCGAAGACATCGATTGCGGCCTTCCCGGGATGACCGGCATTCAGCGCCCCAAGCAATGCCCCTTTTGCAATAAGGCCAGCACGAGATGTATTCACAAACAGTGATCCCGGCTTCATGTGCGCGAAGTCTGACGCAGTAATGATGCCGTTTGTGCCTGGCTTTAGGCGAACATGGATCGAGACAACATCGCTGTTGGCAAAGAAAGCTTCGCGGTTCGCGGCGACCTGAACACCATCTGCCTGCGCCCGAACCCGGCCTTCATCTGAGGACCACCAGACTACATTCATTCCAAATGCCTCGGCGTAGCCCGCGACAACGCGTGCGATACGGCCATAGCCGTACAGTCCCAGCTGCCGCCCTCTCAGCGTCTTGCCAACTCCGGCCTGCCACCGCCCCGCTTTGACCGAGGCCATCTGCGCCGGTAAATCGCGCATCCCAGCCATGATCAGCGCCCAAGTGAGTTCGGCTGCAGCATATGAAGGCGTTCCACCATGCATGTTCGAACACAGCAGAACACCGTTGTCCGAGCATGCCTGCACATCAACGTGCGGATACACGCTGCGCTGACTTATCAATCTCAGGTTCGGCAGCTTTTCGATCAACTCGCGGGTAACTTTGGTGCGTTCGCGAAACAGAACCAACGCTTCGGCCTTCTGCAACCGTGCTGCCAATTCATCGGTATCCTCGACATGATCTGTCCAGATCTTCACTTCATGGTCGGATAGCTTTCCAAAACAAGGCAAGCCCTGCAGAGTATCAAACCAATCATCCAGAATGTGAACCTTCATCGACTTTCCAAACCCTGCCCGGTGTTCAGTTTTCTTGGCGTCGGCACAAAATGCAGCGTATCGAGTGCTGCAAGCGCATTGCGGACCCGCTCGCTTTGATCCAGCAAATAGTTGAACTGCTCATCGCACCCGGCGATCGGCGTCGGGTATTCTGCAATATCCCGCCGCAGGACCGACTGCGCCAGCCTGAGTTCCTGACGCGCAATATCGAGGCATTCAGAATAATTGTTCATCGTGGCACCTTCATATTGTATACCTTAGTATACATAACGGAGATCCCAGTTTCAACTGCCGCTCCACACAGATCCGGGTATGTAAACATGCCCATCTGCAAGCTTTCGCGCAGTCCGCACCAGACCAGCAGAGTTTACGTTGAAGTCCCCGTCATTCGAGAAGTCCACCAGCACATCAATCTTCCCAGAAGCGTGTTCCAGCACAACTTCAGCCGGGCTTGCCTTAGGTCGGTCCAACAACCCATCAGCGACGGTTCCGGGCGTCAAAGCACAAGACGCCATGCACTGCGCACCCGTAACGGCCATTGTCGGGTGAGTTTTCCATGGCATGAAATACCGAACTGCAAGGGTTCCGCCCTCTTTGGCTGGTGCCAACAGCCCGAATTTGGGGGTTACCGATTTCGATACATCCCCCATACCCATCAGTTCCCCGGCTTCGATCCGAACTGCCTCCATCTGGGCAAAGAAAGAGCGGTTGGCGTCCAGTTCTTCCGCGCTTTCATACCCAGTTAGTCCAAAATCGGTGGCGCGGGCCATAGCCATAGGCATCGCGACATCCATACAGGTCAGTTCGACCCCTTGCACCGTATCGCGCAGATTTCCGGTGGGCAGAAATGCACCCGTTGCCGAACCCACAACTCCCATAAAACTCAGTTGTACCGGTGCAGATTGCCCAGGAACTCCGGCAATCTCGGCATCGCCCTCATAGGCCAGTTCACCACCCGGGGTCTGCACTTTGGCAACCACTCGCGCACCCGTATTAACTGCGCGTATCCGGACCACGGTCTCATCGCCTTGAGGCTGAAACAAACCCATTTCAATTGCGGCCGGAGCGACGCCGGAAAGAATGTTTCCACAAGTTGGCTTGAAGTCGACCAGCTTTTCCTCAACCGAAACCTGCGCGAAGAAATAATCGATATCGGCCCATTCATCATCGCTGACAGATAACATGGCTACCTTGGTCGTCACAGCAGTACCGCCACCGATTCCGTCAATGTTAAACGCCTGCCCAGCCCCTAGGGCAGCGACCAGCACATCAGCCAACGTGTCCATATCCACGGGCAGGTCAGAGCGACGAAAATAGGGGCCCCGCGAAGTGCCGCCACGCATAAAAATATACGGGATTGCTGTCTGGGTCATCTCGAACCCCTCCTCTACAAACCGTCAAAAACTGTTGTGTTTTCAGCTTTGTCCGACCTGTCTGCTTCGCAGGCCGGACCTCAGTGGAGCATTCATTTCAGTGGCCATGGCAGGCTCACCATGTCTTGCAACAGTCCCGGTGGGAAATCCCGGTTCAGAGCGCCTGCCATGATGCACATGAAACCGATGCCGCAGGCTGTCAGGATCAGCGTCATCTGCCAGCTTGAACCGGCTCGAATGCGGAAGAAGGCAATCAGAAACCCGATCAGGGCTAGGATGAAACCAACAACCCACGTTGCCGCGATAAGACCTGCAAACCACGCCAACGTCGACCAAAGCCCATGCGGAGCGCTCGCATCTTCACCGGCAATTTCCTTATCGGCAAAGATTGCATCACCCTCGGGTCTCCGCATCATCTGGATCAGCAGGATCACGCAGCAGAACAAGGACACACTGCCGATCACCAACGGGATGATCTTGTCGGTCATGTTGTAGTCTGGGATCATGTTGGCGTTGATCAATGCCGCGATTAGGTAGGCCATGATCACCAGCAGGAAGATCAACGGCGCGCGCTTGCTGCCAGACTGGACTTCACCTTCGGCCATGATCATCTTAGCCTGCCGAATTCCTAAAATGACCGAAGCCACAGTGACCAAGATCAGAACAATCACGATCGGGCTGAAGACATACTCCATGCCCTCACCAAAGCTTTTGCGGAACCGGAATGAGGCAATCTGGAACGCCTGATTGGTAAACTTCTCAACCGGGTTCGACAGCACGAACCCAATAAGAAAGGCAGGGCGCGACCAATCGAACCGGCGCAGAAAGATCCCGATCAGGCCGATCACGAACAGCGCCAGAAGGTCTTCGAAGTTCTGACCGGACTGGAAGGCTGCAAAGCTGATCAGCATGAACAGGAAAGGTGCCAGATAGGTGAAGCGGATCGTTGTCAGCTTAGCGATGCCTCCGGAAGCCGCGATGCACAGGATGGTGCCCACGACGTTAGCAAGCGCCAAAAGCCAAACGATCGAATAGGTGATGTCGAGATTGTCCTTGAGCATGCTTGGACCGACCTCGATGTCGCCAGACCCCAACAGAGCCACTGCGCCGATGAAGATCGCCATCGAGCCCGAGCCGGGAATGCCGAACAGTAGCGTAGGCACCAGCCCGCCGCCTTCCTTGGCGTTGTTTGAGCTTTCCGGCCCGATGACGCCACGCACTTCGCCCTTGCCGAAGTTGCTTTTATCTTTGGTCGATTGAACCGAATGGCCGTAAGCGATCCAGTCGACGACCGAACCGCCTAGGCCGGGAATGACGCCAACGACCACCCCGATGATCGAGCAGCGAACAGACAGCCAGATATTCGCGGCCCAGTCTTTGACGCCGTCCAGCCAACCCGCCCCCAGCGAAGCCCCTTTGGCAATCGATCGATCCTGCCGCAGCAGCGAGACGATTTCGGGAACGGCAAAGATGCCCAATCCAACGATGACCAGCTTCAAACCATCTGTCAGATACGGAATGTCATAGGTTGCCATACGGAGCGAACCGCCAGCGTCCGCCTCACCAATTGTGCCAACCATCAACCCAAGCCCAGCAGCTGCGACGCCCTTTAAGGGGATGCGCCCAGCCAGAATGGCAACCATGGAAAGGCCGAGGATGGTGATCATCAGCATCTCTGGTAGACCAAACGCCAGAACGATGGGCCGCGCGACCAGAATGAACATTGTTAGGAAGGTTGCGCCGACCAAACCGCCAAACAGCGATGAAGCGAACGCGGCAGATAGTGCCCGCGCAGCCTCACCCTTCTTCGCCATTGGGAAGCCGTCCAGGACAGTTGCCTGAGAGGCGGAACTGCCGGGGATCCCCATAAGAACAGAAGCAAAGGTGTCAGAGGTCGGAACAACGGCGACCATCCCGATCATCAGCGCCAAACCAAGGATTGGGTCCATCCCGAACATGAAAGGCAGCAACAGGGACAAACCGGCAATACCGCCAAGTCCCGGGAAAACACCTACGGCCAGTCCCATAACGACACCGAGAACAAGATATCCCAGTACGATAGGTTGCAGGATCAAACCCCACGCATCATTGAGCGCAGGAAGAGCGGTGGCGAAAACCTCCATAGCGGCCGCCTTTCATATACTGTCTTGTGTTTGAAAAAGCGCGCACCCGACATTGGGGTGCGCGCTGTGGTGTGTGGGTTTAGTTCAGCTCGACACCGTAGGCTTCTTTGAGCCAGTTCAGAACGTAGCCTTTGGCATTGTCGTCGACGTTTGTCGCGGTTTGCAGCGCCGCCTTGGAACCGTCGCCCACAAATACCGGGTACTTACCGACGCGTTTGGACGAAATATCAGCAAAGTCGCCGCGCTCGGTCACAGCCTGAAACGCTGCGGTGTAGGCGTCGACCACTTCCTGTGGTGTATCACCAGGCAGAAAAGCCAACTTTTGAACCGGGAAACCCGCGACAAAGAACGCTTTCCAAGCGTCCCACGCCTCGCCACTGGTTTCACAACCATCCGTTGCCTCGCAAACCTCTTTGAAGGTTGGAATATCAGGGAAGGTCGGGTCGCGGACGATGTTTCCATCGGCATCCAGCGCCCCCCAGGTCATCATCGGCACAGCCTGACCGGCCTCAACCAGCGGGGCGGATCCACCCAAATAGCCGGATGAGGTCTGATAGTCGATGTTAGCTTCGCCACGTTCGAACATCAGACGACCATCGCCACGGCCTTTGATGCCGAAGACTGGCTCAACGTTCATACCCAGCATTTGCCATGCCAACAGCGGCACGAGATCCAGACGCGTTGCGCCCTGCGAGCCGTAGATGAAGTTCGTGTCTTTCAACGCATTTGCGGAGCCATCAAACTTGGCACCATCTTCTGCGTTCAGATAGGCGACACCACCCGTCCCGGACGCCATAACCGGGATCCAGTCGTTGTATTCATAACGCACGCGCGGATCGCTCAGCAGATAAGGGAATTGAGTTGAACCGGAAGTGCCGAACAACAAGGTTCCATCATCGTGGCTTTGTTCCTGGAACCAGTTTGCACCTTTGGTCGAACCAGCACCTGGCATAAATTTCACGACCACGGTCGGTTGACCCGGAAGAGCTTCGGACAGAAGCGGCGCAAAGAAGTTGGCCCATTTCGCCGAACCACCCGTTTCCGAGAACGGGATGACCCATTCGATGGTCTTGCCAGAGAAATCAACCTCGGCAGCGGCAGGTGCAGCGATACCGGCGGCGGCGATCAGCCCCACGACGGCGCGACGGGTGAAGTTGGAAATGGTCATTGGTTCCTCCCTGTTGACCAGACAATCACGTCATCGCCCCCGGCGCTACCGTGATCGCAAATAGAACTGTGGGGTTGATTCCCCCTCCCATCTGGCAATCATGGAGCGCCAACCTTGCGCGAAACTTGCGGGAGACCCGATGCGGATCGTCATAGTCGAGGACAATGAGCCACTCGCCAATGCCATTGCTTATCGCCTTCGTGACCGAGGTCATGCGGCAGATATACTGACTGACGGAGATGCGGCCGACCTTTACCTTCAACAAGAAGGCGCGGATTTGATCGTTTTGGATATCAACCTACCCGGCCGGTCAGGGTTGGACATCCTGAGGTCGCTTCGCGAACGTGGTGACAGTGCGCCCGTGATCCTGCTAACAGCGCGCACCGAAACAAGCGACCGGGTGACCGGTTTGGATATGGGCGCAGATGACTATCTGGTCAAACCCTTCGAAATGGACGAGTTAGAAGCACGCGTCCGAGCACTTTCTCGGCGCAAAGAACTTGACTACGGAGCGCGGGAGAGCATCGGTAGCCTCGAATTCGACCGCGCATCGCGTCAGGTTAGTGTTCAGGGCGAAGTCATGGATATACCACGGCGGGAAATAGCGGTGCTTGAATGCCTGTTGGAGCGTCGGGGCAGAATTGTTCCTAAAAGCCAACTCACAGATTATGTCTATGGCGTTGGGGCCGATGTCGATGACTCAGCCGTTGAACCTCATGTGTCGCGGTTACGAAAACGCCTTCAGCCTCTCGGCATTAAGATCAAGGCAGCGCGCGGTCTGGGGTACCTTCTTGAGGTGCAGAAGTGATCAGGCACGGCTCCCTCAGGCTACGACTCTTCATTCTTATCCTGACACCCTTGGTGTTGCTTGCGATCCTTCTTGGGCTTTGGCGCTTTATGATTGCCCAGGAAACGGCTCAGGAGCTGTTCGACGACAGCCTGCTATCTGCCGGTCTTGCAATTTCACGAGATGTCGCGATTTCAGGAGGTGACGCACTTTCGCCCACCACGCGCAGCTTGATCCGCGACGCGTCGGGCGGAGAGATCTTTTATCATGTTACGGGCCCGGGTGGCATCTACGTGACTGGCTATGCATACCCTCCGGCACCCGCGAACCCGTCTGCTCAAGAGGCGAACAGGCCGCAGTTTTTCGAAGCACTCTATCGCGACGAGCCGGTGCGAGTTCTTAAGCTGACAGAACGTGTGACCATAGAAAATTTGATAGGAGATGCGACGGTCACAGTTTGGCAACGTATGGCGGATCGCAACGCGTTTGCAAATGAGCTGTCAATCCGCGCAGGAATTCTCATGGGAATCCTACTTGCCACTCTGGCATTTGTGGTATGGTTCGGAGTTGCTCGCGGCCTGCGGCCCCTCCTGGATTTACAGGACGCAATCGACCTGCGCTCCCCAGATGACCTGAGTGAGATCAAACGCCCTGTACCGGTCGAAGTTCAAGGTGTCGTCAAAACCTTGAACCGACTCTTTGGACAGGTGGAAAAAAGTATCAATGCCCATCAGGTGTTCATATCCGAAGCCGCACATCAGCTACGGAACCCTGCGGCCGCCGTTCAGTCGATGGCCGAAGCGCTTCGAGATGCGAATACCGATGAAGACCGCGATAAACGCATCATCGAGCTTGTCGCAGCGGCAAAGAACTCAGCAACAGTCGCTGAACAACTGCTATCACTTGAACGGCTCAGGCAACCGACGCACCAAGATCAAATGGTTGAAATTGATTTCCGCTCGGTTGTCGAAGAAGCCTGCGCAGAAATGGGAGTTCACATTCTTGCAAAAGGCATCGAGTTTGATGTCACTATGCCCGAGACGGCGGTCATAGTATCAGGTGATCGGGTGTTTCTAACTGAAGCTCTAAAGAACCTGTTAGACAATGCTGTTAAGCACGGTGGCGCTAAACTGAGCCGCATTTCAGTCGTGCTGCGTTCTGACGGCGGAAACGTTGGGCTTACTGTCGCTGATGACGGCGCTGGCCTTTCGCCCGACCAAAGCGAAGCTGCATTTAGTCGGTTCTCCCAGTTGGAATATTCCGAAGGCAGTGGCCTGGGTTTGTCAATCGTCTCTGCGGTTGCCCAGCGCCACGAAGGATCAGTCTTAATCAACCAGGTCGAAAGAGGAGCGAGCGTTACGTTTGAGCTTCCGATAATCCTTTAAATTGTTTCGTTTTTGACAAATCCGGCCCCTATCAGGATTGAAATACATTATTTAAAATTGCTGCGAATGTAGGTTTTCCGCGTCCTTTTTGCTGCGACTGAGATGTTCACTAAACGTGCCGGCCCCGCGCGAGTTGGGGGCCCGCATTGGCGATGCGTGTCGTGCCAAGATCATCGTCCTCAGGCCTACCGGTAATTTCAACTGCGACAAATGCGAGACCCTTTGGGATCAAACACTTGATCGATGAACATTTGACTGGATTTCGATCAAACGACTGATAACTTGCCTCGCAGCGGTTTTTGGTTGCAACAGCGTTGCACAGAAAATCTATTGGAGCGCGCTATTGGTAATTCCGTTTCATGTCCGGGAAATGCTTCAACGCATAAAAGCACGATTTGATGCTGACCAGATACCTCAGCAGATGGCGCCAAGCGATGCAGAGTTTTCAACCTTACGCCCATCTCGCAAGCCGACCAAGGAGATGGTCGCACGATTCTGGGAAAAGTTGAAACCAACGGCCAGCGACAAGGATCAGGCACAAATTGCAGATTTGGCGGCTATCGAAGATGCCGAAACCTATGGCGCCAATATCGAGAATTTCATCGGGACGGTTAAGCTTCCAGTCGGGGTTATTGGCCCCTTACGCCTGAACGGAATGAACGCCAACGGCGACTTTCATGTCCCCCTCGCAACAACCGAGGCAGCGCTGGTCGCATCTTATGCCCGGGGCGCCTACGCCGCCACTCGGTCGGGCGGTATCAGTACCGCTGTTTTATACGAAGGCGTGCTGCGGACCCCGGCCTTTGTGTTCGATAGCCTGCTAAGAGCGGGGCAATTTGTGGATTGGGTGGTGACCAATGTTGACAGGCTCAAATCTGCGGCCGAAGCGACGACCCGTCATGGCAAGCTTGTATCGCTGGAGCCATTCATTGACACCAACGTCGTTTTCCTGATTTGCCGCTATACCACTGGTGATGCTGCAGGTCAGAACATGGTGACCATCGCCACCGACGCCCTTTGCCATGCAATCGCGGATAGCTGTCCTGTTGCGATTGAGAACTGGTATGTCGAAGGTAATTTCTCGGGCGACAAAAAGGCCTCGGCGCTGGGGTTGGTGACGGGGCGCGGGCGGAAAGTCAGCGCCTCGGTTACGCTTCCGGCTGAGATTGTCGAAAAGACACTGGGAACGACGGTCGAGGCGATGCTGGACTATGGCCGTGTCGCCAATCTGGGCGCACATTTGTCTGGCCAGTTTGGCGCACAGGCGCATTATGCCAACGGGCTGGCTGCGTTCTATATCGCAACCGGACAGGACGCGGCCTGCGTTGCCGAAAGTGCAATGGGCGTCACGCGTATGGAACCTAGGGGCGGCGATCTATTCTGCTCGGTCACGCTTCCGAATATCCTTGTCGGCTCGGTCGGCGGCGGAACCGGTTTGCCAAGCCAGGCAGCAGCGCTGAACATACTCGGTCTACGGGGCAGCGGGTGTGGCACGGCTTTAGCCGAAGTTGCTGCGGCCACGTGCTTATGCGGCGAAATCTCCATTGTCGCCGCGATTGCTGCCGGTCATTTCACCCGCGCCCATGAGAGTCTGGCCCGCCACAGATGAGCTTTCAGAACCGATTTTGGATTTACCAATCCGAGCGCTTTCCGCTTAAGAAAACCGTCCCCCTGCTGCTGGTGTTTTCCTCGGCCAGCATTTGTGTGTCTGCCCGTCTGGCAGACCGCCCTTTGCCCGAGTGGCCTGCCTTTGCCGCCGGTTTTGTGCTGGCCATGGCGCTGTTCTTCCAGATGCGGGTCTGTGACGAGTTCAAGGACGCCGAGGATGACCGACGTTACCGGCCCGACAGGCCGATCCCACGCGGATTGGTCTCACCAGGCGAAGTTTTGAGCTTGGGCTTACTGACCATTCCAATTGCACTTGCGGCTGCCCGGTTCTGGCACCCGTCGGTTTTGTGGCTGTTGGGCGCGGTTTGGATCTGGCTCGCTGCGATGACAATTGAATTCGGTGTCCCGGCCTGGCTGAAGGCCCGGCCGGTTCTGTACCTGCTCAGCCATATGGCAATCATGCCCTTGATCGATCTATTGCTGACTGGCCTCGAATGGCTGCCGGCAGGCGGCGCGGCACCCTCACTATGGCTGTTCCTGGCGTTGTCCTTTGTGAATGGCTGCGTCCTTGAGATCGGGCGGAAATTGTGGGCGCCCGAAAACGAGATTGAAGGGGTCGACACCTATTCCTCCCTATGGGGTCCGCGCCTAGCAGGACTTATCTGGATCGGCTGCGTTCTGTTATCCTACGCGCTTCTCGCCGGCACAGGAAACGCCACCGGAGTTGGCTGGCCAAGCGCCCTGATCGGCGCACTAGCGCTGGTTCCCTGCGGGGTTGCTGTATTCCACTACAGTCAGACACCCACTGAGAAAGCACAGAACAGGATGGACACTGTTTCCGGTCTGTGGGTATTTTTCTGTTATGCCACGGCTGGTTTCCTACCCTACCTGATCGGAGCCGTAGCATGACTTTCATCGTCGACCAAATGGATGCCAATGACATCTCTGTGGTTGGAGGCAAAGCGGCAGCCCTGTCGCATCTGACACAGCACGGGTTTTCCCCGCCCGCATTCTTTGTCATCACAAATGACGCGTTTCGTATGGGGCAATCGGGCCCGATCGCGCAAAAAGGCCTGCGACTGGCTGTGTCCACCGCGCTTGAAACACTCGGGTCCGGGCCTTACGCGGTACGCAGTTCTGGCCAGTCCGAAGATGGCGTGGACCACAGCCATGCAGGACAGTTCGCAACGGTCCTGAATGTTCCCGGCAAGAGTGTGATCGCGGCGGCCAAGCAGGTTTGGCAATCCGGTTTCTCATCAACGGTCGAAACCTACCGCGCGGTCAAATCCGGTGGCGAGGCCGAGGCCCCCGCAATCATCGTGCAACGCATGATCGATGCCAAAGCGGCCGGTGTCGCCTTTTCCGCCGATCCGGTCAGTGGCCGGCGCGATGTGGTCGTGATCTCAGCGATTGACGGGCTTGCAGAGCAGCTTGTGTCGGGGGAAGCGGACGGAGAAGACTGGGTCATCGATGCAGATGGCGTACCGGAAAGCGCTCCTGACGCCCCTGCACATTTGACCGTCTCGGAGGCGCGATCCATCGCAGCCCTCGCCCGAAAGGCCGAGGTGCTATTCGTTTCTCCTCAGGACATCGAATGGGCCATTGATGCGCAAGGGCTGCATATTCTGCAGGCCCGCCCGATCACCACGGCCCTGCGCCCTGCCCCGCTCGAAGATCAGACGCTTACCATTTTCGACAATTCCAATATCGTCGAAAGCTATCCGGGCATCGTCAGTCCGCTGACTTATTCGTTTGCCCTGCACGTGTATTCTCAGGTATATCGAGCTTTCGTTAGGCTGCTGGGCGTGTCCCGGCACACGGTCGCGCTGAACCCCACTGTGTTTGACAATTTACTGGGGCGGGTGGACGGGCGCGCCTATTACAATCTGATCAACTGGTATCGCGCGCTGGCACTGTTGCCCGGGTTTTCACTGAACCGCGACTATATGGAAACGATGATGGGCGTTTCTGAACCGATGCCGCGTGAGGTCACGGATGCTCTTGCCCCACCCCCCACCACCGGCTGGCGCAAAGTCGTGGAGTACGCGAAACTGGCCAAGGTTGCGGGCGGCCTGATCTGGCAGGCCATCCGCCTACCGCAGACCCGGCGTGATTTTTACCGCAGGCTGAACGACATATTACAGACGGGGCTGAACGTGGATGCCTCTAACGCGACCCAACTGGCCGCGGAATACCGGCGCATTGAAAGCACTCTGCTGGATCGGTGGGATGCCCCGCTGATCAACGATTTCTTGTGCATGATTGCCTTTGGCGGCTCGCGCAACCTGCTGCAAAAATGGCTGGGCGAGGCCGGGTTGACCCTGCACAACGACCTCATGATCGGGCAAGGTGATATCGTTTCGGCGGAACCCGCGCAACGCATCGCCCGGATGGGAGAGTTGGTTCGGCAGGCAGGGCTTGCCGCTCCTTTGAAGGCCAATGCACATCTGTCGGTTTTGTCAGGACACCGACAAATCGAAGCCGAGGTTGATGCGTATCTTGAGAAGTTCGGCGACCGGTGTACGGAAGAGCTCAAGCTGGAAAGCGTTCCGTTGCGCGATGACCCGAACAGTCTGTTGCTGGCCATTGCAGCCAGCGCTGAACGTCCACCTGCCGGGCGTCAGGACGGCGATGAACCGGACTGGAAGGCTCTGTTTCCGTCAAACCCACTCAAACGGTACTTCGCCAATTGGATTTTAGGCTGGACCAAGGCGCGGGTGCGCGACCGAGAAAACCTGCGCTTTGAACGCACGCGCATATTTGGTTATGCGCGGCGCGTGTTTCTGGGCATCGGCCGCGAATTCGCTGCGCGTGACCTGCTTTCATCGCCAAAGGATGTATTCTTCCTGACAACACATGAAGTTCTCGGAGCAGTCGAAGGTTATAGCCTGTCACCCGATCTGAAAGGCATCGTTGCGCAGCGCAAACTGGAAGACGAAGCCTCGTCCCGACGCCCCGACCCGCCGGAACGCATTGAAATCCGTGGCCCCGCCATCGCGCCGGTCTGGTCCGAGAGCGCAGACGCCGAGGTGGACCCTGCACGGATGAAGCAGGGCACGGGCTGTTCCGCAGGTCAGATCAAGGCGCGCGCGCGCGTGATCCGCGACCCGCGCACCGAGGCCTTAATCCCCGGAGATATACTCGTGGCGCGCCACACCGATCCGGGCTGGATCGCCGTATTCTCGAACGCATCCGCCATCGTCGTCGAACGGGGATCTCTGTTGTCACATTCTGCGATTGTCGCACGCGAACTAGGTATCCCCTGCGTGGTTGGCCTGAAAGGCGCCACCAACTGGATCGAAGATGGTGAGATGATCCGGGTCGACGGGGCAAGCGGTGCGGTGGAACGCTGCGATGGGTAGCAGTGAGATTGAGAAAAAGGCGGATTTCGACCATATCCGCTATGCCCAACTGTGGGAAGACGCGGATGTTCTTACCTCCGCCTTGGGCGATTGTGCGGGCAAGACATTGGTCTCCATCTGCTCTGCCGGGGATAATGCGCTGGCAATGCTGACACTCGATCCCGCGCGCATTGTCGTTCTGGATCTTTCACCGGCCCAGCTGGCCTGCCTTAAGCTCAGGATCGCGGCCTATAAGGTGCTGACCCATCCCGAATTCATTGAACTCACCGGCTCGCGGCGAAGTACCCGACGGGGCGCATTGCTGAACCAGGTTTTGGAAGCCACAGATGCCGAAACGCGCGCTTTCTGGCGGACTCTGATCACGGAAGTCGAAAAACACGGCATCGGTGGCGTCGGCAAGTTCGAGCGCTATTTTCGCATCTTTCGAACTTGGCTACTGCCTCTTGTGCATTCACGCCGAACGATTGACGCAGTGTTTGTACCCCGCTCGCCCGCAGAGCGACAGTCGTTCTTCGACACACGGTTCAACACGGTGCGATGGCGTCTTTTGCTGAACATCTTCTTCTCTCGCCTCGTCATGGGCCGCATGGGCCGGGACAGTGCGTTTTTCGACCATGTAGAGGGTAGCCCGGCCCAACATGTCGCCCGCCGCATCCGTCATGCGGGAGTCACCACCGATCCCTCGCAAAATCCCTATCTGCACTGGATTCTCAAAGGCGATCATGGCGACGCGCTGCCAATGGCGTGGCGTCCCGAGCATTATGAGACAATCCGATCCCGGTTGGATCGTCTAGACATCCGCCTTGGATCGCTTGAGGCTTTTGTGTCAACCGACGAAAAAGCCAGAGGATTCAACCTGTCCGACATCTTCGAGTACATGTCGCCCGAGACCTTCCATCAGGTTTACGGGTCGATCCTGACCGCTGCGGAGCCAAATGCCCGACTAGTCTATTGGAACATGATGGCACCCCGGAGGGTTCCGCCGGAATTCAGAAACAAGGTTGAAACCCTGACCGACATCGAAACACAGCAGAAGGCCCGCGACATGGCATTCTTCTATTCGGATTTCGTCGTCGAAGAGTTTCAACCGTGACTGTTATTGGGCAGATTCTGCTGGCGGCGGGGTCGGTGCTGGCTCTGGTCGGCGTAATGATGATTATACGCAATCTGGCTAATACAGCGGGCCTGAAACCCGAAGTGCAGCGCAAGCTTATGCATGTCAGCACCGGCCTCTTTGCGTTGCTGCTGCCCTGGTTGTTTCCCGATCGCTGGCCGGTTTACATGCTGATTGCGGCCACAATCCTGGTGATGCTGGTGCTACGCCTGCCTCGTTTTTCGTCGGGTCTGGGTGCAACTTTGCATGGTGTGGATCGTACGTCCTACGGCGACTTTCTGCTCGCCCTGTCAGTTGGGCTTTGCTTTCTGCTAGCCGGGGAAAACACGCTGTTCTACATACTGCCAATCGCCGTTCTGACACTCGCGGATGCAGCCGCTGCGCTTGCCGGGACCACGTATGGAACCAAACGCTACGTGGTAGAAGATGGCGACAAGAGCTTAGAAGGATCAGTGGTATTTTTTGTCGTAACACTATTGGTTGCGATCATCTGCTTCTTGTTCTTATCGAAACTCCCGCCATCTAACATCATGATGTTGTGCCTTATGGTTGCGGCTTTTGGCACATTGGTCGAGGCACAAAGCTGGCGCGGGTTTGACAACCTGTTCCTGCCGCTTGGCTTGTTGATTTTCCTAAACGGCCACTATTTCAGCTCTTTGGCAGAGCTCGCCCTGTTGGCCGCCATGTTCTTTGCCGCCCTTGCCAGTTTCGGCGTAGTGGGAACCAAACTGGGCCTGAGCAAACATGCGACCCGTGTCTATGTTGTCGCGGTTTTTTTGCTGCTGGCCGCCGCAAAGCTGCAGAACACAGTACTGCCGATCATGGTTCTTGCCGCACATGGCTGGGCGCGTACCGCTTCTCCTTGTGACAGTAAGTACCCCGATCTGGATATCATAGCCGCCTTGGGGCTTTTGGGGTTCGGTTGGCTTGCGGCTGGAAATGCAACGGGATGGGATGCGGTTTCCTTCTTTGGGCTCAGCGCGATGGGGCTGGCTATGGGCCTCGCTGCTGTGGCGCTGCGTCCCATTCCTATTGTGATACCACTTGCTGCGGCTGTCCTGTTTCTTATTCGGACATGGGCTGTTTCCCTGAATTCTGAACAGTCGAACTGGGCCGAGCCGCTGACGGTACTGGCCCTGTTTTCATTAGCTTGTTCAGTCGCTGCGCCGTTGCTCCGACCACATTGGTTCGAAAAAGATCGGGTGCTCAGGCTGACGCTGTTGGCCCTCGCGCCGCCTTTGCTTTACTACGTTTGGATCGTTGCTGGATCGCTAAGTGCTGGGTTCTTTGCCGGAGTTTTTTCATGACCAAAGAGATCATCAGAACGGCGGATGCGAAGCTGACCGTTTATCTGAACGGTCCGAACTGGGAAGGCGCGCGCGCCGCGACCTTCGGCGATTTTTCCTGCAAAACGCCCGAAGCCGGTGCCGAAATCCTGTGCAAAGGGATCGAGAGGGTGAAAGACGCCGGCCTCAACCGCATTATTGGGCCAATGTCGGGCGACACCTGGCACAGTTACCGGTTCGTCTCGGATAGCGACGGGTCCGCTCCGTTCCTGATGGAGCCTACCAACAAACTTCATGAGCCCAGGGTTTTCCAGTCGGCGGGATTTACAGAGATCAGCCGGTATTTTTCGGCCCGGGTGTCGTTGCGGACCGCCGCTGGATCAGCACCGCCAGTAACCGATGGTTTTGTCGTGGAAGAATGGGATGGAACAGACCCCGAGGCCCTGTTTCGTCAGGTCTTCAAACTTTCAACCCGTGCGTTCTCAAACAACGCGTTCTACAAGCCGATTGCCGAGGCAGATTTTCTGGCCATGTATATGCCAGTTGTGCCGATGATGAAGCGCGAGCTGATCCTTTTTGCGCGCCGCCATGACGGGACATTGGCCGGGTTTCTGTTTGGCATTCCCAATTATGCCGAAGGCCCCAATCCGGCATCCGCAATCCTCAAGACCTATGCAAGTCTCGAACCGGGCGCCGGACGGCATCTGGCTCACCGGTTTCACAAGGCGGCGTTCAGGATGGGGTACGAAACCGCCATTCATGCGCTGATCCATGATGACAACACCTCCGCCGAGCGCAGTGCAGCGGAAGGCGCGACAATATTCCGGCGCTATACTTTGCTTGGACGGAAGCTGAATGGCTGACCTGCTGTCCCAATTCGCCGCGGCGGTTAAACGGGTTCCTGACCGGACAGCCATAGTGGACGGCAAGGGCCGCGAGATCACCTTTCAAACCCTGCACACGCGCGTTCAGCACTTGGCAGGTCGGTGGCAGGACAAGGGTATCCAGTCAGGTGATCGCGTGTTGTTGGCCATGCCTGTCAACGCGGACCTATATGCGAGTCTGGCTGCGCTTTGGACCCTTGGCGCAACCGTTGTCTTACCAGAGCCAGCCTTAGGGCTGGCCGGTCTGCGCCACGCCGCCCGAACAACGAAGCCAAAAGCGTTCTGTGCAGCGGGTGCGTATTCTTTGCTGAAGTTTCTGGTTCCGGATCTCTGGGCCCTGCCCCTGCTGACGCCTGGTAAAAGCCGTAGCAACCCGGTGGCGCAAAAGGTACAACCGGACGATATCGCCCTTATTTCCTTTACCTCTGGTACAACTGGCCAGCCCAAAGCCATTCCGCGCTCGCACGCGTTTTTGATGGCGCAGTACGATGCCATCGCACCCCTCCTCGACAGCCGCAAGGCCGAGCGCGATCTGGTGGCCTTTCCGGTGTTCACCCTGATCAATCTGGCGGCCGGGCGCACAAGTGTTCTACCCAACTGGAGGTTCAGCAAGCCGGACCGCCTGTCGACTGTGCAGTTGGAAAGCTGGCTCCAAACGCAACAGATCACCCGGGCCCTCATCCCACCATCGCTATGTGAAAAACTGGTTCAATCCGACGATACCGGTCCGTTGCACACGGTGTTTACCGGCGGCGGTCCGGTGTTTCCGAGTCTTGTCGAGGCGTTGAGAACCCGGCACAGCCTGTCAGTTGTGTGCGTCTATGGGTCGACCGAGGCTGAACCGATTGCCCATCTTGACGCCGCGGATATCACGGTGAAGGATCACCGCGACATGGCTGTTGGAAGGGGTCTTCTTGTGGGATACCCGGTGCCCGAAATCACGCTCCGCATCCGCGACAATGAAATTCAGGTCGCCGGCGCACATGTGAATGACGGGTATTTGAACCCGACCCACTCAAAGAACAACAAAATCAAGGAAGGTGACGTCATTTGGCACCGGACCGGTGACGCTGGCGCGCTGGATGATGACGGGCGTTTATGGTTATGGGGGCGCGTCGGGTCCGAAATTGAAGTCTTTTCAGGTACGCTCTTCCCCTTTGCTATCGAAGTCGCGGCACAGCGATGGCCAGGTGTAGATCGATGCGCGCTCGTCAATACCAAAGCAGGCCCCACACTTTGCGTCCAAGGTTCCGCGGATCACATCGACGATTGGACTAAATCTGCGCTTGGTTTTGACGTTCCAAATGTGATTTCGATTAAGCACATTCCTATGGACAAGCGTCATGCCTCCAAAGTCGATCGTACGAAACTTACACGCATAATAGAAACCTGACGCAATATGGCTCGTAGGCCACTGAGCCTGCCCAACTCATCGCTCCCGTCGCTGTGCGCGTTAACAGAGGACTGAGTGTAGCGACGAAGTCATTGTTTTAGAATTTCCAATCAAAACCTGCACACCTTGGTAAGGGGAAATCTGCAATTGCCAGTTACATCTGGCCGCATGAAACATATAATCGCAGATACACTGTTAGGGTGCGCCCCGGCGAACGGTTGATACCCATGTCATTGCACAAAGATGTTCGGCTTGACGCGTCATCCAAATCCGTCCCAAACCTCAAGCGTTTCTAACCCAGAACTACTAGCCGGCTTTCTTCTATGCTGCTGCAAGAATCTCAATTAAGCTCACGCACACAATCACGACTAATAACTGCGCGCTCGCGAACTTTGCTGCTCTGCATTTTAAATTGAATAAGCTGTTGTAATGCGTCGATGAACATAAAAGATTGAAATAGAGTTCTCTTGGCTCGGTAGCTTCGGATACCCAGGAGAAACGAGTATGGGGAAAGCAGATATGACAAAACCTACTTCCGCTCAGAAAAAACTTTCGGAACGGTTACCAGTTTATCTATCGTTGGCCTGTATCATATGCAGCTACCTTGTCTCCGCCGCTTCATTGCAAGCTTCTGAGCTTCCCTGGATCAAACTAGATAGAGAGGTTCAGGCGCCATCGGGCGCCAAATCACTCTGCAAAGATTATTCGTGGGCGTGCGCGAATACTCGTACTTCTGGTCTGCCAGAAGCGCAGGAGAAACAGATCGTTAAAGCGATTAACTTGCGCGTCAATCGGAGGATCCGCGCCGTTTCGGATCAAAACCAATACGGGACAAAGGAATACTGGACGCTACCAATGCAGGGGTCAGGGGATTGCGAAGATTTCGCTTTGCAAAAGAAGTTTGAACTAATGCAGAACGGCTTGGATCCTACGAAGCTACTTATTGCAACTGTCTTAGACACCAATCGCAGTGGCCATGCAGTTTTGGTTTATCGCTCGAGTGAAGGCGATTTGATTCTGGACAATGTCACCAACAGGATCAAATCGTGGAAGGAAACGAGGTATCTTTTCCTACGAATACAGGACCCAAATCACCCTGATCGTTGGGTACAGGTTTCTAGCGGCTAAAAACAATGTGGCGCGCCCTCGAGACGCGCCACAATAAAATTTTGGTCCTGCGGCTACTGGTTGTTTCGCGGCAACCCAAGTTTAGGACACCGCTTCAAACTTTGGTCAAGCTTTCGCAGCGTTGTACAAACGCGGAGTCACCAGACCTGTACTGTTCAAACCGCGCATCGCCTTGGCTGCCGCAAGCACTGCCAGATCAGCAATCGGCTCAATGACAATTACCAGCATATAAGCACCGCCAAAGGACAGAACCGACGCCATGGTTTCTGCGCCGAAACCCTGGCCGTAGAAGGCCCAGAACCCAACCCATGCGACTACTCCTCCCTGATACGTCGCACTTAGGGCAAGAGCTTGGCCATATTTGAGGTCAACATATGCTGTGCCGGGTGCGATGATGCGGCTGGCCAGTGCTTGTAGCGCAAATAGCGGCACCAGCAGAGTGGTCAGGTTGATGAAGTACTGCGGAAGATCGAACGGGGCAAAAAACACACCCTGAATCAGGAGACCAGCTGCCAATCCAAAAGCCGCGGGTGCAGCACCGAGAAGCAGAAACAGCGTCGACCCTAGGATGAAGTGGACTTCAGAGACACCAACCGGGAAATGCGGCAGGACTTCGAAGAAAAGGAAAACCCCAACGGTGGCGAGCACCGAGCGCATAACAAAAGATGCAGGTCCATTCGCTCGCAATGTGGAAAACGTTTCTTTCGCTGCGTAAGTAGCCGCACCTGCGGCGGTAACATAGGAAAGCGCGATTTTGGCACCATTCACGATGCCCGGTTCGATATGCATGTTCTTTCTCCCTACCGCCTCACCCGGCGGCTTGTCAGGTTGAATCGACCGTAAGGCCGACAGGTTCAGTCTGGGCATAGCCCGGCGCTTTACGGCAGGTCTCCTGACTCGCGGGTGCTCGCTCCGCCAACCTTCCCGGTTCCATTACGAACCAGTGGTGTCTTGGCATCGCTCTCCGCTCACAGTTGCGGGGGCAGTTACGGAATTGGCGCCATTGAAAACACCGAACCGTATTCCCTTTTAATCCTTTTGGCTTCCGCCATCAGGAACCGAAAACAAATCACCGCTACAATGGCGGCTTCGCCTGTGTCAATTGTCTTTGCGACCTATTCCAATGTAAACTCGACCGAAGCAGGATTCACGCAACCGGTCACGTGATCAACTGGGTAATCCAAGCGTTACCTGAAACCTCTTGAAGCTCTAGCTGCTAGAGGCTTTAAGATTCGAATTAATTCGCGATAGTGCGATCCAAATACGTTAAACTTGTGAACCAGGACGAGACCTATGCTTACAAGGCGCCATTTCATTCAATCCACCACAGCGCTGTTCTCGGCGTCTGCGGCCAGTCCATTGATCGCCAAAACCTGGCCAACCGCATCGCAGAAGACCTATTGGGACAGTCAGGTCACGCCAATTGGTTACGATCCAATGACCTCAAATCCGTGGGGTGTTCATGACCGTTTTTTACCAAGACGCGTCGCGGCAAATGATGGTTTGGTTCCAGGTGACATCCATGTGGATGCCGTCGCGCGCTATCTCTACCATATCGAAGAAGGCGGGACCGCAATGCGCTATGGCGTAGCGATCGCGCGCGGGAACCTTTACGAGCCCGGCACCTATGTTATCCGCCGAAAGGTCGAATGGCCACACTGGACACCAACCGCTTCAATGATCGAGCGCAACCCCGAATACGCGGAATTCCGGAATGGCATGGAGCCCGGGCCGAATAATGCTCTCGGCTCTCGTGCCCTTTATCTATACGTTGGAGACCGAGACACATATCTCAGAATTCACGGCACGCCTGAGCCAAGAAGCATCGGCGGTCGCGCAAGTTCTGGATGTGTGCGAATGATCATGGCTCATATCAATGACCTCTACCCAAATGTGAAAACCGGCTCGACCGCTTTCCTATACTCTGCCGAAGATAGCGTCACAGCCCGCTCATGAATATTGGGCAGCGTACATGGACGTCGCTGCCCTCATTTCGATCAGGCGTCGCGCGCAATGCAGATCGGAGCGCCATTCGTCGCGCGCAATGGTACCAATGTCGTCTCGACGGGTCCGCTGTGCTCATACCAAAAGCAATTGTCTTCGGGCAGGAGGCGCGCTGTGGTCAAATCCTGCGCCGGCCCTGCCAGCGCTACGACCGAATCTGGCACGTTGCCTGGTTCAAGTGCTTTGCTTTTGGCCCCGGTGAACTGGGCTGAGCAACCAGCCGTAATCGAGACTAACGTGATGGTAATTGCGATGCGTTTCTGCATTGATCTGTTCCAAATTTTTTGCGTCATCTGCAATTAGATTGCATCCACACGGCCGGCCCGCAAGACGAATTGAACTAACAAAATCGCAGGCAAAGAACCCGGATGAAAAAATATTAAAGGTATTGAAGCTCTAGTTACTGTAGGAACTATTTACAAAGGACCATAGAGATTCTTGAGGTCCAATCATGTCATCCGATACCCATAGCCACGACCATGGCCACGAAAACAAACATGGTCACCACGCATGCGGTAGCGGCTGGGTGTCACAGGCCCACCGGCCGGAAGGTGCTATTGTGCGGCGCCAACTCGAACCTACATAAGCTGTAACTTTGTAAGGAGACCCAGATGCTGACGATCGGAACGCTTGGAAAAAAGACCGGAACCAAGGTTCAGACGATCCGCTACTACGAGCAGATCGGACTTATGCCGGAACCGGGGCGCACCGAAGGTGGCCAGCGGCGTTATGGCCATACCGAACTGGATCGTCTGGCTTTTATCCGTCACGCCCGCCAACTGGGGTTTTCGCTTGAGGCAATACGCGAACTGCTTGATTTGTCCGACGATCCAGATCGCCCATGTCATGAAGCTGACAGTATTGCGCGCCGACAACTCAAACAGATTGAGCAAAGAATGGCACGGCTGGAAGCGTTACGGAACGAGCTGGAGCGCATGGTGCATGAAAGCTGTGGCGGCAACACCTCGGATTGTCGTGTTCTCGAAGTTCTACGCGATCATTCCGAATGTCTTACTGATCACGAAGAAATCGGCGCGTAACCCTGGGCAGCGTCGTAGCGAACTGGAATTAGCCCCTTGAAGCTATAGTCACATTAGCAATTACAAGTCTTTTAGAGTTGATTCGACGAGAGACCAAATGCTGAACCGTGACCCGTTGCTACCATTCGCCAAGGACCGAAGCCTTGAAACGTCAGCGCCGGTCGCGGCGCGCTCCTCAACAGTTCGGTTCTGAGCATTCTTTCTCTCATACCGCCCGTTTTCGATCTCTTCCTTGGTTCCGTCGGCGTAACGCACTTACCCGACCCCGAGTTATCATCCCGATCGTCGTCGCGATCATCATCCCTGTCATCGTCACGATCATCATCCCGGTCATCGTCACGATCATCCCCGTCTTTCCCTTTGCCGCTTTTGGCAATGGCATATGACGGTTCAAAATGTAGGCGGCCATCGTCATCAAAGGTTGGCACATAAGGCGTCGCGGCAATCAACGAAGCCAACGCGCGGTACTTAGAAGTTGACCCAGCTTTCTTTGAATTTTCATTTTCGCCTCCAATTTTGATCGACACGCTTCGTGACATTGGAGACAGGCTACTACCGGCCCGACTTTCCCACATCGGGCTTAGGTCTGACGAATTTCAAGCCGAACGTCTTAATCAGATCAGTCAAACCAATAGATTCTTTGCAGAACCAAATGAGCAGTTTAGTGGGGATCAACCCCGTCGCCTTTCAGCTCGTCATCAGGTTCGAGGTGGATGACAAAGACGGAACCCGGGTACAGACACTCTAGTTCTTCCTCTATGTCGTTGCATATATCGTGCGCTGCGCTGACTGGCATCGTGCCATCCACAACAAGGTGAAACTCTACAAAGATAACATTCGCGGATCTGCGCCCTTTGAGGTCATGATACTCTAAGGCTGCGCCGAGATTTGCTTCGATTGCATTAGAAACAGTCTGCAAGTCATGTTCCGACAGGCTCACATCCATCAGGCCATCGACGGATGCCCGAATAACTTTCCAGCCCTCCCACAAGATGTTCAGCGCAACAAGAATTGCCAGGATCGGGTCAAGGATCAACCAGCCGGTGACAAGCGCTAGTATCAGTCCTGCGACGACACCAACAGAAGTCATAACATCCGTAAAAATGTGGCGGGAGCTCGCTTCCAAGGCGGGCGATCCCTCGCGCCTACCTGTCCTAAGCAAGAGGAAGGCCCATGCACCGTTCACACCCGTTGCAACGATATTGACGGCAATTCCAAGCAGCGGCGCATCCTCAAGATGCGGGTTCGGGAGCACCAGTACAGCTTCTCTGATGATCAAGAACGCCGCCAACACAATCAGCGCGCCCTCAACCACGGCTGAAAGATACTCCGCTTTTTTATGACCAAAGGGGTGGTTTTGGTCAGGGGGCTTATTGGCAACCCGAACTGCGAAATACGCCAACAAAGCCGCGACAACATTCACGGTTGATTCCATTGCGTCTGACAACAAAGCCACCGAACCTGTCAGCCACCAAGCCAACAGTTTCAGGGCCAGTACCGCAATGGATATCGGGATAGACCAAAGAGCGATTTTTTGTGTCATTTGGCCGCGACCCTCAGTCAATCATGTACAGAAACTCGGGTGATTGGTGAGCTCCGATGTTCAAAACGTAAAACAGGTGTTTGGCGAAAAGGGAATAGGTCTTACGGCATCCTATTGGCGACAGCATCTGGTCGCCGCTGCGTGGCGCCAAACGACTGTTATTCGGATGAAAGCCCGGTCGACGAAACAGGAACAGCCTTGAGATAGGCGGCAATCGCCAAACGGTCCTCATCCGTCAGCCGTGAGGTGTTCTCGATGACGTCCACCATCTCACCACCCGCACTGTCATAGTCTGGTGTAAAGCCAGATTTTAGGTATTCGGCAATGTCTGCCTCTGACCAATCAAGCTGGTCTGAGGTTAAGCCGGGGATACGACCTTTCCCGTTTGGATTTGGTGCACCCGTCAGCCAAAGGTCTCGTTTCAGGCCCCCTAAACCATTTCGCGGGGTATGGCATTCAGCGCAATGACCCAGCGCCTCGACCAAATACCTGCCATGTTTTTGTTGGTCGGTCAGATCACCTTCGACCACCCAGCCTGATGACATGAACAAGAGCTTCCATCCCCCCAGTCCGCGCCGAACGCTGAAAGGAAAACCTACTTCATGTGCAACACTTTCGGTTGCGGCCGCTGGCAGCGTGCCGAGGAATGCGTGTAGCGAAACCACGTCTTCGGCCGACATGTTGGCGTAAGAGGTATAGGGAAACGCTGGGAAATAGTGCTGCCCTTCGGGTCCGGTTCCATGGATCAAGGCATTGGCCAGATCCAGGGCAGACCAGGATCCGATACCAGTTTCCGGGTCACTGGAAATGTTGGGGGCAATGAACGTGCCGAATTCCGTCTCAAACCGGCGACCACCAGCCAGCGCGAGCTTGTCTTCACCGACCGCATCCGGCGCTGAATGACAGGATGCGCATCCTGCCGCGTGGAACACGATTTCACCTCTGGCAAGATCTGGGTTCAAACCGTCGAGTCGTGATTGTTCCATTCGTTGAGGTCGGGTCAGCACCAAACCGGCCAACCCGACCAACACAATGACGATTGCGACAAAGAAAAGAAAGCGCCGCACCGTTAGTGCCCAATCAGTTCTTTGGAGCTCTGTATGCTTTGTGACATGCCGAACAGCTTCCGCCCAGATCGCCCATCGCTGCTTTCAGGGCATCAACATCTTGACCTGCCGCAGCCTGCATCGCAACAGCGGCGTCTGCCATGGCCTGCCCTTTTGCACCCACGTCAGGGAAGTTCTCCCAGATCGCAGGCAATGCACGGGTGGTCGGATCGGACACATTGTCAGATCCCTGGGGCCACATCGCGGATTGATCGATTTGTGTCAGTACAACAAGATTATTCGCGGCCCGAGTTGCGGCCTCGGCGTCATAATCGACCTCTCCCTTAGCCATTCCGCCCAGTGTACCAAGGTTGAAGGCATAGAGTTGCATGATTGAGGTACGAGCTTTCACAGCCGGGTTTTCACTTTCTTGGGCGATGGCTGTGCCAATGGCGGCCAATGACAAAAGACCTGCCGCGAATACTGAGAACTTCTTCTTCATGATGTGTCTCCCTGTTTAATGCTCCGAATGTTAGCTTGAACAATTTTTCTTGTAATTGTTTGTTATTGGTCGTCACTTGTTAATTTATGAACAACGAAAACTGGGATGATATTCGGTACGCGCTCGCCGTAAGCAAATACGGCTCACTCAATGCAGCGGCAGCGGCACTGGGCGTCACGCATGCGACTGTGTTGCGAAGGGTAGCCGCATTCGAAGAGCGCAATAGCTGTGTGATTTTCCAGAAAAGCCCTTCGGGATACTCCGCCCTGCCCGAGGCCAGAGCAGTTCTGTCGGCTATGGAAAGCGTCGAAGATGCGGTGCTATCGGTCGAGCGCGCGCTTGTAGGAGCAAACCGGTCTCCAGTAGGTCACGTACGTATCGCGTCAACTGACAGCCTTTGTCAGCTTGTCTTGCCCCAGATACTTAAAGAGATATCCCAGTTGTACCCTGGCTTGGAGCTGACTTTATTGAGCGGCAACAGCCATCATGATTTGTCGAGATTAACTGCGGACATCGCCGTAAGACCCTCCATAAAACTTGAAGAAGGGCTTGTTGGGGAGCGCGCAGGTACGCTGTCATTTGGAGTTTTCGACGACGGCGGCACCAATCGAAAATGGTTGCGGCTTGATGGGGCATTGAGTCGTTCTCTTCCAGCAAAATGGCTGGCCGATCATGTCAGTGCGGATGAAATGACGAACGGAGCGGATAGCTTCTTAGTGCTTCAGCAGATGGCTGCATCCGGGGTGGGCAGAGCGTTTCTGCCCTTGTTCATCGGGAACGCGGACCCTCGGCTTCAGCTATCGAGCGAGATGGATCCTGGAATTGATGTTCCACTGTGGGTCGCGACACTTGATGAAATAGCACACACTCCGAGGTTTGCCATTGTACAACGAGCTTTGGTTGATCGCATAGCCGACAAAACACTCTGCCGCTGAGAACAACGGGAAGTCGCGCCCTCGCTCAGGCGGACTGTACGCTTTCAGGCCTTCAAGGGTTTCGTCCAGCGGCAGGAAGCGCGCGATCATTACGGTTACGAACGTCGCAAAAGACGCGGCTGACCTCTAAGGCAACCCGATTGGATAAAACCGTGTCCTCAGCTTGCGTCTGTGGGCTGCAGCACTATTGCCGAATAGCATTGCCTCGCCCCCGAGGCAGCTTCGCTGCCTGACCTACAAATCAGCTCTGATTTTCCGAAAGGGAAGTCAGATCAAACCAAACAGTCCGTCGGAGCATGAACTGGGGGCGGTGGGTTAGTTTATGAAGCAAATGTCAAATTCAACTAATGTGTAACATTGGGGGCGCCTTCTGATGTCGAACGTCCACCGCTTGTCTGGTCCAACTATGACGGTTAGGTCAGGTTCGCTTGACCTTAAACAACAGGAATGTGGGGAGACACATAGCTTTGCTATTCGATAGAGCTTAACTTACTGATTTTATATGTTATTTTTCCTCAGAGGGGTACAGACACAAACATTCGCAAGTCAAAGCCTTTCCGGTAAGTCAGCGCCCTTCTTAGAATTGATCAGGTATTCGCTGCGTCTCGACTAATGAGCAAATGTGCTTCTCGCTAACATCCACCGTGGTTTGTGCCGACTGGCGATCAGAGCCCGCACTAGGCCTTCGGCATCATCAATAGCGTTGTTCGTTTCGCAAATCGTGATGCCCAGGTCGTCTAAATTCGTTTTGTAGAGCCCCGAACAACGAGTCGTGTGGCGAGCTCTTCGGATTTGGGCGCCTGATCAGTAGCGATCCAATCGGCTAGCGCGTCTGCTGCTCGTTCACCCATCTTAGAAACAGGTAGATGCACGCTTGTCAGTGGCGGAACGGTCACGGACGAAATTGGAAGGTCGTCAACGCCCATCATAGAAATCTGGTCCGGGACGCCGATGTTTTGCGCTTGAAGACCAAGCAAAACCCCAAGCGCAACGACGTCAGATAGGCATAAAATTGCATCTGGCTTGGTGTTTAGACCGCCGAGGTGTTTTGCAACGTCTACTCCGCCCTGATGGCTGATCTCGGTTTCGAAGGTTGAAAGATTTCCAGCGAAGGGAAAGGTTGTAATGCCTGCAAGGCGAGCTCGTGTGCGATCATTGTCGTGAACCGGGCCATGTACGACAGCAATGTCCCGATGTCCGAGATCTGCAAGGTGCTGCAATGCAAGTTGCGCCGCGGCTGCGTTATCATACCCGATGGTCGGCAACGGGTTTTCGGGGTCAAAGAAAGACGTAATGATTGTTGGCAACATAGTGCGCTCGATCAGATCGAGCAGCGCGGCATTGTGTGTGGCTCCGGTGATAATCAGCCCCTCAGCTCCGATATCCAGCAGGCTTTTGGCTTTCTTGGCTTCGATATCCAGATTTGCCTCGGTGGTTGCTACGATCAGTGACAATTGGTGGTCCGACAGCTTGCGCTCTAGCGCCGCAAGAAAGCGGGCAAAGATTGCGTTGTCCAGAGTTGGGACCAATGCGCCGACAAATCTAGTGCGTCCGGAGTTGATCGCGCGCGCGGCCGCACTTGGGACAAATTTGAGGTCAGCGATGGTGGCTTGAACTTTTTCCAGAGTATCTTTCTTAACCACACTCGGTTCGTTCAACACGCGCGACACCGTCGCGACAGACACGCCCGCAGCCTTTGCTACATCTCTGAGATTTGCGCGTTTTTTAGGCTCTGGGGCTTTTTGCATCGTAGGATTTGGTGTCCATTTCGCGGATTTCTGAGTAAAGAGTTGACATATGTAACTAGTTTCATCAACCTCTGTAACTAGTTACATTCTGGGAATTCAGCAGTGATATGCAGGGGTCATCCGTCTTACACGCGTTTACCAACTCGGGGTTTGACAGCCCTGGCCGCCTGTTTCCTGGGTTTCAGAACGCTTCTGACACCCGCATGCACATCCTTACCGCACGTGAGGCTGTTCGACTGGTCGTAAAGCACGGTGATTTGCTTTCGATAGAAGGGGTTGGTCCAAAGCAAGCACTGGATGTTGTGGCGTTCACCAATGATGGAAAGTCGGGACTGGCGGCGCTGAGTTTGACAGCAACCGGGCACGTCAAATGGGACGATTTTGATAGTACACAGCTCCTGACTTGGGTTACGGCGCATGGCGGCAGTCGGCAGGTTCCCTGTCACAGGCTGGACCATATACCCGAGCCGCTGATTCTCCGCGCAGACCACACGGTTACTGTCTGGGTGATCCGTACAACCGCGGTCACAGGGTTGATTGAAGGCAGTGCGACCGGGAACATCACAGTCTTGCACAAACCAGCAATGGTCAAAGGGCCGCCTTTGCCACCTTTGCTGGGTGATACACGGGACGAATTCACCGTGCAACGCGGTAGCGCTCTGGCCTATGAACTGAAGGCTGGAGAATTTGTTCAAATCATCGACATTGAAGGCCAGCAGTGTTCTGACTTCATGGCGCTGCGAACTGATGGGCTGGATCGTGGCCAGGAATGGATGATCGATTCAACTGCCACTCGGTCGATGGTGCGCCGCGCCTATCCCGGCCCCGGCTTGCTGGACAAGTTCTTTGATCGTGACATGCGCCCGCTGTTGAACGTAGTGCAGGATACCTGCGGTCGGCATGACACATTCGGACTAGCCTGTACCGCTCGCGGGTATGAAGAGCGAGGGTTCCCCGGCCATCTGAACTGTTCGGATAATATGTCAAACGCCTTGGCCCCTTACGGCGTTTCACAGCGGGCTGCGTGGCCTGCAATCAACTTCTTTTGGAATACATGGATCGACCCGACGAACCATCACATACTAACCGAGGAATCCTACTCGCGTCCCGGTGACTATGTCGCCATGCGCGCGCTTGAGGATCTGGTTTGCGTCTCGACCGCCTGCCCGGACGACATTGATCCCATCAATGGCTGGAACCCGACCGATGTGCATGTACGCATCTACCGCCCCAAAACGCCCATCCGCCGTGCGGTTGCCTATCGTGAAAAGGAAGACGCGCCCATGTCGATCAGTCAGGAGTCGGCCTTTCACGACCGTCTGGCCCCGTTAACCCAGCATTTCGCACCTGCGCGCGACCTATGGGCGCCCGTCAGTTACCCTGCCCACGGCACGTTGGGTGAATACTGGGCCTGTCGCGAGGCGGTGACTGTTCAGGACATGAGCGGGCTTCGCAAATTCGATATTGTCGGCCCGGATGCCGAGGCTCTGATGCAATTGGCCACCACGCGCAATGTGGCGAAGCTACCGGTCTGGCGCGGGTCTTATACATTGATGTGTGACGAGAGCGGCTCGGTGATCGACGATGGCACCCTGTTCCGACTTGCGCCCGAAATCTTCCGTTGGTGTTGCGGCACCGAGGAAAGCGGGCGCGCGTTGCAAGAACTGGCCGATGCGCGTGGCCTGCAAGTGCGGATCCATGCGCTGCGTGGAGCAATGCCCAACCTGGCCATTCAAGGGCCAAAGTCGCGCGAACTGCTACGCAAGATCGCCTTTACGCAACCGCATGTGCCAGGCTTGGATCATCTGAAATGGTTCGGCGTCACCGTCGCGCGGCTACGTGACCGCGAGGGTGCGCCGTTTATGCTGTCACGCTCGGGGTATACCGGTGAGTTGGGGTATGAGGTCTTCTGTTCCAAATCCGACGCCGTTGCGATCTGGGATGCGGTGATGGCGGCTGGGGAAGAGTTTGGGATCACGCCAATGGGCTCGGCCGCCCTGGACATCATCCGGATAGAGGCAGGGCTGGCCGCGGCCAATGCCGAATTTGCGCCGGGTGTCGATGCCTTTGAGGCTGGTCTTGGCTTCGCCGTCGATCTGACAAAAACCGAATTCACTGGAAAAGCCGCACTGGAACGCAACCTGCGCGAGCCACGTCGGGCGCTTAAAGGGCTTTTAATCGGATGCGATGATGTGCCAGCGCACGGTGCACCCGTCTATACAGGTGAACGGCAAGTAGGAGTGGTAACGTCTGCCACCCGATCACCGACGCTGGAACACGCAATCGCAATGGCACGGTTATCCATCGAACACGCGGAAAACGGCACTCAACTTGAGATCGGTCAACTCGACGGGCGGATGAAACGCCTGCGCGCCACCGTCTCGGATATTCCATTCATAGACCCGCAACGTAAGCGGGCGCGCGCCTGAAGGCGCATGCAACTCAACGCAACGGGAGAAAGTACATGAAAAAACTGAAACTTATTGCAACCTTGACCTTTGCTTTCGGCGCAACAACGGCGATGGCACAAGAAAAGGTTATGGTGGGCGAGCCCAGCTGGCCCGGTGCCAAAATAATGAGCCGTGTGATCGGCCAGATCATTGAGACCCGCTTGGGTGGAGAAGCTGGCTATGCCCCCGGAGCAAACGCGGTGATCTTTGCCGCCATGGATGGCGGTCGTGGTGACATCGACGTACACCCGGATGTTTGGCTGCCGAACCAGTCGTCCTTTACGGATGAATATGTCGATCAGAAAGGCACCGTAGGTTTGTCCTCAGGCAGTTACGAAGGCCGCGCTGGGATTTGCGTGCCAAACTACATGGTCGAAGATCACAACATCCGTTCGATCTACGACCTGGCGACACCCGTCGCGCAAGAGCTGTTTGACTCCGATGGCGACGGCATGGGTGAGGTCTGGGTTGGTGCCTCGGGCTGGGCCTCGACTAACACGTTCAAGGTGCGGGTGCGAGATTATGGGATCGAGACATTTCTGACGCCGACCACCGAAGACGAAACCGTGTTCTATTCCCGTCTGAAAGATCAGATCGACCAGAAAAAAGGCGCGGCCTTCTACTGCTACGCGCCACACTACGTGCACGCCTTATATGATGTGACCATTCTGGAAGAGCCCGAGCACGACGCGGCCACCTACAAGATGGTTCAGCCCGATCAGGATGCCGATTGGTATAACAAATCCCATGTCAGCACGGGTGAACCGGTCAAAACCGTGACAGTAGCGCATTCGAAATCGCTGG
Organism: Ruegeria sp. D7; assembly: GCF_056534355.1. Classification (NCBI taxonomy): domain Bacteria; kingdom Pseudomonadati; phylum Pseudomonadota; class Alphaproteobacteria; order Rhodobacterales; family Roseobacteraceae; genus Ruegeria; species Ruegeria sp. D7. Next base: position 212,335 of record NZ_JBQFPG010000003.1, read on the forward strand.
AACAGCGCAACCCGGCAGCGGCCTCTTTCCTTGCCAATATCGACATGGATGCGGGAGAGCTAAGCGGTCTGACCTATGAAGTCGTAGTCAAGGGCCGTGACACGGATGAAGTCGTAGCCGAATGGATCGCCGCCAACGGCGATATCGTCGACGGTTGGCTGGGACTGACGACCAACTAAAGCCCATGCGCCCCTGACTATCGGGGGCGCGAACCAACACAATTCCAATGGGGCCAATATGACAGCGGAAATAGCAATCGACGCAAAAGGCGTGTGGAAAGTTTTCGGTACACGCTCGCAGGAGGCTTTGAACGCTATCCACAGCGAGGGCCTGAGCAAAGCTGAGGTGCTGGAACGCTTCAACTGCGTTGTCGGCGTGGCTGATGCCAGCTTTGAGATCGAACGGGGCGAGCTGTTCTGCGTCATGGGCCTGTCGGGTTCGGGTAAATCGACCCTTGTGCGTCATGTGAACCGTCTGCTGGAGCCCACTGACGGCCATATCTATCTGGATGGCGAGGATGTGATGGGCCTAAACGATGAAGGTCTGCGCGATCTGCGTAACCGGCGCGTTGCGATGGTGTTCCAGAACTTTGGCCTGATGCCTCACCGCACAGTCCGCGACAATGTAGCAATGCCGCTCGAAATTCGCGGAACCGGGAAAGCACGCCGCTGGGAAGAAGCGGACCGGGTGCTGGAGCTGGTTGAACTGAACGGTTGGGAAGACAAATACGCACATGAGCTGTCAGGCGGTATGCAACAACGCGTGGGACTGGCCCGTGCGATCGCTGCAGACCCTGAAATCCTTTTGATGGATGAGCCGTTCTCGGCCCTAGACCCGCTAATCCGCAAGCAGTTGCAGGATCAGTTCATGGACCTCAGTCACAAGCTGAACAAAACCACGATGTTTATCACCCACGACCTGGATGAAGCAATCCGCATCGGCCACCGCATCGCGATCATGAAGGACGGGCGCATCGTGCAGATCGGCACGCCGGAAGAGATCATACTCAACCCCGCCGACGACTATGTTGCCGACTTTGTGGCGGGAATTTCGAAACTCAATATGATCTTCGCCCATGCGGTCATGAAACCGGTCGATGAGTTCGAGGCGCATCACGGCGAACTCCCGGAGGATGCCAAAGAGGCTCACCCAGATATGGATCTGTCCGACCTGATGAACCTCTGCGTGGACGGACATGGAGTCGTAGCTGTGACGCAGGATGGCAAGACGGTAGGTGTTATTAACCGTGCGGGTTTGATCCGCGCGATTCAGGACAGTCAGGCGTAAGGGCAACGATATGAAACATGTTGATACGCAACAGATCCAACCGGAAACCGCCGACCGCCTGAATGGGCTAATAGGAGATTTTGTCGGTCAGGGGAACGCCTATTACCAGAAGACCTTCGCCTATATGATGCAGGCCCCAGGCTATCGCTTTACATTAAACACAGCTGCAGCAATCCTCGGGCCGATCTGGTTTGGTGCACGCGGGCTGTGGTCGTGGTTTCTCGGGTTTTTGGTTCTGGAAACGCTGGCCTACATCCAGATCGGTCTGGGTTTGTTTGGTGATCTTGGGCGCGAGTTCCGCGAGCGGGCGGTACAGATCGAGCAGACACTGGAGCTGCGTCGACAGCAGATTGCAGCGGCGGAGCAATCCGGGTCGGCCACGTTGGAGTCGTTGAAACGCGCGGCGGAATCACTCGAAGGAGCTCTGGCTGGCGCGCAGGAGGCCGCACGCACAGCGGACTCTACCGGTGTCACGTATCTGATCATTGGGATCGCCCTTCTGCTGGCAGTCAAGTTTTTAGCTGCTTCGCTGGCCAACTGGACGCTTGAAGGTCAATTCGCGCGCTGGCGTTCAGACCCAAGTGTAGCCCACGGCTGGTCTATCTCTCGGCTGATTGTGGCGACGGCGTTGACCGTTGTGGTGGTGATACTGTCTATGATCAAATTTGCACAACCGGACGCGGTGGCTGTGCTCAAGACCTTCCCAACCAACCGGGACTGGCGTCTGAACGTAGGCGATGGTGTGCAAGCGGTGTTCGAGTGGACCAAGACAGCCGGGCGCGGCTTCTTTGATGGTCTGACCTATGGGATGCGCACCCTGCTGGACTGGATCGAGGTTGTGCTGGTCGATACCCCCTGGCCGGTCGTAGCTTTGGTGATCATCATGCTGGCTTACCTGTCGGCTGGTCCCCGTGTGGCGATCTTCACCGGAGCCGCGCTGGCCTATCTAGGCCTGCTGGATTTTTGGGAAAAGGCGATGACTACAATCGCCCTGTTGGGCGCCGCGGCGCTGATTTCGATCACGCTGGGCATTCCATTGGGTATCTATTGCGCCCGTCGCCCACGTGCTTTTGCTATCGTGCGGCCCATTCTAGATTTCATGCAGTCAATGCCCTCCTTCGTCTACTTGATCCCGGTGGTGGCTTTTATTGGATCTGGAAAGCCTGCGGGCGTAGTTGCAACCATGATTTTCGGTAGCCCTCCGGTAATCCGCTTTACCGTACTTGGCCTGCAGCAAGTCCCTGAAACTGTGCGGGAAGCCGCGTTGGCCTTTGGAGCAACGCCTCGTTACCTGCTATGGCGGGTAGACCTACCCTTGGCGCACAAGACCATCATGGCAGGTGTGAACCAGACTATCCTGATGTCTCTGGCAATGGTTGTAGTCGCCTCGCTGATCGGCGCCAAGGGTTTGGGCGAGGACGTGCTAGAGGCACTGCAATACGCAGCGGCGGGACAAGGAATTCTGGCCGGTTTGGCAATCTTGTTCTGCGCGTTAATCTTGGATCGGATTGTGGCCGGAAGAAAATAACAATTGTGGCAAACGCACGATCATCCGACTGAAGTTCTAAGTGTGTTTTCAAAGCCAGTAGGTGGCGGGCACTGATCACACCTGTGTTTGAGCCTCGTCTCAAAAAAAGACCCGGATGAAATCTGGTGGCTCGGCAAGTGGTCCCACCGTCACGAAATCGTTTTTCACACGCGACCGACTAGACGCAAATCCAATGCGCCGACTCGTAGCATCCTGAAAAACGCTGATCCAGAAAACCTTGTCGGGCCCGATGATCGCGAACCCCACCACTATTATTGATGAGCATGTGCGAAGGAGCATCAACTTTGCTCAGCCTCCTGCATTTATTGGTTCAAACAGTCGTTGAGACACTCAGCTTGGTTTGACGCTTTCCCCCCATCGTCAGTTTCCGAACAACATCTAGTGTCTCTTTCGGGTACACCCGAACAAAACCGGCTTCACAGGTGATCGTCTGAATTTCCCTTCGGTTCAGTGTCGGACCCAAATGGACCGCTGCTATCTCAAACTGCCGCGCAATTCGGCCCATCGTTACATAGTATTTTTCAAAAGCCTGAATACTCTCTTCAGTGATGTAGCAACGGTAGTGCTGCATGTCCGGGTTTCGCAGTTCTATCTGCTTAAGGTATCCAACTTCCCGCAATAGCCGGATTGACCTAACACTAATACTCATGCGTGCCGCCTCATCCGTAAGCGACAGATCGCCGGAGAACACGCGCTCCGATTTTTCCAAGATCTCATCGCAGTCGATCAGAAATCCAGCCAACCCATCCATGTCCGGGTCTCGCCAAACGCTGGTCAGTCGACCTGCTGCCCAATCGGCGACAAGGCGAGCCAGGGCCACCTTGCTTTGTCGGCTGTACTCCGAGAGAAGCAACCTATGACGGATGCAATGCGTAGGCCTTCAAGCCCAGTCAGCAGGGTTTGTACCCAGGATGAAGGCACATAGCGCAGAGACGTTCCAAAACGATAGGATTCCAGAACGTTATGCCGGATCAGTGCCTTAACCGAGACCGGATGGATATTCAGCTGGACTGCAGTGGATTTGATATGCTGCAAGCCAGACCAGAAGTCGAGCACGGCAGCCAGATTCTCATGGCTGACATCGTTCATGTTTGACAGGTCGCTCGCGTTTTGACCACGAAGATGGGCGAGAATACCTCGCACCCGAACCTCGCCGACCCCATGCAACTCCCGTACCCGTTCAAGCGTGATCAATTTGGGCGCTGTGATTTCAGCACTAACCATTCTTGCGCCGGCCTGCAGCGGATAGTTTTCGCGCATAAAATCCTGCACTCAGACCCTGAGGACCGCTGTAGCCGGATCCTCTATAGTAGTTATCAGTCAGGTGCCCTAATTGCAGTGCAAGTTGGGAAAGCGTCCATGTCGCACTTCAGCGCGATGTGAAGTCCGTCATCTAATCAAAAGCACTTGCTCTTCTACGCAGGAGACACCGAACGACGGGGTTTCAGAAGAAAATACAGTTTCAATCGAACGTGTTCAGAGGAACAAACTATTTCCTGGGCTTAGACTAAGCAAAATTTTGGATTTCATCCTTCAGTTCCGAAACCAATTTCAAGTATCAGCACTAGACTGTTACAGCCTGCAGCAACTCATCGCGTGTCACGTCTTCCCTGGTGCCGTTGATTATGACTTCTCCTCGTCGCAACGCGATAAATCTGTCGGCAAGTTCATAGGCAAAGTCAAAGTATTGCTCCACTAGAATGATTGCTATTCCTCTCGTGGTTCTGAGGTGTCGGATGACTTCGCCTATCTGTTGGATGATGTTGGGCTGAATACCTTCGGTCGGCTCGTCCAACAGAAGCAGGCGTGGTCGTGTTATCAATGCCCGTGCAATCGCCAGCTGTTGCTGCTGACCGCCAGAAAGGTCACCTCCGCGACGGTTTTGCATCTGTTTGAGGACCGGGAACATATCAAATATCTCACCTGGAATGAAATGTTCGCTGGCAGGCAGACAGGCATACCCCGTTTCAAGATTTTCGCGAACTGTGAGCAAAGGAATTATCTCACGACCTTGTGGGACATAGGCCACACCTTTCCACGCCATTTGATGAGCAGGCAGGACGCCCAGAATTTCCCCGTCCAGTTCCAAACTGCCGCCCGATCGCGGATGCGTACCTGATATTGCTTTCATAAGGCTGGTTTTTCCGACACCATTGGTCCCCATGACGCAAGTCACTTCACCTTGTCTGGCTTCCATGGAAATCCCGTTGAGGATTTGCGAATGCCCATAATGCAAAGTCAGTTCTGTTAGCTTCAGCATTGTTTAGCGCCCTAGATATACGTCGATGACGTCCTGGTTAGATGTCACGTGATCAAGACTGCCTTCAGCCAAGGCGGACCCTTCGTGTAGAACCGTGACTTTGCAATTCAGGCGTCGGACAAATTCCATATCGTGTTCCACCACGACAACGGCACGGGTTCTGGCGGCTTGTACCAGCAAGTCGGTGGTGTGTTCGCGCTCCTGCGGTGTCATGCCAGCGGCAGGTTCGTCCACGAGCAAAAGTCGTGGCTCCTGAGCCAGCAGCATACCAATTTCCAGCCACTGCTTTTGACCGTGGCTCAATTCACCAGCTTTGCGGCTTAGATTCTGATTCAGACCGATTTCGACAGCCAGATCTTCAACTTTTTGCAAATCTTCAGTGGAGGTTCGATAGAAAAGCACGTGAAGCCAGCCACGTTTGTTCTGAAGCGCCATCAACAGGTTTTCCTGCACGGTCTGGTCTTCGAAAACCGTGGGTTTCTGAAACTTCCTTCCGATCCCAGCCTGCGCGATCTTTGCCTCGGACAGCCCCAACAAAGATACCGATTTCTCCCCCCAGATGACACGTCCTTCATCGGGCCGGGTTTTACCTGTAATGATGTCCATGAACGTGGTCTTGCCTGCCCCGTTTGGGCCGATCACGGCGCGAAGCTCGGCCTCGCCGATCTGAAACGACAAGTTGTTGATAGCACGGAAACCATCGAAAGTGACCGAAACGCCGCTAACCTCAAGCAAAGTGCTCATTCGATGGACTCCTTCTCGCGCAGAGCGCCGTCATCCGGTCCCAGATTTGCCCCATGCCTGTCCGGGTGGCGGCTGTCGGTCCACAAGTCGAACAATCCTCCGATACCCTGCGGGGCGAACAGCGTAACCAACACAAAAGTTATGCCCAATAGCACCTGCCACCAGTCGACCCATTTGATCGTGTAAAATCCAAGCGGAATATCCGGGGCCTGTCCGCCCGTGAACCACGTGCTCAGAAGACTGACAAAAGCTGCACCAATTACCGCGCCATACAATCGGCCTCGTCCACCGATGGCGACCCAGACGGCCAAATAGATCGAGGCGATAGGGGCCATTTCCTCGGGATTGATGATGCCTGCTTGCGGGTAATAAAGCGCGCCGGCAATGGCTGCGATACAAGCAGTCAGGGTGAAGACGGCCAGCTTGAATACCTCGACTGAATAGCCAAGGAAGCGCACCCGTGCCTCGTTATCGCGAATGCCGCGGATGACCGAGCCGAACTTGCCTGACACGATCCAGGCTGCCAGCATATAGCCCAGACCCAAGGCCAGCGCCGAGGCCCAGAGGAACCAGATCGACACCACGTCCTGCGAGGCGGTGACACCTGGCAGGTTCTGCAGGCCGGACAAGCCGTTGTTCCCACGCAACCCGCTGTCGTTCTGAAACAGATACAGGGCCAGTGCCAACGTCATCGCCTGTGTCAGGATCGATAGGTATACACCGGTGACACGGCTCCGGAAAGCCAACCATCCGAAGACCAGCGCCAACAGACCCGGGACCAGCACAACCAGGATCAGTTGCAGGGTCAGGCTGTGGGAGAACGCCCAGATCAACGGAAACTCCGACGATCCGACAACGCCAAAGACTTGTGTTCCAATCGCGTCCACCACTTCGGACGACGTCGGTGGAATTTCGGCCTGTGCCAGCGAGTCGACCACGATCAGGCGGGTGCGTTCGTACATCAGCCACATGCCGATCATGTAGCCCCCCAGCCCGAAGAAGGCGAAGTGACCCAGTGACAGGATGCCGGTGAAGCCCCAGACCAGATCCATCGCCACTGCGATCAGGCAAAGGCACAGGGTTTTGCCCAGCGTTTTGACGAAACTGGTCGAGATTACACCGATCCCGAATCCCTCGGACAGGATGGTTACGCTCAGGGTGAACAGGGACAGGATGGCAAGAAAGACCAGCACGGATGGGTTCTTGGCGATAAAGCTGCGTTCCATGGCTCAATCCCCCGCCGCGCGACCCTTGAGGGCGATAATGCCCCGCGGCCGAAACTGGATGAAAATGATGATGAAGATGATCATGTAGGTTTGGGCCGCGAGGGTGTTCGACGGGTTCATCCACTCGATCCCCTTCTGCAAGAAGCCGATCATGCCCGCACCTGCAAGCGCGCCCCAGATGTTACCAACACCACCCACAACCACTGTCATGAAACTTTGCACGATATAGTCGCTGCCCAGATCGGACGTGACCTTGGCGAATAGGCCAATCGCGACCCCGGCGATGCCGGCAATGCCGGAGCCAAGCCCAAAGGTCAGCATATTCACTCGCCCGGGATTAATCCCCATTGACGCCGCCATGCGCGAGTTCTGCGTTACTGCACGCATCTCAAGCCCTAGCCTCGTCCGTTTGATGATGTAGAGGAAAAGTCCCAGAAAAATAAGCGCCAGAACGAAGATCGCAATGCGGATGTAGCTGATTGAAACCACGTCATTCAGCATCCACGAACCATCCAACCAATCGGGAGCAGTCAGCGGGCGCGCCTGCGTGCCAAAGATATTCTTGGCCAGCTGCTGTAGGGCAATTGAGATGCCGAACGTCGCCAGCAACGTCTCCAACGGGCGAGCGTAAAGCCAGCGGATCACCAACCGCTCCATAGCGACGCCCATCGCGAAGGTGACAGCAAAAGCCATTGGAATAGCGACCATGATCGAAAGCGTATGATCAGGGATAATCTGCTGCACCACGTATCCGGTATAAGCACCCATCATGATGAACTCGCCATGGGCCATGTTGATCACGCCCATCACGCCGAAGGTGATGGCCAGACCGATGGCGGCGAGGAAATAGATCGACGCCAGTGAGATCGCGTCCAGCGTCAGGTCGAGTGCTTGGTTCAGGCCGACCTTCAGTTCGATCTGTTGCAGGGCTTTCTCTGCTGCTTCAGTGACCTCGGCAGATGGCTCACTGTAGGTTTCGAAGAATACATGCGTGTTAACTGCAGCGTTGACATCCGCGTTCGTGACTAAGGCTGGCACAGCCCCCGCCTCTGCCAGAGAGGTATACGCACGCGCGCGCATTGCATCTGAATTCAGCTGTGCGACGGGAGTACCACCTACACGACCACCTTCTATATTGGCCGCCAGTGCCGATCTGATATCTTCCGCCGAAACACGCGGTGCGGCCAGGTTTCCTGCAACGAGCAAGTCATATGCTTCGTCAGATTTTAAGGCGTCTGACCCCGCTTCAAGAATAACGGCGACGTTCAGGTCCTGGGGCAATTCGGTAGCGGCTTGGCGGGCAGTGACGACCAACGGGTTCAGAGCCGCACGAACGTCTACGCCCAGATCGCCGGACATTTCTTTGATCGCCGCCACGCGGGCTGCGGTATCTTCGTCAAAACCAATCGTCAGCAACCGTTCCAGCCGCTGCTTTTGCGCCTTCAATTCTGCTTCGGGTTCATCCCCTATCGAAGCGCGAAGTGGCTCCAAGAGTGCACTTTCGGGATCACGTTGGATGGATTGCAATGCGGCCAAACGTTTTGCGCGATCCGGATCGGTCAGTTGGAACTGGACCAGAGCGGTCCCGATCATCGCGCGGATACCGCTGTTGGGCTTCAGCTGCCTAAGCTCGGATTTCTCAAATGTACCGACGACTTCTCCGGTATCGAAGTCGGTCAATTCATACGACCGCCCCTCTCCTTTCTGGCCAGAAAAGAACAGACCGTCCGACTTGCGCATCCACATGTTCTTGGCTGCCCATGTCTCAAGCATCACTTGCGCCTGAGGCAAGCCGCTTGACGCAATCGCATCAATCGCCGGTTTGATCGTCTTGCGCGAGCTTTTGGCGATGATCTCCTGATGCTCTTGCAGGATCGGTTGTAGACCGACCTCTTGAGCGTTGGCAGTCAGGCAGGCGCACAGGATTGCGAGGCCCGCAAGGAAAAGTCGTACCATGTGGTGAAACCCGAATGTCTTTTGTGGCAAGGCGGGCAAACAAACCCGCCTTGCGTGGTCTGTTAGTAGTTCGACAGGGTCTGAACGCAGGTCTTGGTCTCGGTGTTGTACATACCGCAACCCAGCTCTTTCCAATCCGAGACGAGCACAGCCGACTCCGGCAGGAAGTCGGTCCAGGCGTCACCCGGCACGACATCAGTCTCACTGATGATATCGAACTGGCCGTCTTCCTGAATCTCGCCGATCAGAACCGGTTTCGCGAGGTGATGGTTCGGCAGCATCACAGCGGTGCCTCCGGTCAGGTTCGGGAATTCCTGCCCATACATCGCGGCGCGCACGGCATCGACTTCGGTCGAACCGGCCTCGGTCGCGGCGTTTACCCACATGTTGAAGCCGATGTAATGCGCCTCCATCGGGTCATTGGTCACACGTTCATCACCCATGGTGGCTTTCCAGGTGTCCACAAATTCCGCGTTGGCCTCAGTATCCGCCGACTGGAAGTAGTTCCAAGCGGCGAGGTGACCGACGAGGTTGGTGGTATCCAAACCGGACAGTTCTTCCTCACCGACCGAGAAGGCCACGACCGGAATGTCATCTGCCGAAACACCAGCCGCTGCCAGTTCCTTGTAAAAACCAATATTGGCGTCACCATTGATGGTCGAGATCACACCGACTTTTTTACCATCCGCGCCCAGCGCGACCACGTCCGCCACGATCTTGGACCAGTCGGAATGGCCGAAAGGCGTGTAATTAACGAAGATATCTGCTTCCGCGATACCTTTTTGCTTCAGATAGCTTTCCAAGATATTGTTGGTGGTCCTGGGGTAGACATAGTCTGTGCCGAGCAGAGCGAATTTCTCGACCCCGAGTTCCTCCAGGAAATAGTCCGTGGCGGGGATGGCCTGTTGGTTCGGAGCGGCACCGGTATAAAAGACGTTTTTAGAGCTTTCTTCGCCCTCATACTGGACCGGATAGAACAGAAGACCGTTTAGTTCCTCGATCACTGGCAGAACCGACTTGCGGCTCACCGAAGTCCAATTGCCAAAGATTACATCCACCTCGTGGACGGTTAGCAGCTCACGCGCTTTTTCGGCAAACAGAGGCCAGTCAGAGGCCGGGTCGACCACGACAGCTTCAAGCTGTTTACCCAACAGACCGCCCTTGGCGTTTTGCTGGTCAATCAGCATCAGCATGGTGTCTTTCAACGTCGTTTCCGAGATCGCCATCGTACCGGAAAGCGAATGCAGCACTCCAACCTTGATAGTGTCTTCGGTCGACAAGGCGGCGGTGGCCATGACAGCAAATACTGCCGATCCGGCGAGTGTGGATTTGAGCGATTTCATGTGATCCTCCTGGCGGGGCCGGGAGAGAGGGCTTGCACAAAGGCACACTCTTCTTCTACCTGATCCCCGCAACTGTTGTTGCGTTCCGTGTGGCGGTTGTGTTCGAGGTCCAATTCGCGCAGCCGTCACACACCCCCGGGTCATCTCCGCGGTGGCACCCATACGGTTTCTGCATCGCAGCAAGCTTGGCAACTTACCTTTAACCCAATTCGGAAAATCGGCGCGATCCGCCTATTTTTTCATCCAAGACCGAGGTCGCTGTCTAAAATTTAGCCGCGCGATGTCGAATTAAGCAGATTTCGACTCTGTAGATTAGTGTTCCGCCCCTTCAACAGAGAAACAAGTGGCACTAATCAAAGCTCCAAAGGTGCCCTATTACCCACGTTGCAGCCATATTGCCCACGCACAGTGCTATTCCACCGCGCGCTGCAGGCGCCGTCAGTTTGATTACCAAGCAATTGGGTGACAGGACGGTGCTGAACAAGTTTCGCCAGTCCGGGTCTTATAAATGTCTGTTCCCCAGAACCAACACACCTGATCTTGACGCGGTTCTTCTTAACACGGCAGGCGGCGTAACCGGAGGCGACTCATTTCGACTTTCCGGTAAGGCAGCAAAAGGAACGGCGCTGACTTTGACAACACAAGCCTGCGAGCGCGCCTACAAGGCCAAGCCGCAAGAATGTGGCCAGATTACCAATCATCTGACTGTTGAGACTGAAGCCCGGCTGAACTGGTTGCCGCAAGAGACTATTCTGTTCAATGGCAGCGCTCTGGAGCGACGCCTGAAAATCGAGATGGCGCCAGATGCCGAGATGCTGATGGTAGAGCCGCTGGTCTTCGGCCGCATTGCGATGGGCGAGACGCTGACCGATATCCGCCTAAACGATCGGATCGAGATACGGTTCCAAGGGAAAAAAGTGTTCCTTGACGCGATCCAGTTCTCGGGTGATTGGCACAAACATCTGTCCAAACCGCATATTGCAAACGGCGCGGGCGCGATGGCGTTGATCGTTTTTGTATCGGAGTCAGCCGAAGGCCATCTGAATGCCATTCGTCAGATGCTGCCCGACACCGCAGGTGCGACTATGATCCGCAATGACCTGTTGGTTGCTCGTGTTCTTGCCGAAAACAGCTTTGCCCTCCGTGGCACATTGATGCCGATCTTGCGACGGTTGAACAAAGACACGCTACCTCGATGCTGGATGCTTTGACATGAACCTGACCCCTCGCGAAAAAGACAAACTGTTGGTCGCCATGGCCGCCGAAGTCGCCCGCAAACGCCTGGACCGCGGCGTCAAACTGAACCACCCCGAGGCGATCGCCCTGATCACCGATGCCGTGGTCGAAGGTGCACGCGATGGGCGTTCAGTTGCTGACATAATGCAAGCCGGGGCCGAGGTGATCACCCGAGAGCAATGCATGGAAGGTGTGCCCGAAATGATCCACGAAGTTCAGGTCGAAGCCACCTTTCCAGATGGCACCAAGCTGGTGACCGTCCACAACCCCATTCGCTGAAAAAGGAAACCAATATGACACGCATGCTTTTCCCCGCCCTGATCTTCGCTGGCCCGGCAGCCGCCCATAATGGAACGCATATCCACGCGCACGGCACCGATTATGCGGCGATGGGGGTTGGGCTGGCGGTTGTTGCGCTGGCTGCTGTCGCGCTGATCACAAAGCTGAACAAATGATCCCCGGGGAGCTGTTCCCGGCTGATGGTGAAATTACCCTGAACCCCGACACTGATGCGATCACTTTGATGGTCGCCAACACCGGCGACCGCCCGGTTCAAGTAGGCTCACACTACCATTTCGCCGAAACCAACCCGGCGCTCGACTTTGACCGAACTGCCGCGCGTGGCCTGCGCCTGGACATTGCGCCAGGCACCGCTGTGCGGTTCGAACCGGGGCAGGCCCGCGAAGTTTCGCTGATCCCGATCAGTGGTGCGCGCAGGGTCTACGGCTTCAATCAAAAGGTCATGGGGGCACTCTGATGCCAACAAAAATCAAGCGCTCAGACTACGCCGCGATGTTCGGTCCCACCACCGGGGATAAGCTGCGGCTGGCCGACACCGATCTTGTGATCGAGGTCGAACGTGATCTGGCCAGCTATGGCGAAGAGGTCAAGTTTGGTGGCGGAAAGGTAATCCGCGACGGGATGGGGCAATCTCAGACCACGCGCGCCGAAGGCGCTGTGGATACGGTCATCACCAATGCTCTGATCGTTGATCACTCGGGCATCTACAAGGCCGACGTTGGCCTGAAAGACGGGCGGATCGCCAAGATCGGCAAGGCGGGAAACCCCGATACACAACCCGGTGTCGACATCGTCATAGGACCCGGAACCGAGGCCATTGCTGGCGAGGGTCGTATCTTAACAGCAGGTGGGTTCGACAGTCATATTCACTTCATCTGCCCGCAACAGATCGAAGATGCGCTGCATTCCGGCCTGACCACCATGCTTGGCGGTGGCACCGGGCCGGCACATGGCACTTTGGCGACCACTTGCACCCCCGGTCCGTGGCATATCGGGCGGATGTTGCAGGCGGCGGATGCTTTCCCGATGAATCTGGCCTTTGCGGGTAAGGGCAACGCTTCGCTACCTGCCGCGCTAGAAGAACAGGTTAAGGCCGGGGCCTGTGCGCTGAAGCTGCACGAGGATTGGGGCACCACCCCCGCTGCCATCGACTGTTGCCTGTCGGTGGCCGACGCGATGGATGTTCAGGTGATGATCCACACCGATACGCTGAACGAATCCGGCTTTGTCGAAAACACTGTGGCGGCCATGAAAGGCCGTACAATCCACGCCTTCCACACCGAGGGTGCAGGTGGTGGCCACGCCCCAGATATCATCAAGATCTGTGGCGAGAACCATGTGTTGCCGTCCTCGACCAACCCGACGCGACCCTTCACGGTGAACACAGTCGAAGAGCATCTGGACATGCTGATGGTCTGTCATCACCTCGACAAGTCCATCCCCGAGGACGTGGCCTTTGCCGAGAGCCGCATCCGGCGCGAAACCATCGCGGCCGAGGACATCCTGCATGACATGGGCGCCTTCAGCATCATCGCTTCTGACAGTCAGGCCATGGGGCGCGTAGGCGAAGTTCTGATCCGCACCTGGCAAACCGCTGACAAAATGAAAAAACAGCGCGGACGTCTACCCGAAGAAACCGGTGAGAACGACAACTTTCGCGTCCGCCGCTATATTGCCAAATACACGATCAACCCTGCTATTGCCCATGGGCTCAGCCACGAGATCGGGAGCATCGAGGAAGGCAAACGCGCCGACCTCGTCCTTTGGAACCCGGCCTTTTTCGGGGTGAAGCCCGAGATGGTTCTGCTGGGCGGCACCATAGCCTGCGCGCAAATGGGCGATCCCAACGCGTCGATCCCTACACCGCAGCCGGTTTATAGTCGGCCGATGTTTGGCGCTTACGGACGGTCAGTGGAAAACTCGGCGATCACATTTGTCTCGCAGGCGGCCCATGCGGATGGGATCGGTGATACACTGGGATTGGCAAAGCAAACCGTCGCCGTCCAAAACACACGAGAAATTGGCAAGCAGGATCTTCTGCTGAACAACGCGACACCGCATGTCGAGGTCGACCCGGAAACCTACGAGGTGCGTGCGGATGGCGAATTGCTGACTTGCCAACCCGCCGAAACGCTGCCGATGGCGCAACGATATTTTTTATTCTGATCAAAAAATGTGCTGCGTTGCGGCGCGTGCAAGGCAGCAATGACCAAATACGCACTTCTAAGTGAGGCCAATATGACAGATATAAAAACCCATGGGAGGACCAACGTTTACGAGGGTCCAAATGGCACACTCAGCAACACATACAAACACGCGCTTTTCGCTGGCCGGTTTAATCGTATCCATCGGGTCGTCAATTTACTCGGCCCTGATCAGCGTAGCCGAAGCTCAATCTCGCGTCCGGCAAGTCGAATTCCTGCAATCGCTCAGCGACGAAGAGTTGAAAAACCGCGGTCTGACGCGCGAACGGATCGTGCACCGAGTGTTCTCGGACTCAATCTGGCTCTGAATATTCCCGCTGCAGAGGAGGTGATGGTATGACCGCCCTGCTCTGCACTGCGCGCCAGTATTCGGATCACACGCATGGCGATCCGGCAGACTGTCTCTCGTTGACCTACGACAACCGTTTTTTGCGGCGTAAGGTTCTTACCTGCGAAAGCGGCGAACAGATTCTCATCGATCTCGCGCAAACGACCTCACTGAACCACGGTGGCGCGTTGGTTTTGGACGACGGTCGCGAAGTGGAAATACAGGCAGCACCGGAAGTGTTGCTGGAGGTAAAAGCACCGGACCTGACACGTATCGCCTGGCATATCGGCAATCGGCACACGCCTTGTCAGATTGAAAAGACTCGCCTGTTGATCCAAGTCGATCACGTCATCCGTGATATGCTTCTTAAAATCGGAGCAAAAGTGCGAGAGGTGAATGAACCATTCACCCCCGAAGGCGGGGCCTATGGCCACGGCAGGACCCATGGCCACACCCACTGACGCCGACATCCTGACGCTGACACAATGGTTGTCCCCTGCCTATCCTGTTGGGGGGTTTGCCTACTCTCACGGGCTTGAAGCTGCGATTGACGGGGGAACTGTCGCGAATTCTCGGGATACTGAAGCCTGGATTTCAGATGTGCTGGAACATGGCTCTGGGTGGAATGATGCCGTGTTCGTTGTGGCGGCCTTCAACGCGCATGACAAAGAAGAACTGATCAACGTCGATATCGCGGCGCGCGCCTTTTGTGCGACATCCGAAAGGCTCATGGAAACCGAATTGCTGGGACAGGCCTTCGGAAATGTCACCAAAGGTGTCTGGGAATTGGACCTTGGGCAATTCACCTACCCCGTCTCAATTGGACGGGCTGCAAGACTTCAAAACCTTCCCTTGCTGCTGACGACCAAGATGTTTCTGCAAGCATTCGCAAGCAACCTTGTCGCCTGTGCGACGCGCCTTGTACCACTGGGACAGACCGATGCGCAGCGGTTGATCCGCCAGCTGACACCGTTGTGCGCCCAGATTGCTGAAAGGGCAAAAAAGGCGAGCCTGGATGAGTTAAGCTCTACCGCGTTCTTGGGGGACATTGCGGCCATGAAGCACGAAACACAATATTCGAGGATTTTCCGCACATGACCAGTATGAACGGCCCGCTTCGCGTAGGTATTGGAGGCCCAGTAGGAGCCGGAAAAACCACTTTGACCGCCGCCTTGTCTGAAGCGCTGCGCGATGTCTGTTCGGTGGGAGTTATTACTAACGACATATATACGCAGGAAGATGCCGAAGCGCTGATGCGCATGCAGGTCCTGCCGCGGGACAGGATCATCGGCGTCGAAACTGGCGGTTGCCCGCATACAGCAATTCGCGAAGACGCCTCGATCAATTTGGCCGCCGTCGCCGAGATGCAGACACGTCATCCGGATCTCGATATTGTTTTGATTGAAAGCGGAGGCGACAATCTATCAGCCACATTCAGCCCGGAACTGGCGGATCTGACCATCTACGTGATCGATGTCGCTGCAGGCGAAGAAATACCCAGGAAAGGCGGGCCGGCGATTACGAAATCAGACATCCTTGTAATCAACAAGACCGACCTTGCACCGCATGTTGGCGCTTCGCTGCAGGTTATGGAACGTGATGCGAAAATGATGCGTAAAGGAAGGCCCTTCTTGTTTTCGTCACTTCGTCACAGAAGCGGGGTCGACGCAATTGTGGATCTGCTTGTGAAAGGCGGAGGTTTAAGAATTTCGGAAGCGAATTAGTCCCAGAGACGAAGAAGCCAAGGCATCGATGCCCAAAGCCGTATGGAGAAGCCGAACACACGAACGTCATTTTCGCATTTGTCTGGATTTAATATTTTGGTTTTGATTACTGGCTGACTGAAAAAGAAATTCACCACCATATTATAGACAAAATTCATAAGCAAAACGCTTTCCTTGACCCGCTTGTTGCGTATACCAGCTATCAGTAACCAGCCCATCAAATGGCAAGTATTCGCAACCATAGTATGACTGGCAGCGCCATAGCAAACCAAACGTCGCTGAAACGGTGTTGTGCGAAGCGATCTAAGGTTGAGTGATGGCCGTTCTGTCAAACGAGAATTCTGGCATTGTCGCACCGCTGGATCACCACAATCGTCACACAAATCCTACTTTCCTAATAAAATACGCCGACGATACATGCCACCACCGCATCCCGCTTCACAGGGTTATGATTTCCGGTGCCATGAACGTATTGGGCAGGAATGTAGACAGGAACGGAATATAGGTAACGATGATCAGTACGGCGAACAGCATGGCCGGGAACGGAAGGGCTGCTTTGACTACGCTCATCATCGGCATTCCGGCAACGCCCGAGGTAAAAAAGAGATTCAACCCGATCGGAGGCGTGATTATCCCGATCTCCATTTTGACCAGCATGATGACGCCCAGATGGATTGGATCGATACCCAGCTCGATCGCAATCGGGAACACCAGTGGTGCCTCGATGACCAAGAGGCCCGAGGGTTCCATGAGCTGACCACCGTTCAACAGGATTAAGTTGACGAGACCCAAGTAGTCATCAGAGTAGCCTGAGCATCTAATATCCGCTGGGAACCAGCGCTACGTCTGCTTGAGAGCGAAAAGCTGATCGTTGATTATTCAGGCCGACCGAGAAAACTCAAAAAATCATCACAACCACCTTATGTTTTTCGTATACGCCTCAAGGGCATTCTAAAAGGGCTAGAAAACTCTTGGTTCGGCCAATGGCGGCCGTTCATCTTGCCAGATAGTGCTGCGGTGCAGCGCCACCGAAACCGCCATTCGCTGCGCGAGCGAGATCAAAGCGCTTCCCATGGTCGGTTGTGCGGATAAATCTGCCACTCACAGTAGCTTTTGTGAATTGGAAACAAACTCTAAATACATTCGTACATTCGAGTCTGACAGGTGGTAGACTTTACGACGTAGAGATCCCCCTAGCAACGAAGATGCGAGAAGGGTTGCTTCAAGTTTTTTTGCGCAACAATATAACGGCTCTGGAACATCGAGGCTTGATCGGAAGTATACAGGATATTGAAGCCTGCGCGCTCAATTTTCCTATCAAGCATCGACATAGACACGAAATTCACAAATGGGGCTTTCCCAAAAAACTGCATGATAGGTATCGCGACACGACTGATCATCGCATACTTGAACCCACCATTCTCAGGCGCGCACACCGTTTTGGATATGAAAACACCACCGGATTTTGTCAATTTGGCAATATGCTCTAGCGCTTGATCCAAATCAGGCAGGAGATGAAGCAGGTTATGCGCCAGAACCGCATCGTAACCACCTTCAACAGGATCGTGCTCGAGAACTTCGGCCACCTTGAAAGTGACATTCTCCAATCCTTCTTTAGCACGCTTCTCGTTGGCAATCTCGATCATGCCCGGAGCGAGATCCGAGGCTGTGATATGGTTGACATGCGGTGCAAGCAACAGCGCGGTTGAACCCGTCCCGCAACCGATTTCCAGTACACTGTCTTCTGCTTTTAGGTGCGACTTCGTACGTTCGAGTGTGTTCAGATACCCTTCCATGTTCCGGATTGGGTCCGCCGCATACTTTCGCGAGATTCTGCTCCAGAACGCGGCATCTTTGGACAAAGCAGCCATTTTATTACTCTCTTTCAAGTTTGTTGTCGCATCCCATACATCCATACGCACATTTATTAAATTGCCATAATTCGTAGAAGTGTTATGCATAAATGCATGAACTGGAATGCCATCAATTTCGACTGGAATCAGGTACGGACCTTTCTTGCGACAGCTGAGGAAGGCTCGTTTTCCGCAGCGGCGCGCGTTCTCGAGCAAACTCAACCTACTGTCGGTCGTCAGGTTGCGGCGCTGGAATTGGCGCTTGGGATCACCCTGTTCGAAAGAGTTGGTAAATCGCTTAGTTTAACGACCGCTGGCGCCGAGCTTTTGTTGCATGTCAGAGAAATGGCGGATGTCGCGCACAGGATCTCCCTTACTGCTACAAGCCAGTCGCAAACTGTCGAAGGGCAAGTCAGGATCACCGCGTCAGATGTGATGTCTGCCTATCAGCTGCCGCCTATACTGAAAAAGATCCGACTTGCAGCACCGCGTCTTGAGATCGACGTCGTAGCTGCCAATGACTTACGAGACATACAGAGACGTGAGGCTGATATCGCCATCCGACATGTACGCCCGACGCAACCAGATCTGACCGCAAAGCTTGTCGCCGAGGCGACGGCACATTTTTACGCAGCACCTGCGTACCTTGATCAGTTGGGAAGGCCGAAAAATGAAAACGAGCTCGCGAAGTTGGATTTCGTGGGGTTTGGTGACATTGACATGATGATCGGCTTTCTCGATCCGGCGGGCATTAAGGTCACTCGAAAGAGTTTCCGGATTGGCTCGCAAAGCGGAATTGTATCCTGGGAGCTGGTGCGCCAAGGGTTTGGCATCAGTGTAATGTCGGATGACGTGGCTGCCTTGACACCAGGTGTGGAGCGCGTGCTACCCGACCGAGAGCCGTTTAAGTTCCCGATTTGGCTGGCGACGCACTCGGAATTACATACTGCGCGAAGGATCAGGTTGGTGTTTGATCAACTTGCAGATCAACTGAGCACAGGGGCCATTAGGTAGTCCGGGAGTTCACCCTATGTCACAGGTCCAACCAACGCTTCACTTGCTTTGTGGTAAAGTCGCCTCAGGAAAATCAGGTCTGGCGGCGAGACTTGCGAATAGCGGCGGGGCGGTGCTCATTTCAGAAGATGAATGGCTTAGCGTCCTATTCGGCGACCAGATGAACTCCCTGCAGGATTATGTAAATTGCGCTTTGAAATTGCGGCCGGTCATGGAGCGGCACATCGCATCGTTGCTGATGGCCGGGGTTTCTGTCATTCTCGACTTTCCGGCGAACACAATTGAAAACAGAGCCTGGATGCGCAAGCTGCTGGAAGAAACTGCGGCGACGCACCAGCTTCACTTTTTAGACTTGCCGGATGAGGTTTGTCTGCGCCGGCTGCACAAGCGCAACAGTGAAGGTGCGCATGCCTTTGCAGCAACGGAAGCTCAATATTGGCGTTTAGCGAGGTATTTCGAGGCACCATCACCCGAAGAAGGTTTTAATGTCATAACTCACAATCGGTAGCGCCAGCCATTCAGTATTTCGCGGAGTCACTCAGATATTTTGGCCACCCACTCTGTATCGGTGAATGGCCAAATGCACTCAGGCAGCTTTCACTGTGTCTCAAATCCGAAGTTTACGCGACGACATGAGGTGCATGCCAGCTTTCGTTAGCCGCCCTTTGCTCGCGGCCCACAAACACATCAGTCCAAGTACCATCTCTATCCCAAGAGCAGAAAGGATGCTGTCCGATGGTCGTCCATCAAGCATAATGCTGACCACGCGCCCCGCGGCAAAGGCGAAGAACACGGCGGCTCCAAGCCAAGCTGATGTCTGGGCCATCTTTTGGTATAGCGCTCCCGACAGGATGATCAGGCCAAGTGCAGCCAGATTGGCAGCAGGTGCGCGCAATTCGCTCATCAAGTTCGGCTGCGGCGAAATATCAATGCCGTAGCTGGAGTAAAAGGCCAGTGGGGCCAGCGTGATGATCAGCCCCAGGGTGGCTGCAACAAGACCCGCCAACCCCAGGACAAGCCTGCGTTTTACGTCAAACGTCATGATTGTGTTCCTTTGTCGTCAGACCGACTCATGCAGCTTGTGTCCAAGCGCCAGACTTTGCGGCTTCATCAGCAAAATCAGAGAAATCGCGCGGAGCTCTCCCCAAGGCACGTTGAACACCGTCCGCAGTGTTCGCATTGCGACCATCAAGTGTTTCCCTCGCTATGTCAGTAATCACGTCAGCAATCATCTCTCCGCTCGCGTTGATGATTTCCGCATGGAAGTCTTCAAACGAAATCGGCACATATTGCACGGTTCTGCCCATTGCGCGTGAAAGTTCGGCAGCCATTTCGGCAAATGTCATGAGACGCGGCCCTGTAACTTCATACAGCTCGCCAGTGTGTCCTTCCTCGGTCAAGGCGGCGACGGCAACGTCGGCAATGTCGTCCACGTCGATAATCGGTTCACGCACGTCACCTGCGGGCATGGGCAACACACCGGCCATTACCGGCTCCAGCAATGCACCTTCAGAGTAGTTTTGCGCAAACCACGCCGCACGGACGATCGTAAAGGGCACACCGGAGTTCCGAACAACCCCTTCGGCACGTTCGGCATGAAATTCTCCGCGACCTGTTAACAGCACAAGTCGCTGCAGTCCTTTTTCTCGAGCCAATGCCGAAAAGGCCGCAACTTGCTCGACCGCGCCCGGAAAGGCGATGTCAGGAAAATAGGAAATATAGGCGGCAGAAACACCGTCCAGGATTGCGGGCCATGTCTGCGGTTTTTCCCAATCAAATGGGGTTTTGCTATTCCGCGATCCACGCCGAACTGCATGGCCCCTGTCTTCAAGGCGCGTCACGATACGTGATCCGGTTTTACCTGTTGCGCCAAGTACCAGAATGGTTTGCTGTGTCATCGGTCATCTCCGTAAAATCAGTCGATGACCCCAAAATAGGTAAGCACGAAGGACGAAGAAGTCTGCATTGTCCTGACTTTTTATCCATTCATCCAAAAATTGTGGACAATTGGGGAGATATCGAACAGTCTGGTGCAGTGAGCCAGATCAACCCCCATATTCCCGACCCCCATGCAATGGCGCAGCCAATCGGTGATCCGCTCGGGGAAATTCTTCATCTTCTGAAACTGACGGGTACATTCTATTGCCAGTCGCGCATGTCTGCGCCTTGGGGCGTTTCTATACCGGGTTTCCCCGAAATACTGAGCTTTGCGGTCATTACGCACGGGCGTTGCTTTATGAGGGTCGGAGAAGATGTGCCGTTTGAAGTCGAGAAAGGCGACTTGGTTCTGATGACAAATGGCGCGCCAGTTGGGTTCTCCAGCTCAAAAGACACCCCACTTTTGAAACTGGAAGAACTGCCCATACGCAAGGTGACCGAGCTCTACGAAACACTAGAGCACGGCGGCGGTGGAGCCGAGACCGGAATCATGTACGGGCTCGTCAGGATAGATCACGCGGCCAGCGGCATGTTGATGGCCTTGCTTCCCGACGTGCTGAAAATCGATCCGTGGGAAGAGGATGCAGGGAGCTGGCTACAAGCAACTTTGCAATTCATTGCAAGAGAGGCGCGTGAATTACGACCGGGCGGTGAAACAGTGATTACACGCTTGGCCGATGTGGTTGTCATCGAGGCTATTCGCCGATGGTTGAACAGTGCGCCCGACGCCAATCGAGGTTGGCTGAAAGCCGCCAGAGACCAACAGATTGGCCGCACCATTGTTTCCATTCATCGCGCACCCGCAGCAAACTGGACAGTCGAGTCTCTTGCACAGGTTGCAGGTATGTCCAGATCGGCATTTTCCGCACGGTTTACCGAGCTCGTCGGTGTGCCGGCAATACAATACCTCGCAACTTGGCGAATGCATCTGGCGCGGGAACGATTAATTGCTACCGATCAACCAATCTCGCAAATCGTGGCTGAGATAGGGTACCTATCTGAACCTTCTTTTAACAAAGCATTCAAACGGGTTTTTAACATGCCTCCAGGGAAAGTCCGCAGACTACAATACCAGGTGCAAGGCGGCAATTAGACGAAGACAGAAACGTGTTGTAGCAAGGTTGGTAGCTTTGTGCTTAAGGAGATCAGCTTCAGGCTCGAAGCCGACCTGCGGCAATTTATCTCGCGTACCATATAGCGATGTAACTCCTGCACTCCGCCGTCTTTTGACATTCTTCTTTCAATGGTGCGCTTTGCTTACGCAAAGGAAAAGAGATTGAGTTCACTTTTTTGCGCGCCATGAAACAAGTACATATGGAAAGGGCACCGTCAAAACAGGCAAGGCAAGCAAGCCCGGCCTATAGAATGGTTCGGTTTAAAAGCGGCAAACATCGCAATTGCGGTCTATTCCAAAGGGGTTAAACCCACCTGCGATCAGAAGTCTGTATGTCCCCTACGGCAAGCTCGTGAACTACGTCGGTGGGCGCAGCAACGGCTGCACAACCTGGTCGCAATCCGCTTCAAAAGAGATTTTGGAGCTTGTCGAAGGAAACCCGACCACGCTCTATATCTACCCGGAATCAAAAGACATTAACGCGGTTGCCAAAGCGGTGGAGCAAGGAAAATCGCTTTCGCGCGCGGGCGTCTACTGGAACGCAGCATGTCTGAAGGCGATTGACGCACCCAAGTTTTGGCCGAAAAGAACTTTGCAACCGATCATCAATCAATGGCGGGCGGCCCTGCCCAAGCAGCCGCCGCTAGAACTGCCAATTTGCCAGTAGCGGTAGGTGCACTTTTTTAGGTGCACTTTTTTTTGCATAGAAAACACCTGCGGGACCTTCTTGTTTCGTAGTTTGGCCTTTGGTGTCTGGACAAGAGTTGGGGAGGAAACATGTCTCGCAGCATTATGGAGGGCAAGGCCGAGAGATTTGACGTTGACGCCGTAGCGCTCGTGGAAAGGGATGATAGCCAACAGTTCCCTTAACCGAAAATACACTCGCCTTGCTCGTCAATCACCTGTTTCGCCTTGGTGATGCTAAAGCTCTCGGCCTGATCCCGGCTTTCGAAGACATCCGCCCGGATCAGCGCATAGGTCTTACGATCTCCGTTGATGATTTTTTCGATACGGGCCGACAGGCGATACTTTCCGCCCTCGGCAATCAAAACGGGGAAGATGTCGAACCCTTTGTACGAGACCGGTTGCAGCTCCGACTTTTCACCGCCACCAAAGAGTTTTGAGAAGATTGACATTACGCGGTTCCTTTCTACTTGGGAAATTTGACCCCTATGAATTTCGACTACATCCCAGAAAGCCCAGCATTAGTGTTCAATAGAAACTGGCGGAAAATCGGGCTGCTTGCCGCCCCAATCCCGCGGGCGTTTTCTCCGACAGCCGCAGCTTCTACAACCGGAGGAATCAAACCGCGTTTATCTTGGTTGACTAGGTAACGACGAACCCGTGAGACCAACTCCTCCCGTATTTCAGATGGGAATGCGCCGTCGATAAAAATTGCCTCAAAGTCGATGACCGCGCAAATAGACAGCGCAGCTTTGGCCAGTTCCTGCGCGGTGGTACCGATCCATGGTTCGACATAGCGAGAAATGCTGCTCCAGTCCTGCGGCTTTTTCCACAAAATTCCCGGATCAACACCCGCTTCTATCAACCTGTCCTCGAGCAGGAACAGCGATGCAGTGTCAATCAGTTGCTGGCTTTCACCCAAAGGACCCGTCGTTCGCATGGCACCCAAGGCACCGGCATTGCCTTGGTTGCCCTCAAATACGGTGCCATTCAATGCAACGCCTCCGCCAATCATTGAGCCTATGAAGAAATAAAAATAGTCTCGATACTCAGCCCCGCGGCCATAGAGGTGCTCCGCGTGACACGCGGCAGTAGCATCATTGACCACAAAGACCGGCAGTTCGCTGAACTTGGCCACCTCGGAAAAGAAGTTCACGTTTCTCCAGGACCTGAATTTCTGAGCCGCAAGCCCAGAAAGGTCGTGCCACTTCCATAGCTCGAACGGTGTTCCGATTCCAATCCCGCATACACGGTCCCGAAGTTTCTGGGGTTCATTGGCCAGAAGCTCTTCCAATCCTACCTCCAGAAACCCGAACACTGCTTCGGGTAGCGGGTAGTCATAAGTCGTCGAGAGCTGTTGGCGTGGCTTACCGGTGAAGTCGATCAAAAGAAGATCGGCGCTGCGGCGACCGATCTTCATTCCCACCGACAGAATGCCTTCGGGATTGAGCTCCATGGGGATCGAAGGTTTCCCAACTTTGCCCTTCAACGGCGTCCCACGTTTGAGAATCTCGTCCTTTTCGAGCTTACGCAGAATGATCGACACAGTCTGGGGTGACAGGCCCGTCAGCCTCGCGACGTCCGCCCCGGCAGCAGGTCCATGCCGTTGTAAAACCGTCAGAATGAGGCGTTCGTTATGATCACGAACACCGCTTTGGCTTACCCCGCCGGTTAGTATTTTCAACGCCTCTCTTTCCATAACCTTAAACATAAACACCTTGTTTTCTTATGAAAAGATACGTGGGCAAATTAATAAATAAACTTTATTTATTTATTGACACAGAGGCTAGAATCACGGTTTCTTGAACGGGACCTTCATTGGAGGATGGAGGCCCGCCTTGTCGCTATTCCGCGCGGGGCCACAACAATTTTCTGGGAGGACAACATGAGAAATCTACTCAAGCTCGCCGCATCCGCGACTGCGCTGACTTTGGCCGCTGCATCCGCGCAAGCGGCTGGTGAAACCGTCTGCCTGATTACCAAGACCGACACCAACCCCTTTTTCGTTAAGATGAAGGAAGGCGCAACCGCCAAGGCAGAAGAGCTGGGCATGACGCTCAAGGCGTTTGCCGGCAAGGTTGATGGCGACCATGAAACTCAGGTTCAGGCCATTGAAACCTGCATTCTCGATGGCGCAAAAGGCATTCTGCTGACAGCATCCGACACCAGCTCAATCGTTCCTGCGGTCAAACAGGCGCGGGATGCGGGGGTTTTGGTCATTGCGCTGGACACGCCGCTTAGCCCGATTGACTCGGCGGACGCGACATTCGCGACGGACAACTACAAGGCCGGCCTTCTGATCGGTCAATGGGCTAAGGCCAAAATGGGCGACGCCGCAGCCGATGCCAAGATCGCGACGCTGGATCTGAACGTCAGTCAGCCGACAGTGGACGTTCTGCGCAATCAGGGTTTCCTCGACGGATTCGGCGTGGACTTGGCGGACCCGAACGTCATCGGTGACGAAACCGATGCGCGTCTGGTTGGCAGTGACGTGACCGACGGTAATGAAGAAGGCGGGCGCCGCGCGATGGAAAACCTTCTGGCTAAGGATTCATCCATCAACGTTGTTCACACGATCAACGAACCGGCTGCTGCGGGCGCATATGAGGCGCTGAAATCCATCGGGCGTGAAAACGACGTACTGATCGTTTCGGTCGACGGGGGGTGCCCCGGCGTCCAAAACGTCGAAGCCGGTGTGATCGGAGCGACAAGCCAACAGTACCCGCTGTTGATGGCGTCGCTTGGCGTTGAGGCCGTGAAAAAATGGGCCGAAGAGGGCGTGAAGCCGGAAAACACACCCGGCAAAGACTTCTATGACACGGGCGTGGCGCTCATCACCGACCAGCCGGTTGATGGGGTCGAGTCGCTATCTGTCGCAGAAGGCCTGGATCTCTGCTGGGGCTAAAGCCAGCCCTACAAGGTGAGGCGCGCCGCAGCGCCTCATCAATCCTTTCACCAGCAAACCTAAACTTCCTGTAAACTGATTTCGTGGACGCGATGCCAGCCACGAAAAGGGGGAGAGATGTCTGAAGCAAACCAAAACGCCCAGGAATTCGAAACCGCCGCCAACGCGTCAGAAACCGTGGCGGAATTTGAAGATCACCGGCGTGGTGTTCTGGGGAAGTTGCAGCATCTTCTCCATGTCAACCCTTCCTTTGTGCCATTGATCGTTCTGGTCGGCGCCATCGTAATTTTCGGCCTGCTGCTGGGGTCCAAATTCTTCTCACCCTTTGCGATGACGCTGATCCTGCAGCAGGTTCAGATCGTGGGCATCGTGGCCGCAGCGCAAAGCCTTGTCATTCTGACCGCCGGCATCGACTTGAGCGTCGGTGCGATCATGGTGTTTTCATCCGTCATCATGGGTCAGTTCACCTTCCGCTACGGTATCCCCGTGCCCATTGCTGTGATGTGCGGGCTGGCAATGGGAACGCTGATCGGGGCTCTTAATGGCTGGCTGGTCAGTCGCGTAAAGCTGCCGCCCTTTATTGTCACGCTCGGCATGTGGCAGATCGTTCTGGCGACAAACTTCCTGTATTCCGCAAACGAAACAATTCGCAGCCAGGATATCGAGGCCAACGCCCCGTTCCTGCAATTCTTTGGCACCAAATTCAGCATCGGTGGCGCGACCTTTACGGTCGGCGTGATATTCATGCTCGTACTGATTTTCGTGTTGGCTTACGCGCTCAAACACACGGCCTGGGGCCGGCATGTCTATGCAGTGGGGGATGACCCTGAGGCGGCTGAACTATCCGGTGTGAACGTGCACAGAACGCTGATGTCAGTTTATATGTTATCCGGTTTGATCTGTGCCTTTGCGGGCTGGGCCTTGATCGGGCGCATCGGGTCGGTTTCACCTACATCCGGTCAATTAGCCAATATCGAAAGCATCACCGCGGTTGTGATCGGGGGCATCTCTTTGTTTGGCGGGCGGGGATCCATCCTGGGATCGCTGTTTGGCGCGCTGATTGTTGGCGTGTTCACTTTGGGGCTTAGGCTTCTGGGCGCAGACGCACAATGGACCTTCTTACTTATCGGACTTCTCATTATCGCTGCAGTTGCCGTCGACCAGTGGATTAGAAAGGTATCGGGCTAATGTCAGACTCAACTCCAGTCGTCCAAGGCCGCGGGATCGTAAAGCGCTATGGCCACGTTACCGCCATCGACCATTCCGACTTTGAACTGCGCCAGGGGGAAATCCTGGCAGTGATCGGAGATAACGGCGCGGGCAAATCATCCATCGTGAAGGCGATCTGCGGCGCCACAATCCCGGATGAAGGGGAGATTCTGATCGAGGGCAAAAAGGTTAACTTCACCTCTCCGATCGATGCGCGGAATATGGGGATTGAGATTGTCTATCAGCAGCTCGCCATGTCTCCTGCCCTTTCGATTGCGGACAACATGTTCATGGGGCGCGAAATCCGCAAGCAGGGGTTCATGGGTAAATACATGCGTAAGCTTGACCGTCCAGCGATGGAGAAGTTTGCCCGTGAAAAACTGACCGAGCTTGGGCTGATGACTGTACAGTCGATCAATCAGGCGGTTGAGACTCTCTCTGGTGGCCAACGCCAAGGTGTTGCCGTTGCTCGTGCCGCTGCCTTTGCAACCAAGTTTATCATCATGGACGAACCGACGGCTGCTTTGGGCGTCAAGGAAAGCCGCAAGGTGCTTGAACTGATCCAGGACGTGCGTGCGCGTGGCATTCCGATCATCCTGATCAGCCACAACATGCCTCATGTTTTTGAGGTTGCCGACCGCATTCATGTGCATCGGTTGGGCAAAAGGCTCTGCACAATTGATCCCAAGGATTACACGATGTCCGATGCAGTCGCCTTCATGACCGGTGCCAAGGAACCCCCAAAAGAGGACGCAGCGTGATCGAGCAGGACGTACAGCGCGTTTGCGACCTGATCTCCTCCCGGCGGCAAGTTGGAGTCCGGACGATTATCGCAATCGCCGGCCCCCCCGCATCCGGAAAGTCGACCTTAGCGGAAGCCGTTGTGCAGTCGCTGAACACTCAACAGAGCTCGGCGGTTCCGTCAGCCACACTTGTACCAATGGATGGTTACCATTTGGACAACTGCGTGCTGGAAACGCGTGGATTGCTGGCGAGAAAAGGCGCGCCAGAGACTTTCGATGGGGTCGGGTTTTGCGCTGCAATCAGAGAGCTTCAATTTACGCGCCACGAGTCCTTTCATCCCAAATTCGATCGCACAATGGACCTCGCTATTGCCAACGCCATTGCGGTTCACCCGGCAACTCCGGTCGTCGTCGTTGAGGGTAACTATCTTCTGATGGACAGCGACCCGTGGAGAAACCTAACGGATGTCTATGCTGCAACGGTTTTTGTCAGCCCAACTTTGGAAGAGCTTGAAAACAGGCTGCAAAACCGCTGGATCAGCCATGGATTTGACCCGCAAACCGCGCTGCAACGCGCAATAGCGAACGATCTGCCAAATGCAGAACTCGTCATCAGCGCTAGTCGAAATGCCGACCTAAGATTAAACCAGAACTACACCGAATTCGGGACGCACCACGCGTTCTGAACTTACGCCCTGGACCCCGCCATCCGTCGATGCAGCTCCTCTGGGTGAATTCACGTGCAACCAAAATTAGTTCACACACATGAGGAAAACTCATGAAGTTTTTTGCGGATACTGCAGAAGTAAGCGAAATCAAAGACCTGATAGACTTGGGACTTCTTGACGGCGTCACCACCGATCCAGGTCTGATTGCGAGATCCGGCCGCGATTTATGAGAAATCATTGCAAAAATTTGCACTCTGACGCATATGTCGGTCTCTGCAGAAATCGCGGCATTGGATACAGCTGGAATGATCGCCGAAGGAGAGCGTCTTGCATCGATTGCAGACAATGCCGTTGTCGCACTTCCGCTGACCCCGGATAACCTCAAAGCATGCGTCCATTTCAAAAGGAATAGCATCAGAACGAACATCACGCTCTGTTTTTCACCAAAACAGGCTCTTTTAGCAGCAAAGGCCGGCGCGACCTATGTTTCTCCGTTTTTTTGGCAAATTGGATGATACTAATTTTGGACGGAGCTGATGCGATTTGGGAAGCAGGCATAGAATCCGTGGCTGCAGAAATCGAAAAGACCCGGACCTTCTTTGATTTAGCAAAGCGCTTCGGTGGCCTCGACACCGCTCTTCGCCGAGCCACGGCCAACGGACACGGAAGTGGTGGAAACAATCCTTCAGAAATGCTCGATGATTCGCCTATTGCGAAGGAATTAGTGATTTTTTGGGGAGCCGTTGCAAGATCCCAGGAAAGAAGTTGAAAAGCACGATCCCGTCTCATCACGCTTGCAAATGATCATCGAGAGGTTGGTCATGGCTTTGAAAACGGGCTTTGCTTGGTGCCTAAAAAAGGCCAACCTAATTGTCGATACTGCGATCAAATGGGCAATCCCGGCAGGCGGTACGGGTTATCTAGCGCTACAACCTGAAAATCTCGAAGCGGTGATAGAAGTGGCGAAGCGACTCCTCGGCTTCCTTTGACAACAGCAGGCGTTGTCCTTCCATATTCTACCGTGTCTGCTCCCCGTCAGTTCACAATCTAATCGCATTCCACTAATAGCCTTCACCGATTATCACACAGCGAAATAACAAAAAAAATGAAGGGGCTATCGCCAGTAGAACGACTTTGGATGCCAAATGACAAAACCTTTGATTCTAGGTCATTCAATTTTCAGTAACCGCATAGGTTTTGCCGTTTGCGAATAAAAGCTTTTCCTCTCAGCTATCGATCCCGCTACCACACTCCTATTCAGGCTGAGAATAAAATAGTCTGGACCCCAGCGACTGGCAGCGCGGCGAGCAAAGCAGTCAATTTATGTAAGACCGGAAAAACATGGCGCTTGAAGAACCTTTCACAGACCTCAAAATAAGAACTCGGCGGACCGGCTTTTACAAAGGGTATTGCCTTCCGATTGCGCTGGTAAGCAAACTCTCGGTTTCTCTACTCGTTCTCTGGGCGCTGGTTTGGCCACTATCAGCCAATGATACACTGCGATCTTGGAAGTCAGGAATTCTGTCCGAGTTCAATACATTCTACAATCTTTCCGTTGGATTGTTTGTACTTTTCCTTTTCCTTATCGCGCTCATTCCTTCAACCGGCCGAATGAGGCTGGGTTTAGAAGATGAGAAACCGGAATTTTCTAACTTCTCTTGGTTTTCGATGATGTTTGGGGCGGGTCTGGGCGTGGGCCTAATGGTCTATGCAACCGCTGAACCACTTGGCCTTTGGGAAACCAATCCACTGACTATTTCCGGGGAAGTCACGCCCAAAAGCGAAGACGCGATTGAAGGAGCCTACCGCTATACTTTTTTGCACACCGGATTTCACGCCTGGGCAATATACGTCGTCACCGGCCTTAGCCTTGCCTACTACGCATCTACCAGAGGCATGCCGCTGACAATCCGCACCGCACTGACCCCGTTGCTTGGAGAATATTCAAATGGTGTTGCAGGCCATGTGATCGATATACTCGGAGTCGTTGCGACAATACTCGGCGTAGCGGTAACGATCGGTTATGGCGTTTCTCAATTGGTGGATGGTGCGTTTCTAATTACCGGAGCGAATTGGCTTGTGGAGAAAGAAGTAACCAATATGATCCCGTCAACCGCCGGCCTAATAACGGCGTTGATCGTTGTTATGATTATGTCGACACTCTCTGCCGTCTCTGGCGTCGGGCGTGGTGTCAAATACTTGTCAAATATTAATCTTCTCTTTTCACTGGTATTGCTGGTGGTATTCATTGCTTATGGCTCATTCGTGTTTGCGGCGACGACCTATGCTACAGCGCTGGTTGACTATATCAAAAATTTTGTCCCTCTGAGCTTCCAAGCTTTTCGACCGATTTCCGAAGTCGAGTTTGCCTCAGTATTGCCTGCAGAAGCGGCACCCTTTGTCGGCGAACTCTTTGCGGGTGCAACTGATCCATGGGGAACAAAAGCAACCTTTCTTGAGGGTTTGAGCAACGAAACAGCCGGTCTTTCTGATGCGACCAAGACTGCAGTTTATAACGCGGGTACAAGCGGAAGGTTGTTTGGATGGCAGGCCGGATGGACTACATTTTATTGGGCATGGTGGATCGCGTTTTCGCCCTTTGTCGGACTTTTCTTAGCGCGTATCTCAAGAGGGCGGACTGTGCGCGAATTTATACTTGGTGCGGTCATTACCCCGTCCCTGGTTTGTTTCGCATGGATGGCCATTCTGGGCGGGGCCGCCATCGATTTGGAACTGAATGGAGATGCCAATGGATCAATCATTGCGGCATCAACGACGGCAACACTGTTCGTCACCTTGGGGGAAATGATATCGGGTGACCTGCTCGCGGTAGTGAGTGTCATGTGTATTCTGTTAACCATGACCTTCCTTGTCACATCCGCCGACTCTGGCATCCTTGTGATGAACACGATCATGTCCGGCGGGTCTGAAGACACGGGCCTGTTTCATCGTATCCTCTGGGGTGTTCTTCTAACCCTTGTAATTGGAACTCTGCTGGTCGCGGGCGGCGGTGGATTAGAGGCATTGACCAATTCGATGATCATCGGGGCACTGCCGTTCAGTGTTGTTTTACTGCTTATGTGCGTCTCTTTGGCCAAAGCAATGATCAACGACTTGCGTCGATTTCACCATGAGACACAGACGGATTCGTGATTGACCGAAGTTAGTTCCTAGTCACTTAAGTCACCTGCACCCGCGGATCGACTATTGCTAAAGTGTTTTGGAAATATCGACTGCAGCACAAACAGGCAGATCTTCAAGGCCTCCGAGGGTTTGAAGATATCCGAATGCAAATGGTAGTCGTTCCAAAGCCCTTCCAACAAAGCAACCAACGCGTTTGTTGCAAGTTTGACGTCTATGTCCTCGTACTCGCCTTCGTCCTTTATTTGTTCCAACAGCTCCAGGATCATCGCGCGGAAACCTTTGTCTCGCGAGTCGATGAAAGGAAAAACGTTTGGGTTTGAGAGCGCTTCAGCCCGAAAGGAAAACCAGATCGAAACGTCCCGCGCATTAAGGACCAAGGGGTCGAAATCTGCCTTAATGATAGAGATTAGCTTGTCTGACGGGTCTAACTCTGGATTGATTGCAATGGCCTTCCACTGCCCCGCGTAGCGGACTGACAGTTCCTCAGCCACCGCAAGCAGCAGCTTTTCCTTGGAGCCAAAGTGTAGGTTTATCATCCCTTGCGACAATCCCGACAACTCTTGGATTCTTGCCGCGGTTGTGCCGCGAATTCCGTATTTATAGATGGCGTCTGCAGCCGATTGGATCAACTGATTTCGGTTCTGCAACCTGCTGAGTTCCCGTGCGTTTGCTGGAGTATCGGGCTCGAGAGTAATTTTACTTGTCCTTTGCTGGGGTGCGCTTTCTTGATCTTTTCGCATTTAACAGAGCGGAGGTTCAAGGATTGACATTGAATGAATGCTTGTTCATTTTGTGATATATATTACATCACGGTGGCCTATGACCCTATCGAACTCCGACTTTCAATCCATACGCAATTGGGACAACGAGAACTTTCTGCACCCGTGGGAGGGCATGGCACATCTGGGCCAAAACGAACGGACCTTTGCCGAAAGCGGTCTTGGCGTTCACGTCGTGACAGAGGACGGAAAGCGCCTGATAGACGGCCCTGCTGGTATGTGGTGCATTCAATTGGGCTATGGAAACACCGAGATTGCCGACGCGATGGCGCAGCAGGCGAAAGAGATGGCGTATTTTTCGCCGTTCAATAATGCCAACTCGGCTCCGGCCCGGTTGGCACATGAAATTGCCCAGAGAACCCCGGGTGACCTGAACCACGTGTTCTTTACAACAGGAGGTTCAACGGCCGTGGATAGCGCTCTGCGGTTTGTGCAATTTCGCAATAACCTGCTGGGAAAACCTGAAAAGAAAATCGTGATATCGCGGCAGAAAGCTTATCACGGATCGACGTATCTGGCGGCCTCGGTGTCCGGAAAAGAGCGTGACAAAGGTTGGCTGGACCAGGCAAGTCAGCTGACGCGCTTCCTGCCGAATGTTAATCCGTATACTCGTCGCTCCGATCAGACGGTTGACGACTTTCTGGACGAAAAAATAGCGGATCTGGAAAACATGATCTTACAGACCGGCGCAGACAAGGTCGCTGCTTTCATCGCTGAACCGATCTTGTGCTCTGGTGGCGTCATTGTGCCTCCACAAGGATATCATCAGCGCTGTCTGGAAATCTGCCAGAAATACGATGTCCTGTATATTTCAGACGAGGTCGTGACCGGATTTGGGAGGCTTGGACACTGGTTTGCTTCTGAAGACGTCTTTGGAATTCAACCCGACATCATCACTTGCGCCAAAGGCATGACGTCCGGGTACATACCTATGGGGGCGTGCATCATCTCTGATCGGCTGATTGCAGATGTGAGCGGAGACCACGGGCGGAACGCTACTTTTTCAAACGGCTTCACCTATTCGGGCCATCCAGTGAGCGCGGCAGCGGGATTGAAAACTATTGAAATCATGGAGCGCGACCGCATTCTGGAACATGTCCGCGCAATCACTCCGCTTTTTGAAGAGCGCCTACAGGCTCTGGCCGACTTGCCACTGGTCGGCGATGCCCGCGGTGTGGGGCTGGTTGGATGCGTTGAATGCGTTGCGGACGCCGAAGCTAACAATTTATTGGATCTAGATAAGTCGGTTGGCGCTATGATTGATCACCATTGCCAGGAAAACGGGCTGATCCTGCGGCCCATCATCAACATGTGTGTGTTCTCCCCTCCGCTGATCATCACGGAGGGCGAGTTGAACGAGATGTTTGACATCCTTGAAAAAGGAATCCGGCTGGCAACCGACGACCTGACGCGCCAAGGCGTATTCAGAACATAGGAGCAACCGCGAAGCCTGCCCTACCTGCAGCAGCGCTTATCCAGCGCGCATTGCATCACGGGGCAATTTGATCGGGAACTTGGACCGAACCTCTTCGTCCGCCTTGCTACCAAAGTAATTCGGGTAGTGATTGGACAGAATGTCATCCACTACGGATCGGCTACGCTCGAACATGTCCTGACGACCCGCTTTCTCCCAAGTATCAGTCAGCTCGCGGTCCATCAGTGTCGGGTAGACATACTCGGTTTCCATGTACTGCAATGTCTGAGTATTACCGAGGAAATGTCCGGGATTGATCGCGCATTCATGGATGACGTCGACTGAAAGCGTTTCATCACTCACCTCAATCCCGCGAAGCGTCCGTGAGATCATGCCCGCAGCTTCGTTGTCGATGACCATCGACTCAAAGCTACAGCCCATCAGGCTGCCGAGCATTCCGCCAAACTCGCAGAGCCGGTTGGCACCGGCATGAGCCGCCAAAGCGAATGTCAGAGCTTTTTCTAGACCATATTGCGCATCGGGGATTTTGGAATCCGTCATACCACATCCGACGCTGGTCGGCAGGTTGTAGAAATTGCCCATTTGGATAGCTGCCGCGGATATCAACGCCTGCTCACCACTGCCGCCTGTAAACGATCCAGTGCGCAGATCGGTAATAAACGGCCAAGCTGCAAAGACAACGGGGGTGCCCGGGTTAATCAGGTTGGCAATGGCGACGCAAGATAGAGTCTCGGCGACGGCTTGCGCCAAAGTCCCGGCCAGAGGCGCAGGCGACGTCGCCCCAGCTTGCGGTGGAACAGCCAAATCGCAGACAAGCCCCATCTTCGCTGTATCAATCAGGATCTCCAAATTTTCCCGCCCGAACCGGAGCGGGGACACTATGGGACAACCGCCAAAAATGACCGAGGGTTTCTCGAAGAATTTGCCCTCCCCGCCTGATGCCAGATCGAACAGATGAATCGCGTCCTGAATGTGCTCTCGAGTACGGAACGTCAGGCAAGATGGTTTTTCGCTACCCGCCAGAATGGCGTAGAGCATGCTCATGTCATGCTCGTAGTCCTGCGGCACATCCGTTGCCAGAACCGTATCACCGGTCATGTGGATGTTGTCGAGCCGGTCAACCAATCGGGTAAAGTCGTAAATGTCCTTGAGTGTTGATGGCCGGAAACTGCGAGTCTCCGCGTCGAAAGTTGTCACAGCAGTACCGGAGTTTGCGTAATACACCTTGTCCTTGGTGCAGTGCATGTCGTCCTTACCGGCTCGCGAGCCGCGTGCGTGGACATAGAACTCGCTGGCAGCCTTCGCCAAAAGGTCTTCCATCAACGCGCGAGGGAAGCACAACCTACCATGCTCGTTCACCATCGCCCCTTTGGGCAGCACGAGATCAAGAACTTCCTGCGTTGGATCACCGACACCCGTACGCTCCAGAATGCCAAGAGCGGCTTCATGAATGCGCGACATGTCAGCGTCTGAAAGGGGCTTGTACCGCCCACCCGAAATGCCCGGCCAGATTGCTTGCGAGGCGACGTTGCTGGTTCGCACAGCTGCACGTGCTTCACGCCCACCCCCGCGCCGTCTTGATCTGCGCTTCGTCAACTCTGTCATAGTATTTCTCCGAATTCTGAGCGTGTCAGATCATGCTGAAGTAATTGCGATAAAACCCGGGGATGCTCCACTCCATCTCGGACAACGGCCCTGGGACGAAATGGTGCGAGTTCACGCCTTCCTGATTGTGTCGTATGATCCGCTCGTCATCGAGCGACGTGACATGCCAAAGCCACGTCAGAGTATCCTTGTCATAGTCGCGACCCTCTTCAGCGCCTCCGCGTACGTACCAAACGATCTGAATATCCGTTTCCTGCAGCGCGCGAGGGACGAAGCGATACCCGACCATGTGATCTGCATAGACGAGGAAGTAGTTCAGTGTGCCGATCCCCAGATCAGTTGCTCCGCCATCGTGGGATTTCAGTTCGCCCAAAGGCGGCGCCAGAGGCGCTCCATCCTTGCTGCCGGTCACATAGCCGGGGAACAAAGGGTAGCGCCGCCAATAAACATCTGCGCCCGGCGCGTCCGCATTTTCTCCTGTCAGATCAAGTTCCTCGGTGGGCACTCCGGCTTCTTTCATCCGTTCATTCAATGCCCCGCTAAACTCCAGAACCTGGGCTGGATCTTTCAGGGAATGGCTACGCGAATAGTCCTGATGGGACGGCGCGCAGTGATAGCATTCCAAGTAGTTCTCAAGGGCCAGTTTCCAGTTCGCCGGAACCGGGTATGATGCCTCGTGCGCGACTTTCAGGTTTTCAAAATCGAACGGCTTCGAAAGCGGGGCCAGCCTTTCCAGGGCAGCATCCAGCGGCGGAGCATCTTCTGTGGCGCAG
This sequence comes from Ruegeria sp. D7, assembly GCF_056534355.1. Lineage (NCBI taxonomy): Bacteria > Pseudomonadati > Pseudomonadota > Alphaproteobacteria > Rhodobacterales > Roseobacteraceae > Ruegeria > Ruegeria sp. D7. The sequence continues at coordinate 248,356 of NZ_JBQFPG010000003.1, forward strand.
ACAAAGATCAGGCTCTGAAAAATCTTCACCTGAACAGGGAACAACCCGTACTGGCTAGGGTCAAAGTCCTGTCCCATCGATCGCCCGTTTCGTAGCTTGCCGTTCAGGTCAAAAGTCCATGCATGATAAGGGCATATGAAGTTGCGCACCTTGCCTTGCTGTTCAATGCAAACCCGCGATCCTCGGTGGCGACATACGTTCAAATGCGCTCGCACCTCGCCCTCACGATCCCGAACGACAATGATGGACTCGGGCCCATAGTCGAACAGGAAATAGTCGCCCGGTTCAACGACCTGACTAACGTGGCCGACCCAGATCCAGTTACGGTTCCAGAACGCGTCGATATCGTTCTCGTATACTGCTTGAGACGTATAGAAGTGTCGAGGCAAGGCGAACCCCTCCCGTTGCGCGTCCATCAAGTCGCGCATTACTTGCAAGTCATCTTTTGGCATTGCGCACCTCATGCAGATTCAAGGGAAACGATTTCCCGGCGGAAGAATTCACGGTCGATGTCGTCCGCGTTACGTTCGAAATTTCGAGCAGCCATGTGACCCGAGTATACAGCGTCCGCGATCAAGCCCGGGTTCGCGGCATCTCCGATTAATTCCAACGTACGCAGCGGACTTTCATTCAACCCGCAAAGCTTGTCGTAAAGGGCGGTTTCTCGCATTCGTTGCGTCACCAGAACGACGGAGCCGCATTCAATGAAATTCTCTCGCCCCGTGTAGACGCACTGCAATGTCGCCTGACCTGGCGCGACATCGACCAAAGTCTGGGACAGATTTAGGTGAACGCCTTTTTCCAACAGACTGCGTTGCACTTTAGTCTGCTCCAACGTCAATTCGGTAAACGGCGAAACTATTGAGGCCGGCGTCACAAAGAAAACCTCTCGCCCGGCCTGAGCCAAATGATCCGCCAAGACTCCACCGAGATAGGCTTGATCATCATCGTAGACCAAAATGGGGCCGTCCTGCAGCATGACCCCGGCCATAACATCATCCGGAGTGAAAACCTGAGAACCTGAATCGATTGACACACCGTGGAATGCAGATTTTCCGCGCCCGTCTCGTCGCCATTTTGCGCCCGTTGCAACAAAGACGTTCGTAATACCCAGTTCGACGACCTCACTGGCTGACAGTCGGCTGTCGGTGAACAGATGAACGTTCCCGCGTTGTTGCAGGTCGTAAATTCTGTGATCTGTCACGCGCTTCCAGGCGGATAGCCCGATCAGGCTAGCTTCCTGCAACACGCGGCCGCCAAGCTCTTGCTTTGCTTCCGCCAGAGTTACCTCGTAGCCCCGACGCGCCAATTGCATGGCGCATTCAAGCCCGGCTGGTCCACTGCCGACAACGAGCGCAGCTTCCTCTTCTACCCGACGCTCAATGATCTCAGGATGCCATTTCCTCCGCCACTCTTCGCCCATAGTCGGGTTTTGTGTGCAGCGTATGGGGACGCCGAGAGAATCGGATGAAACACAGATGTTACAACCAATGCATTCGCGGATTTCTTCGATGCGACCTTCCTTGATCTTGTTGGGCAGAAACGGATCAGCGATGGATGGTCGCGCCGCGCCGATAAAATCAAGGATACCCTTCCTGACCAGTGACGCCATCAAGTCCGGAGACGTTAGACGCCCGACGCCGACAACAGGCTTAGAGGTCACTTGTTTCACAAATTCGATATATGAGGTTTGAAAGCCGTCGCGGGGCTCGAACCGGGTCGTCGCAGAATCGTTGCTCCAATCCGCTACGTTAACATCCCAAAGGTCTGGAAGCTCGGCCAGCAATTCGACTACAGCACGGCCTTCTTCCTGCGCTTGCATGCCGTCTGACCCAAGCATTTCATCAACCGCAAACCGCAAGGCAATGGCGCAATTGTCTCCAACCTCCTCCTTGGTTTCTTCCAGAAGCTCGTAGGTCAGTCGCACCCGGTTCTCCAACGAACCTCCATATTCATCCGTCCGATCATTGAACTGTGGCAGCAGAAAATGATGAGGCAATGTCATGTGATGCCCGGCATAGACATACACAATGTCGAACCCGGCTTCGCGCGAGCGACGAGCCGCAGCGCGATGCCACTTGCGGAACTCACGAATATCCGACTTGTCCATGGCTCTGGCCTGTTTCGGGTATGGGGTCTGCAGGACAAGTTCTGATGGGGCCAGCAAGGGCGCACGGGTCAGGTGGTTTTGGGCATGGTGACCGTTATGCGCCAATTGGATTGCCGCAAGCGAGCCCTTCTCATGAATTGAGTCGGTTATTAGACGCAGTGCTGGAATATCCTGATCGTCCCAAATTCGGTTTTCAGAATAAGGAGACAAATCCGAAGTCGGATGAATCTCAGCCTCCTGAGTGGATACAACCGCCCAACCGCCCTCGGCTTTCATCGCCCGCATGGCAGCTTCGGCCTGAGGTCGCAAATGACCCAAACCATTGCAGTGGGGCACTTGGTAGAACCGGTTACGAGCCGTTACTGGCCCGATCTGAACCGGTTCGAAGAGAACAGAATATCCGTCAGCGCCTGACATTACCGCGCTTCCTCCAAGAAAATCGGAATTAGTTTCGTGGGAATGGAAGGTTTCCTACGTCCCCACCATTCCCGGCTGTGTTGTAAGAGTGCCTTTAGAAGCCAGCTTTGATGCGCTCGAATTCCTTCAACATCTTGGCCTCCAACTCGGGGTTAACAGCGTCAAAGAACAGGCTGCCTTCAAAGAAGCTGTCCACATCCGAGAACCCGTAGGTTTCGATCAGTTCCGGGTCAGCTTGGGCAAACGCGTCCTCGTTGGCGTGTGCGTATCCCCAGCTTTCGATGATGTATTTACCGCTTGCGGCAGAGCTGAGCGCGTTCAGCATGTCATAGACTTGCTCATCCGACTGTTTTGCAGATTTCAGATGCACATAACCGCAGACCCAAGTTGCGATACCTTTGTCCACATCACGCATCATGGCCGCTGGCGTTTCGTTCCAGATCAGGTTCAGTTCCGATTGGTTCCATCCCCAACCCAACGTGACCTCACCGCTGGCAATTGCCTGATCCAGTTGGCCGGCGTCAGACCAATAAAAGCGTACGTTCGGATGAATCGCGCGCAGATAATCTGCAGCTTTCTGGAATTCCTCGTCGCTCATGTCGGTATAGCTGGAGGCGCCGGTTGCCAGTGCCGCCATTGCAAAGGCACTGGAGGCGGCGTCTGGAATGGCAACTTTACCCTGATAGGCGGGATCGGCAAGTAATTGCAGTGAAACATCGTCCGCCGAAATCATATCGGTGCGATAGATCAGGCCGGTGTTGCCCCATTCGAAAGGCACCATGTAGGTCTGCCCGTCAATCGTGATGCCGTCGACCTCTTTGATCTTGGGCATCAACTTGTCCCAGTTCTCTAGCTTGTTGGTGTCGATCGGCTTGAGCATATCCGCCGCCACCCATTTTCTCAGAGCGTCCGTGCAGGGATGAGCCAAATCGGCTTCAAACCCGGACTGAAGCTTGGTAAACGCCTCTTCCACGCTGCCGAAATAAGTATAGCTGGGCGCGCCGCCGTACTTTTCGACATAGTCGCCGTAGAAGCCCTGATCCTCGTATCCGGACCAGTCAAAAACGGTCAGATCAGCGGCATTTGCTAGCGCTTGGCTGGCGGTAAAGATGCCAACTACTGCTGCCGTAAGTGATGCTGTTTTACTCATTTGTCTCCTCCCAAAGACTAGCGTTTGCCCAAGTCGATCACCGAGGCGCTTTGAACGCCAAGCCAGACGGTGTCGCCGCGGTTGTGATCGACTGTGTGAAAATAGTTTGGCACTGCGACGGCGATGCTTTCTTTCAGACGATCGACGCGCACATAGTAGTGGACGCTCTCACCATAGAAGGCGACGTCCGAGACCTCGCCTTGAACAAGAGCATCGTACCCATCCGGTTTTTCCGCACTGATTTCCAATTGCTCAGGCCGAACGCCGACAAGAAGTTCTTTGTCATGCAACTGAACATTTGGGTTCACTCCGATCGTCATCTGCCCAAAGCCCTGAACGTTGACTTCCAGCGCTTCAGGGTTCTCTGCCGTTACCTCGGCATCGAGAAAGTTCATTCCGCCGATGAAAGAGGCCACTTCCCGGTTACAAGGTTGGGAATACAGAACCTCAGGCTTATCCACTTGCTTGAGCTGTCCAGCGAACATGACGCCGATCCGATCGGACATGGTCATCGCCTCGTATTGATCATGCGTGACCATCACGAAGGTAATTCCAAGCTTCTGCTGCAGACGGCGCATTTCCAACTGCATCGCTTCGCGCAGATTTTTGTCCAGCGCTGATAAAGGCTCATCCAGCAGCAAAACCTTCGGTCGCATGACAAGCGCACGAGCGAGCGCCACACGTTGCCGCTGACCACCGGATAACTCATTGGCCTTGCGGTCCTGCAATCCGCCAAGCTCAACCATCTCAAGCGCCTCGGCCACGCGTTCTTTGATTTCCTTCCGCGCGAGCTTTGTCTTGCGTAATCCAAAACCAACATTGTCGCCGACATTCAGGTGCGGAAAGATCGCGTAGCTTTGGAACACCATATTGGTGGGGCGCTTGTTGGCAGGCACCTCTCCCATCGTTCGACCATCGATTCGGATCTCGCCTTCTTCGTGATCTTGAAAACCTGCAATAATGCGCAACGCTGTTGTCTTACCGCAGCCCGAAGGCCCAAGCAGCGAAAAGAACTCACCCTCTTTCAAGGTCAGGTTCAGATCAGACACAGCCACAAAGGAACCAAAGCGTTTTTCGACGCCCTGAATTTCGATGATGTTCTGTTCGCTCATCTTACTCGTTTCCTTTGGCTTCAATCAGAGGATTGGATGGAACGGCGGCGGAAGTATTCGGCAATCAACAGCAGCAGGACTGAAGACAGTAAAAGCAGCGACCCCAGCGCCAACGTGTTGGGCAATTTTGCCGGAAAGCGGATCTGGCTCCAGATATAGACCGGCAATGTCGGGCTGTTCCCGGATAGGAAAAAGGCCAGGACAAATTCATCAAACGACACGGTGAACGTCACCAGCAGGCTGGCGATGATGCCGGGCGCGACGATTGGCAAGGTAACACGCCGAAACGTACCCACGACGCTTTCACCAAGGTCGAACGCGGCCTCCTCCAAAGACTGGTCGAAATCGTCAAATGCAGATTTCATGATCGACACGGAGAAGGGCAGTGCCACGAACACATGCCCAAGGATCACCGTTGTCAGCGATGGCTTCAAACCGATACTGATGAACAGAACCAGCATCGAGCTGGCGACAATGATACCGGGCACGACCAGCGGGAGCATGACCAGACCTTCGGAGAACTCCCGTCCTTTGAAACGGTACCGGACATAGGCGCGCGCGGCGAACAGGCCCAGAGACGTCGCCATCAAGGCAGTCACACTGCCGACGATCAGCGAATTGACCATCGCCTGCAGCAACGTGTCTTGCTGACCCAACTGCGCGTACCACTTCAACGTGAACCCCTTTAGCGGGAAAGCCACGATGGTTCCGTCATTAAATGAAAACAGCGGCAAGAGCAGAACTGGCAGGTACAGAAACACCAGATAGGCGATCGCGTAAACAAGCAACCATGGGATACGAATAGCCTTGGTCATCTGATCCTCCGCCCCAGTGCGGTGACGACCACCACAAACAGGATTGCGACGCAACCGACCGAAAGCATTGCAAGCAGGGACAGGGTTGCACCCAATGGCCAATTATTGGCCGCGCCAAACTGAACCTGGATCAAATTGGCCACCATTTTTCCCTGCGAACCGCCGACCAGGGCTGGCGTGACATAGTCGCCAACCGTGGGGATGAATATGATCAAGCAAGCGGCGATGATCCCTGGCGCCGTCAGGGGCAAAGTTACGCGCACAAACCGTTCCAACTTGCTGCACCCTAAATCGGTTGCGGCCTCCAAGAGGCTGCGGTCGATCTTTTGCAGCGACACATAAATCGGCAGGATCGCAAACGGCGCCCAGGCATGTGCAAGTGTAAGGACAACGGCGAATTCATTGTAGAGCAGGAATGTAAGCGGCTCCTCTATCAGCCCCAGCGAAATCAATGCTGAGTTCATCACCCCATTGAAGCCAAGGATCAATTTCCAGCTGAACACCCGCAGCAGGTAGCTGCTCCAAAACGGGATGGTAATCAGCAATAGCCAGAGGGTTTTTTTCTGCGTCCGAAATGCGATGAAGTAGGCAATCGGATAGGCCAGACCGACCGTCGCCAATGTCACTGCCCCCGCAATCGCGACCGACCGGACCATCAGATGTCGAACCAGCGGGTCGGTAAACGCCTCTTGGTAATTCGCCCAGGTCAGTGTGCGGTCAATCTCGACATAGGTCTGGGTCCAAAAGCTGTAGGCGACAAGAATGCAAAGTGGAACAGCCACGAGCAGGCCGACATAGAGCGTCGCAGGCGCGCTCAGTGCCAGGCCCTTGCCCGTTTCACTTCGTAGTACTCCGGCCATGCTTCCCTGCTGAGCTTCGTTTTCGGTGGCACGACAATGTCGATCACAAAATGGACAATTGTCCATTTAAATCTGGAATTTTTGGACTAGCTGTGTCAACTGATAATTTCGCAACTGGGGATGGCCAATTTCACACTGGCCATTAGAAGACACCGCAAGAGACTGAAAACAAACAGAGCCGCCTGATCCAATGACTGGAAGACGACAAGAAATACGCGAGCGAAACCGCCTTTCCCTGATCGAGGCAGTACTCGACTCGGTTGCAGAAAAAGGGATTTCCGAGACTTCCGTCAGCGAAATCATTCAACGCGCCGAACTGTCCCGCGGCATGATTCACCTTCATTTTGGCGGTAAAGACAATTTGGTTGACGAAGCGGCCCGCTATTCATCCGAACAATACTACAATGGAATTTATGACCTGTTGGAAACGACTGGGCAAACCGGACAAGAACATATTGAGATGATTGTTCGGGGCGACTTGAGTGAAGCCATTCTCAATAAGAAAAATGTTTCCATTTGGTACGCGTTTCGAGGCGAGGCCCGAAACAGAGCGGCAATCGCTGCGTTTTCAGATACCCGCGACGCTAAGCTTCGTAATCTGGTTTTCAACGCTTTCGCTCGAATTGCGAAAGAAGCTGGAACCGAACACCCTAATCAAGTTGCTAGGGATGCTACGCACGGCACACTCGCAATGCTGGAAGGCATGTGGACAGATTACCTACTCCACCCGGATTCATTCGATCGCGACGAAGCAATGAGAATTGTTTTTCGATTTCTGCACGCAATGTTCCCGAAACACTTTGACCTACAAGGGGCCCTTTTGTTTGAGTAAAACTTGCGACAAGCTTTCTTTCTGGCCACTTTAGAAGTGGATAGTATAAGTCTTTCAACCAGCGAGATGGATACATGGAAGTGACACATAATGTTCATTCGAACAGGCTGTAACATTCAGCAAAAAAGCCGCGTACGATCTTCCGGCCGTGGCCTTGACGTTGACCTAACTGCCATCACCAACAGCGGTCTCAGGAACACGGTCGTCTCGAACCAACTAACGTGGCGGTTAGCCAAATTGAGTTTCTGAGAAGGTTCATGGCACAAAACGACGAAATTCTTGCTGCGTCTGAAGAAATTTGTTCGGCGCTGAATAGCGTGTTCAACAAGAATCCGAGACCAATGAGCAGCGTATGGTTACTTAGCCATGGCGTTACAGCGATGCGCCCCAATGGTAGGAGCGAAGTGGGCTTGGATGCTATTTGGATTGCATAGAAGAATGCCGCAGAATTTTTTGAATGTGGGATGGTTGAAATGAAGGAACGCATCATCTTCACATTTGGTCACTTTGTTTATGAAGTTGGGTTAGAAAAAGGGACTTTCCTCCCTTGAAGCAAACGGGTCGAAGTCGCACACAGAGCCACAAACGTATTTCGCCGTATTGGGGGCAGTTGGACGATTGCCCATCACCACACAGACAAATCAGATGGCGCCATCAAAGTTTTTGAGAGCTTGTAAACTTGACTCTAATAGACTTTCGGTGATTGGAAGAGCCAAGACAACTCACCGCCTTTTGTCAAATGACTGGTCAGGTTGTCCGACCAAACAGTTCAGCACCCATGGATAGCTTGTAGTGACATAGTATCCATACTCACCATCCACAATCATGCCATTGCACTCATCCAGGTCGCCAGCCCCGGTGAACTCGTAGTCGTCGATGTATGTCCCGTCCGGAGTGCCACCCGGCCCTTTAGGCGGAGCGGGTCTCGGCGTGGTTTTAAGTTCATAGCCAGAGATCGCCGGTCTAATTTTGCCATCGCTGTCTTTGAATATCGTCCCGTAGATCGGAAAGCCGTCAGCTGCGAAGCCAATAACTGGTGACGGCTTATCAAGGTCGTGATCCAAAAACAGAGCATTTGGATTGGAATGGTAATGATACCTTCCGTCGGGCTGGGCGTGGGCATTGTGAAGATCCACACCAAAATACTGATCGTAGGACGGGGGATCGAGCAGCCAAGGATCCGTGTCTCGACACCCCGCCAAAACGTTGCCATTCTTGTCTGCTCGCGGCCCGCTTGGGCGATAACACCCGGCCGAGAGCAAATCGACCGGCACGCCATTCAACAAAATGGCATCATAACTCCGTTGCGACAGTGCAGTTTGTTTGGGGGCTTTTTCTGGATTTCTGGGAACCCGAAAAGTGCCTGACAATTCCTTTACATCGTTGGCGAAGTTGGCTGTAGGCCCGTTGAAATCATGGTTAGGAATGCCATTGGTCTTAAGAGTACACTGCTGACTATCTGCCGAGATTTCGAGTTCGGAGTTAAAATGTTGCTGGCGGGTGACGTCTTCCACTGAAGCGGAATACACGCCAGCATAGTCCGCGCAATCTGCTGATCGGTTGCTGAGCAAGAGATTGGTAATGTCCCGAGCTGCGTTTTGCGCATGAGCCTGAACCGCCGTAAATCCTGTCAGAAGCGCACTGAATGTCAGAACTTTCAATCGCATGGCTCAAACTCCTTGGGCTTTCGTAAACTCCAAAAAAATGTTGGTCGAAGAAAGTAGTCATTGGTCATCCTACCTTCAGAAAGCGACGCGGTCTCCGCCTTTCAAGTCCAGAATTTCCCTTGCTTCATCAGGGGTCGCGACCTGACTGCCCAAATCTTCTACAATACGTCGGATTTTAACGACTTGCTGAGCGTTGCATTCGGCCAGTTTTCCACGAGAGATAAATAGACTGTCTTCAAGACCGACCCGAAGGTTACCACCCATCTGGCTTGCCGTCGTGGCAAGGGACATCTGTGCTCCACCTGCTCCCAAGACCGACCACCGATAGTCGTCACCGAACAGCCGGTCGGCAGTACGTTTCATGAAGATCAGATTGTCGACTTCGGGTCCAATGCCCCCGAGAATGCCAAAGATGAACTGAATGAAAATGGGTGCCTTAAACAGCCCGATATCCATGCAGAATTTCAGGTTATACAAGTGGCCCACATCGTAGCATTCATGTTCGAACTTGATGTCGTGCGGCGCAAGCGTTTCCGCCGCCTCGCGAATGTCCCGGAACGTATTGCGAAAGATGTTCTGATCGGAGTTCGCGACATAGTCCTTCTCCCAATCAAACTTCCAATCGTCATCGCCATATCGGTGAGCCAGCGGATGAAACGAGAAGTTCATCGAACCCATATTCATCGAGCACATCTCGGGGCTGAAAGTCTTGGCCGGGTTGATCCGGTCTTGAATGGATAATGTCAGCGATCCACCGGTCGATAGGTTCACAACCGCGTCGGAGGCCTGTTTTATGCGCGGCAGGAATGGCGCAAAGTCATTAGGTTCAACCGATGGCGACCCGTCCTCAGGGTTTCGGGCATGCAGGTGTAGGATCGACGCACCGGCCACGGCGGCTTCGATCGCCTGCCTCGCGATGTCATCATAAGTGTATGGCAGCGCCTCTGACATGGTGGGCGTGTGGATTGCTCCTGTTACAGCGCATGTGATGATCGTTTTTTTCTGACGAGCCATGGATTCAGTTTTCCTTGGATTGCCCGATGCGCTTTACGCGATAGCCCAGCGGGAAAAGTTGCAGATCATAGCGGCTACGGATCGCGCCCCAGATGCCTTTTGGTGCCTTGAGCATGACGACAATTGCGACCACGCCGAGAACGATCAGGTAAGTTATTCCTAGGTCGGCCAGCGTTTCGCGCAGCGCAAAGAAGACGAGTGTGCCGATGATCGGTCCTTCGATGGTACCGATGCCGCCGATCACTACGATGAAGATGACGAAGGCAGTCCAATCATTGACGCTGAACGCCGCATCCGGCGATATGCGCAGCTTTTGCAAGAAGATCAGCGCGCCGATCATCGCCGTGAATGCCGACGTGACGACGTACACTATGAACTTCGTTCGCCAGATATCGATGCCAAGGCTACCGGCGGCCAGTTCGTTGTCCCGAATTGCCGTCAACGCCAAACCTTGGCGCGAACGCAGGAAGAGATACACGGCGGTTACAACCAGCACGGCGGCCCCGAGTGCCAGCCAATAGCTCAGCGCCTCACGCATCGCGCGCCCGGACGCCAGTGATTTCACGATGGCAACGGGCAGCGAAGATCCTGACCCTCCACCAAGCGCTGAGATTTGCGCGAAGCTCAGCCGGAAGACTTCAGCGATGACCCAGGTGCCTATTGCAAAATATGCCCCCCGAAGCCTGAAGATCAGGACGGCGACCGGGATCGAGATCAACGCTCCCAGGACCCCTGCGGCTGCGATAGCAACCAATGGATGCAAACCGCCCAGCATCGTCAGTGCAAACAGCATATAGCCGCCGATGCCGACATAGGCCTGCTGACCGACCGACACGAGACCAGCGTAACCCGCCATGAGGTTCCAAAGGGTGGCGAGGGATAGGTAGAGGAAAAGTTCACCCATCAGGCGCATGTCCGCGCGACCTGCCCACCAAGGGGCTGCAATTAAAACAAGCAAGCTGATCGCGGCCAGGATCGCAGCAACGCGGGCTGGTTTCGAAGAACGGGAAACCGAATATTCTTGCAGATTCATCCGGAAACCCTCGGGAACAGGCCGTTCGGACGAACGGCAAGAATGACAAGGAAAGCAATATGGCCGGCCAGCACTTGCCAGCCCGGATCAATCTTGGCTCCGATGGTTTGCGCGACACCAAGAATGACGCCACCAATGAGCGTGCCCCAAAGGTTGCCAAGCCCACCGATAATGACAGCCTCAAAGCCAAAAATCAGGCGACCGCCTCCGATGGACGGGTCAAAGCTTGTCCGAATGCCAAGCAGAATACCGGCGATTGCTGTCACGCCGAGGGCCAGCGCCATGGCCAGTCCAAAGATGTGCCGACGATTGAGGCCCATAAGCTGTGCGATGTCTTGGTTATCGGACACAGCTCGAAATGCACGACCAAGTGCGGTGTGATAGAAAGTCCATTGCAGCCCCCAGATCACCGCAACAGCGATCCCGAAGGTCAAGAGCGGCAGGATGCCAAGCGTCAACCCTCCAACTGCGACGCTGGCAGTTTCGAGTGCACCAGCATCAAGGTCTTGCGGATCAGCGGTGTAGACCTCCAGCAACCCGTTCTGGATAATTACACTAAGCCCAAAGGTCACAAGCAGCGGTGGAAGAATATCGTCGCCCAGAGTTTGGTTCAGCAGGCCGCGTTGAAGGGCATAACCGATTGCCGCCATAGCGGGAACAACGATCACCAATGCGGCCATCGGATGCATCCCCGTCGCGGTCGTCACGGTCAGCCCTAGGTACGCGGCCAGCACAATCAAATCGCCATGAGCAATATTGACGAGCCGCATGACTCCAAAAATCAACGACAGACCTGCGGCAAACAGCGCGTATAGCCCACCCAGCAAAGTTCCCTGCACGATAGCGTTCAGCCATTCCATATTATTCGATCCCGAAATACGCGCGCGAAATGTCTTCGCGCGAAACGGTGTCGGACGCACTTTCTAGCGAAACGCGCCCCTCTTGCAGACAGTAGACCCGGCTTGAAACCGACAGTGCCTTGGTTATGTCCTGTTCGACGATGATTGCGCTCATGCCCTCGCCGATGATGCCGGGCAGCGCTTCGTAGATGTCTTTGATGATGATCGGGGCCAGCCCGAGGCTGATTTCGTCGAAGAGGAGCAGATCGGGATTGGCCATCAACGCGCGCCCGATGGCGACCATCTGCTGCTGACCTCCGGAAAGCGATGTTGAGGCCTGATCTTTGCGCTCATCCAGGATTGGAAACAGGTCGTAGACAGCTTGCAGATCCCAGGGCCCTTTGCGCCCAACCTGAGCACCGATCATTAGGTTTTCTTTGACCGATAAAGACGGAAACAGCTGACGACCTTCGGGCACCATCGCCAGACCTAATTCGGCGACTTCATCTGCGCGAAGGCAGCTGATGTCCCTGCCCCTGTATTGGATCTGCTCCGGTTGGTTCGCAAGCAACCCGGTGATGGAACGCATCAGGGTTGTCTTGCCTGCACCGTTCGCACCGATGATGGCCAGAACCTCGCCCTCGCCGACGTCCAGATCGACCTCATAAAGCGCTTGGAAATCACCATAGTAAGAATTCAAACCGCGTGTCTGGAGGATCGGATCAGGCATCAGCTTCGATCCCCAGATAGATTTCTTTGACTTCGGCGCTTTCCATGATTGCCTGCGGCTCTCCCTCGGCGATCTTCTTGCCAAAGTCGATAACGATCAGGCGGTCAACAACGGCCAGCAGCGCATGAACGACATGTTCGATCCAAATGATGGTAACGCCAGAGGCATGGATATCTTTGATGGTCTGAACCAGTGACTTGCACTCGGCTTCGGTCAAACCACCTGCAATCTCATCGAGCAACAGCAGTTTGGGCTTGGCACACAAAGCACGTGTCAGTTCCAGGCGTTTCCGTTCCAGCAATGTCAAGCTTCCGGCAAGAACGTTTGCCTTGGGCAGCAGCTCTGTCTGGTCCAGAACTTCCAGACAAAACCGTTCTGCCTGATGCCCACGCATGCCAGCTGATTGCGTGGCGGCGATCATCGCGTTCTCAAAAACGGTCATTCCCGAAAATGGCTGCGGGACCTGAAAAGAACGTGCAATACCAGCATGGCTGCGCTTTGCCGCGCTCCATTTCGTAACGTTCTGCCCACTGAATTCTATCACCCCGGAATTTGATTTGAGCGTCCCAGTGATCAGATTGAACATCGAGGTTTTGCCGGCACCATTGGGGCCGATTACCCCAAGCGCTTCGCCTTGTTGGACTTCATAGCTCATAGCATCGGCGACAGTGACTGCGCCAAATGCCTTGCTCAGGTCCTGGAGTTTCAAGATCGTCGTCATGCGTCTCTCGGATAGAGGGTTCGGCATCAAGTTTGGTGCCGAATTCCTGGTCAACCCAGCAGTTTCATGTCTGCTGTCACCGGCACTTCGGGCGCGGTGCTGTTTGCTACGATTTGCAGCTCATAGGCGTCTCCGGACTTCTGCCACTGGCCACCGACCAACGGAGTTTTGGTGACGTTGTTCATCGGCCCATCACCCCAGTTCACCGGCCCCACAATTGTGTTCAGGTTGGTGGATGTGATTGCCGAAATGATCGAAGACGGGTCTTCCAGATCATCAGCCCGTTTGATGACGTCCGCGACGACCTCGAACAGAGCGTGTTTAAAGCCAAGGGGTTGAGTCCAAGGACGGCCCGACTTTGCCGTATAACCTTCGGCAAGGTCCTTCGCAGAAATACCTGTGAGTGAGGACGAGAACGGATGATGCGGTGACCACCAGACCTCGGTCGATAGCCCGTCACCACGGTCACCCAGCGACTCAATGACGGATGGGAACAGAAGTGCCTTGCCAATGGTCACGACCTTGGGGTTGAAGCCTTGCTGGGCGGCCTGGCTCCAGAACGTTGCGAAATCGGGGGGGATCATGTTGCCAGTGACGATTTCGCAGCCAGCAGCCTTGAACGCTGCGATCTGGTTTGAGAAGTCATCGGACAGAGGCTGATAGCGACCGGGATCGGTGAGCGAGTATCCGGCGGCGGCGAGCGGTTTAGGCAGGCCCAGTTCCGCATCGCCCCAAGCATTACCGTCGGCATCGTTGGGGAAAAGACCACCAACTGTCTTGTTCACGCCAGTTTTGTCCCACATATCAAGGAATGCGGCGATCACATCCTCAAGGCCCCAGAAGAAGTGATAGGTGGTTTCAAAACCCTCACCGGGAACGCCGTTGCGACCAAAGAAATACGGCTGCCACGGACAGTCGGTAGTGATGCAGGGAACTTCGTTGATCTCTGCCTGGTCGGCGACAGGGTTCACTGTGTCCGGAGTTGACGCCGCCACGATGATATCAACTTCATCACCTAGGATCAGGTCTGCGGCGACTTCTGCTGCTCGGTTCGGGTTGGACTGGCTGTCTTTCGAGATGATCTCGACATTCCAAGTTTTTCCGTTGTTGTCCAACCCGGCTGAGAACACTTGTTGGATGGCCTGAAGCACGTATTCATCAGCCTCGGCAAAACCAGCCAGCGGTCCGGTGCGCGGGCTGACATTGCCGACACGCAAGGTCGGGTTCGCAGCATAAGCACGCGTCGCCCTCAGGATTGCCGGTGCCGCAATTGCTGCCGTTGCCCCGGCGATGAAACTACGCCTGGTGGCCGTTTTGAATGTCCTTGTCATTGCGTCCTCCCTTCACCGGCCTCCCGCCAGTGTTTGATTGATCTAACAAAGTCTTTTCGAGATTTTTCAGATGTTTCGCGACACGTTGGCGAACCTGATCTGCCTCGCCCTCGGCCCATGTCCTGAACCCTTCGCCGGATTTCATGCCCAGCTTGCCCGCTTCGACAAGCGACTTAAGATAGGATGAAGGGCCCCTTTGTGCCTCAAGATCGTGCAGCACGTTTTCGTGGATATCGAGCGTCAGGTCAGTGCCGACCAGATCCGCGTTCTCCAGCGGACCAAGAACAGCAAGCCTGCGCCCGAAGCTGGACTTGATCACGGTATCGACGGCTTCGGCGTCACAAATACCGTTTTCCACCAGACTGACCGCTTCGCGCCACAACGCATGTTGAAGGCGATTGCCGATAAAGCCGGGCACATCTTTTTCGACCATAACCGGCGTTTTCCCGGCATCTTTCAGCAGATCGAACATCGTCTGTGCGATCTCAGGGTCTGTCCACTGGGTCTTGATGACCTCGACCAAAGGGATCATGTGCGGCGGGTTCCACCAATGGGTTCCCAATGCTCGGTTTTTCAGCCGCAAACCGGACATGATCTGGGTGATTGGCATGACCGAGGTATTCGACGCGAGTATGCAAGTTTCTGGTGCATGCGCCTCGATCTCTGCAAAGATCGCTTGCTTGAGCTCGAGCTTTTCGGGTGCGGCTTCGAACACAGCGTCAGCGTTTCGAACCGCACCTTCCGTAGTCGCAAAGATCTCAATCATCTTGAGGGTTTTTGTGATAGTGACCTCGTCATCCCCCATCGCGGCCATGCTGGCGCGAATGCGATCTGGCACGGTGGCCCGCGCCTCCTCAACGGGATCCGTGATGGCGACGTACTGGCCCGCTTTCGCCAAAGTCAGGGCAATGCCGTGCCCCATAAGGCCCGCGCCAATCACCGCTATTTGCTGCTTCTTGCGCACCATCCGTTAACCCGCCGTATATCCGCCGTCGGCATGAAGGATATGCCCGGTGTAAAAATCAGATGCACGCGACGCGAGAAACAGCAGAGGCCCCGCAAGGTCTTCCGGCTCACCTAGCCGCCCCTTGGGAACACGGGTCAGGAAGCCATCGCGCACTGCCTTCGCTTCGTCGGTGTCTTCGAACATCCAAGCCGTCAAAGGCGAACGGAATACCGTCGGCGCGATCGCGTTGACGGTAATCCCTGTTGGACCCAGCTCACATCCCAAGGCTTTGGTTATCCCGTTCACGGCGGCCTTTGACGCGCAATACGCCGTGTATCCGGCAGGGTGTCCAAGGGTGCTGCGCGCGGAACTGACGAATATGATCTTGCCATATTCGCTTTGCTTCATGTGCGCTGCCGCTGCGCGCGCCAACAGCCAGCTTTGGTTCACGTTGGCGTCCATCACTGCACCAAAGGTTTCCGGCGCCATGTCATTGATCAGAGCAACTTTGTTCATACCGGACGCGACAACGAGAATGTCGAGCTTGCCAAAGGTGTTGACGGCCTCATCAACCAATGCGTCACACGATGCTTCATCGGTCGGTCGGGTATTGATGGTCACGACCGTTGCACCAAGTGCCTCGCACTCTTTGGCAATGCTATCGAGCGCCTCATGGTTTCCCGCCGCCAAAAGAAGGTTGCAACCAGCCCCGGCCAAGACGCGTGCCGCAACCATTCCAAATGCGCCCGAAGCTCCGGTGATCAATGCGACGTTGTCTCTGACGTCAAACATCTTGAGTGGATCAGACATTTTTTTCGTCCTTAGCTTTCTGGCGGATACGGAATGACAACCAGCATTTTGCAGGTGTGGTTGGCACGGTTTTCAATTTTACGCACTTCGCCCGGTGCGATCGTGCAGCTGTCCATGGGTCCAAGACTGGTTTCTGTGCCGTCAACGATAACGGTCATTTCACCCTCCAGAACGATGTAGACTTTCTCAAAAGGCGTAGAGTCCGGCCCTGCGCCACCGCCCGGAAGGAACTGACTGAAGCCGACCCACTGATTTGTCGGCCCGCCTTCTTCAAACCCCTGCAAGCGAAGCCCGTGACATCCGAAGTGGCTCGGTGCTTCGTAAGGTTGGGCGTCCTGAAACCGCTTCAGATGCATGTCCGTCTCCGCTCAGTTGCAATGGCGGCCGCCGGCGAACCGGCGACCGGTCCGTGAGTGTTCAGAAATCTTCGCCAGCCTCGATGCGGTAGGATTGGTTCTTATCGATCATCGCCACCAGTCGGATAATGCAGCCATCGCCGCGGTCCCAATTCCACGGAAAGAACGCGAAGGTACACCGCTTGCCGGTCACCGCATCCAGATCCCCACCGACATTTTCGATGCCGAGAATGCCTTTGGAAAACAGCATATTGTGAACCGGTTCCCACTCAGGGAAATCAACCTCCCATGGCGTGCCGCCTGACCACTCAAGATACTCTTTTTCGAGGTGTGGCATGATCGGACCGTTTCGCTGCGGACCGATGGCAGTTGCCAGCGGGTGATCGTTCGCCTGGGTATCGTGGCCAACGACTTTCACACCTTTCTCGATCATCCACTCGGCAGCAGAAGGAACGAGACCCGGGCAATAAGCAAAATAGTCACCGTCTTCGTACTGCTTATGCCAACCGGTGTTGATGATCAGAACGTCGCCCTTGCGGATTGAGTGCCCGCAAGCCTTCTCCAGATCATCTCCCGTGATTTGCTCCCACTTCTTCTTGGGAACCGAGACTACCAATCCCGAACCGAAGAAATGCGGCAGCGGCACCTCGTCGATGAACGGCGTTCCCTGAACAACATGGGCCGGTGCATCAATATGAGTGGTAACGTGCATCGTCGTCGTAATCGTCTGAGACAACACGCCTGACTTGGCCATGTAGTGCTTTCGGTCGATCTGGACGTCCTTGAAATACGGCCAGTTGGGGCACTGAAACCCGTATCTGTGGCTCAGGTTATAAAACTCAAGCCCCATGTCGTTGTCGGTGTTTGCCTGAAACTCAATGCCACGGATTTCGACCATTGGGCACATCTCCTTTGTTCGCCGACAACGCGGCGGTGTTCGCTTTTCAATTGTCTGGGTGGCCTCCCCACCTGTCCCGTATGATGATGCATACGCACCGCATTATGGTCAACATAAAAACTCACTATACGGTTGACTTGCACCGCATTGTGATACAACACTAAAAAATCGCTAGGTATCCAGAGCTACGATACCAAGGCAGGATGAGGTAGGTTAAATGTCTGAAAAAGCGGATAAAGGTGGCATTCAGGTTATTTCCAGAGCGGCCTCGATTTTGCGTGTTCTGAAAGAAAACCAATCCGGAATGAGCTTGGGAAAAATCGCCGAGCGTGTTGACCTGCCCCGCTCTACGGTACAGAGAATCACAAGCGCTCTTGCCGAGGAAAACCTTGTCATAGCGGATGCAAATGGGGGTGGTTTGAGGCTCGGTCCCGAACTAAGCGCTCTCGCGGGCGCGGCGCAGTACAGCATCGTCGAACACTGCCGTCTGCTTTTGACGGAACTGACCCAAAAGACCGGGGAAACCACAGACCTAGCCGTCATGCGCGGTATCGGCATGGTTTTCTTAGATCAGGTCCCAGGCGTCTATCGATTGACGACCGTTTCGCAAGTAGGCGAGGTTTTTCCGCTGACCACCACTGCAAATGGGAAAGCTTGTCTCGCTCAACTCGATGAAGGAGATGCGACAAAGCTTATTCAGAACGAATGGGAACGGAACGGTATCCAAAGGAATTTGGATGAGTTCCTTTCCGAACTGAATACAGTCCGCGAACAGGGCCTTGCCTATGATTTGGACGAGCATTCTGCTGGTGTATCGGCTATCGGGTTTTCTTTTGTCGACTGGGTGGGAGACCTGCACGCGATCTCAATTCCAGTACCAACGACGCGATTTGCACGGCAAAGAGCAACCATCGAACAAGCGCTAATTGAGACGTCCACAAACATTCATCAAACCTTCCAATAAGCTTGTGAAGCTGACTTGAGGCAGGTTGGGTCTCACGACCGATCTTGTCTGGCAGCCCGCGCTTCCAACGGAAAAAGTTCATACGTTGCAACCAACGGATTGCGGCTAGTTCCGCATGGTCGCGTAGGTTGAAATTCGTCTTGAATCGCAAGTATTGCAACCATTGGATATTTTGTGCCACCATAACGAACCATGAACATAGCAGAGCGGGTGTTATGTGAAGCGATCTCTGGTTGAGTGGTCCGTCCACAGCCTACCGGCCCAATCACCTAACACCACATTGAGCGGCTTTTTCCCGCCCCATTGATCTTGTTCGCTCAGTCCGATATTCAGACCGGCTGCGTTTTCGGCCGTCTATCCGAGCCCAGCCCAAAACCAACGAGCCAACCGATGGAGGGTGCCATGTAGTTCAGAAACTGCATGAAAGGCCAATGACATGGCCCATTACAAACGCAAACGTCCCCGTACCGTACTTGGGAACGGGGACTCACGCCTAGGTCTGAGCCATCGTCTCGGAAAAGACCCGGATGATGTCCGATGGCTTGGCAATTGGCCACGCTTTCACGACATCACCTGTCAAACGCGTCCGACGAGACACAAATCCAAGGCTCTTGCGTTCGGCATCCTGAAAGGCGCTGATCCTGACGACCTAGTCTGGCCCGATGGGCGCAAAGACGCTGCCTTCCCCATCGGGCAACCCTATTAGACAACACCGCGTCCCCGGCTACGCCTGCGGGCCGCACCACTATTGTCGAATAGCATTGCCTCGCCCCCATCCGCGTTCGCCACGTGGCAGATCAGCAGGAACAGGCGCCTTCGGCGTCTGATCTGCAAATCAACCCCAATTTTCCCAAAAGGAAGTCAGGATCAATGAAATCTGTCTAAGTGCTGGATGAAGGAAGTGAGGCGAAAATGGCAAGGTTCTCTCGCTGGTGGCAGAACTATGTGTCGCCTTACAAAAAGTGTCGGGCGACACATAGTTTTGCCATTCAGAGAGGCCTAAGCCATTGATTTTGGGTCATTCGATTTTCGATGGGCGCACAGGTTTTACCATTTGCGACTCAAAGGCTTTCCATCACGTTGGAGCAGTCGAGCAAAAGCTAGACTGAATCTTTATCGCCTTCTTCGGCGCAGATCGTAGGTAAATCTATCAAAATCTCGGCAAGTTCTTGTCTGTTAAGCCTCAGCCGTCCTGCCGATATCGCTTCGATACATCCCGCCAATTCGAGTGCAACTGTGAGAATTGTGGGCCGTAGCCAGCGAATTGAACTTCAACGACAACGTTTGGCTTCGTACTGCAAATCCCTCAAGAAAGTAGCCTTCTCGTCGTCCCATTCCTGCGAAGTGCAGTTTTGAAGGTCATTCAACTTGGACCAAAGGTCGGTTTGCCCGAGTATCGCAGCAGAGCCACATAGTTTATGCGCCGCTTGCCTGTGTGTGTCATTTAACTCATTGGAATTATTGAGACTGTCAATAAGACCAACAACTTCGTTGTTCAATTCCCTGCAGGCTTCACGGAATTTGTCCTCTCCAAATCGAATCCTGAAGTCATTGTCTGGCTCCATAACCTCAACCCTTTGCACCTTCAGAACTTTAGACAGTTCTGACTGTAAAGCCGCCAATGGAACGGGTTTCACCAGCAACCCCTGAAATTCTGCTGCTCGTATGACTTCGTGATCTTTTGGGGCTGCGTGAGCCGTAACTGCTATCGCTGGCAAATTGCCCCACTCGATATTCAGTTCGCGAACTTTTCCGAGTGTTTCGATACCATCGATACCCGGCATGCTGATATCCAACAAAAGTACATCAAATCGCGCGGACCCAAGACGTTCTAAGGCGGCGTAACCACTTTCAGCCTCAGCAACCGAAAAGCCAAGATCTTCAAGCATATCGGTCAAGATCATTCGATTGATTTCATTGTCGTCTACCACCAGCGCTTTCAAACCCTGATAAAGCTCTGCCTGTAGCGCGTCTGTGGAATCCGGTTCGCTCATGACATCAGATCTTGAGGTTGGCAGAGGCAGTCGCATTGTAAACAGACTGCCTTCTCCAAGCACACTATCCGCCGTGATGTCGCCACCCATCGCCTCGACCAATCTTTTGGTAATAGCCAGCCCTAATCCCGTTCCGCTCGTCTCACGTGCAAAGGCGGTATCGATCGTGACAAATTCGTCGAAGATAACGTCCAGATATTCAGATGATATCCCGACCCCGGTATCTGCAATCCGAAACTCAATCAGATCATCATGATGAAGTCGTTCGACTTCGATCGTGACTGATCCATCCCGCGTAAATTCGATTGCGTTACCTAACAGGTTCACCAAGCATTGCTGCAGCGCAGTCCTGTATCCAAGAACGTCGATAAGCTCTTCAGAGAGAACATCGACCTTCAAGTCGTTGCCACGCGCATCTGCATTCGCCGACAGACTGTCGGCAACTTCGTGGACAACCTCCATAACGTCAAAACTTGATCTGTCACGCAAGGCATTGCCTGAACCCAGTCTGGAAAAATCCAAAACATCAGTCACATGAGACAGCAGCAACTTACCCGACACCTCAATAGAACGAAGATACCGCTTTTGTCTGTCCGTCAGATTGCTCTGATCAATCAATGCCGCAGAGCCGAGTATTCCGTTCAACGGAGTACGCATTTCATGGCTCATCACTGTCAACAGATCGGATTTGGCCTGTTCACTTTCCCGCGCCTTGTCTCTTGCAGTGCGCAAGTCTTCCTCGGCTTTGAGTTCCTCAGTTATATCCCGAAGGAATGAGACAAAGACTTGCTCTCCATCCGTTTCAGCTAGCGATATGGACAGCTCCACGGGAAAAGTTTCCTGCGATTTGCGCAAACCCTCTAACCTGACGCGCCCAGCGCCGATTACCTTTTGCTCGCCGGTCTCGAGAAATCGTGTCATGCCTTTTCGGTGCAGGGCGCGCAGGTGTTCTGGAACGATAAGTTCAGCCATATCAGCACCGATTGCCTCGGCCTGACGGTACCCAAAGACATCTTCGGCGGCACCGTTGAATTCAAGAATTCTTCCAGAAGTATCGACCACCAACACCGCATCCAGTGACGAGGTAATGGCCGCTTCAAATCGGTTGCGAGCCGACTGGCTTTGCCGGGCAAACAACTGCCCTTGCCGGAATAATTTGATGAGAACTGCAAAAGCTAAAAGTAGTGCAACGAAAAGTACAACAAGTAATGATGCCATTCGGGTTAGTGTGCTGGCCAACTCAGCACGTCGGGTTGCGTTTTCCTGGGCAAATCCCTGAATACCGCCCAGCGCAATCTCGCGCACTTCAGGTCGCAGTGTTTGAATCTGCGCCCGCAGATCAGGAAGTGCTGCGCGCAGCTGGTCATCCGGACCATCGATCAATGGTGTCAGCCGGGATAGAAAATCTTCAGTGGCTTGCAGGGCTGGTTGCGCGGCGGCACCCCCTCGCAGAAATGAAAACAGCTCGCTACTAAACAGCGTATCCGCTCGGCTAAAAAAGATATCGAAACGGTTGCGTACAGCGGACAAGTCACCATTGGAACGTGATGAAGCGTCAATGACCGAGACTTCGAACCTAAGCAGCTCGACTTCGAGCTGAGACATCAGCCAGCTGACGTTGTCTGTTTTTGCGGTCGAGAGTGCGTCGAGATCTGATTTCACCTCGCGCCCAAGGGAAAGCACGATAGCCAGACTCACAACCAGCAATCCTACAAAGGCAAAAATGGGCCATCTCTTCATGCTCATTAAAGGCGCTTTAGTGTCGATGGCCTTCTCCTCGGTACTTACTGTGCTACGACTTCCAATCGATTGAGTTGCCAAATGCTGCGGGCATAAATTTCTTCGGACTGATAGGCCTCGTTAGCATCGTAAGGGTAAATTATCCACAAAGGTCCTTTGTCGCGTACTGACATCGCCTTGCCATCGCGCAAGTAGGCAACGATCGGGCCACCATCTGTTGCATCACTGGTGGGAATGGTGACGGCGTAGTCATTCAAAGCCACCGCTCGTATGATCCCCTGCTCTGCCTGGACATGGTCCAGAAGCACATCAAGGGAAACTCCTTCAAAGCTCTGCGTACCCTCTGTCCAGATCGTTGTTGTATCGATTGACTTACTGGGCAATGCCTCAAGGGCTTTCCTGTCGAACGTCCAAGTGTTCTTGTTTCCATTGAGACCGACATCGCCCGAGACCGTAAGAAGTACTTCATTCGCATATGCCGCACTCGCAAATGAAATGGCGAGTGCGGCGCAAAGTGATTTTAGAGTTTTGAGCATGCGAGATTGTGTCCGTGAGTAGGTGAACCTTTGTCAAAACGCTTTTGACACAGCCCCGCGAAACGTTCTTAGACGCAATAGAATAGCTCGCTATACTTTAGGATAGTTCAGCGCACCAAAGGTCACACCATCAGCCTAATTTGCGAACTTTCGACGTCCCAAACCATGCAATCAAAGTTGTCGCTGAGTGCGATAATGAGGCTTTGGCAGCCAGCGTCAAAGAGTAATAGATTAGGAAAACAACATGAATTTGCAAAGTTCGTCAAATAGTAACCCTTTTGGTGGTTCAACTATTCCGGGTGCGATAAAATCGGATCAAAGCATTTGTTCAAGGTCACCGATATCGATGCGAATTCTATTGGCTGATGATCACGGTTTGGTCCGTGACACGATCTCATCCTACCTCGAAACCGAGGGGCGCGCGGCAGTTGTTGCCGTACCCGATTACATGGCTGCGATGAAATTGCTGTCATCCGAAGATCCATTCGACCTTGTCCTGTTAGACTTTGATATGCCGGGTATGAACGGGATCGAAGGGCTTTCAGACGCAATTCGTCAATTCCCTGAACAGGCTTTTGCGATATTGAGCGGGACCGCACCAAACAAGATCGCACAGGAAGCGGTCGAAATGGGCGCCGTTGGTTTCTTGCCCAAAACCATGGGCGCCAAATCTCTGGTCAACGCGGTGCGATTTATGATCGCCGGCGAAACCTTCGTCCCGGCCAGCGTTCTAAGTTTGGATGGCGATGTTAAAGAAAGCGACTTTTCCCGTCAGCTCAGCCAGCGGGAAAAACAGGTTCTACGCGGATTGTGCCGTGGGCAGTCCAACAAGGAAATCGCGCGAGAGCTGGATCTTCAGGAGGTGACGATCAAGCTGCATGTTCGGACCCTTTGCAAGAAACTGAATGCAAAAAACCGGACCCAGGCCGCTCTGATCGCTCGGGATGCAGGGTTCGAGTGACCCGGGTCCGCAGGGGGGGGGGGGACTTCAGAATAGAAAGTGATCGTAGAGTTGGTCGAAATCCGACGCTACGCCTTCAAGGATTAATGTCGTATCCGGTGACAAAGTTACGTAGACATCGGTCCCGCCCACGATTTCCGCGTTGGCATCAAACCAGTCAGACGTATCAGCTCCGCCACTATCGATGTTGAGCGCGCGCAGATCGAGTAAATCGCCATCACTGAGCGAAAAGTCAGTGATCGTATCGGTCGACCCATCCAGATCCTCATCGCGGAAAATGAACCTGTCTGCATCAGCGCCACCGGTGGCTTGATCATCTCCTGCACCAAGGTAAAGCCGATCTTTCCCTGAACCTCCGTCCAGAACGTCGTCACCGCTGGAGCCATTCAGATAATCGTTGCCAGCGCCCCCAATCAACTCGTCATCGTCAGAACCACCCTTCAGCGTGTCGGAGCCCTCACCGCCAGCTAATGTGTCGTTTCCGGATCCGCCATCCAGAGTATCCGCGCCGAGACCGCCTATCGCGGTATCATCACCTGAGCCCCCAGAGAGGCTGTCGTCGCCCGCACCGCCATCTAGGTCATCGTTGCCAGATCCTCCGGACAGCGTGTCTTTTCCGTCGTCCCCGGAAAGAAAATCATCACCGGATCCACCTGACAAATTATCATTGCCATCGCCACCGTTCAGGACATCCGCGCCAGACCCGCCATCGAGTTGGTCATCGCCTGTGCCACCGAACATCTCATCATTGCCCGAGCCACCGTCCATAACGTCTTGGCCGTCTTCACCTCGCAAACTGTCAGCTTCGGATCCACCGCGGAGTGTGTCATCGCCCTGACCACCGATGAGAATGTCAAAGCCTGAACCTCCATCCAAAATGTCGTTGCCGATCCCACCATCCAGCATGTCGTGCCCAGCCGAGCCCATCAGGTGATCGTCGCCCTGCCCGCCGAACAACGAGTCATCGTCTTCTGTAAGAACATTGCCAAACTGGTCGTACCGCACACCGTCTTCGTCATATTGCGAGACAATGCCGCTGGCGGCACCGACGCCCGCTCCACCGTGCAGCAGATCGTTGCCGTCATCCCCTTCGAGCACGTCCCCTGAACTACCACCCGTCAGGGTGTCAGTGCCAATCCCACCGTATAGGGCATCGCTACCTGCATTGCCCGAAAGGTCATCATCGTAGCTCAACGCGCCTTCGGTGGTCGCAACAAGTGTCAGATCCTTAACCAAAACGCTTGCATCCAAATCGACGGGCGCAAACGGACTGGTTGCTGTCGGGTCGGCGGCACCATCATTCGAATACGATTTCGGCGCCTCTTCGATAAGGTGCAAACTAGCCTCGCCGGTCACATCATCCACGATGACCTGGAAAATCGCGCCTGTTGCAGGTGTCGAGTCATCCATGTCGTGGTCGTCTGAGTTGCCACCGACAAACAGGTTTCCGTCTACGTCAATGATTGCAGCTCCAAACGTCATTTGCGGGACCCCATTCAGGACTTCGCCGTTAATCACTGTCGATGTGACTGAAACCGTTCGAAACTCTGGTTCGCCCGAAGAGATATCAACGATCAGCATAACCGTAGCTGCACCTTCGGAACTTGGGCGAGAGACACCGTAGAACGACTGTGAGGCCGCGTCGAACGCAACATCGTAGACTTTGAAATCCACAAGATCGGATGGCAACTTGTATACTGTGGTTACCGGATTTCCATCCGTATCAAACTGATCAACATCGATGACTGCGATACGATCCATACTGGATTGAAACGACCAAAGGTTGCCCTGATCATCAAAATCCCCGGTCCAAGACCGATATGGTGTGCTGCCAACACGGTAACTGTTTCCTTCGGCGTCCAGCATCACCAAATCAGAGCGGCTAACCACCTGCCCCAATGAATCCACTCCGTCACCTACTGCGATGGCATACAGAAGGTCGTCTTCCGTATTGTAACCCATCGAGTTCACATTGACCGTGCCCTCGACGCCCGCCATTTCATAGGCTTGGGTTTCGATATCAAACACATGCAGTGTTCCATTTAGAACCTGATAGAGATTTGATTGCCCATCGGCGAATGCGGAAACCGTCACGGTTTGTCCACCAATCTCGACATCCTTATCATAGTGAAACGCAGGACCGGACGTATCAATTGTTGGACCGTTGCCTGACACATCAATCGATCTGATCGTAATGGTCGAGCTGTCATCGTCAGCTGTGAATTGAACGGAATGAGATCCGAAGGCACCGCTTTGAGAAGAAAACTCTGCGACCACCTCACCATCGACCAGAACTTCGACGGCAGCCCCGGAACGACCTGCAGCAAAATTTGTCGCGAGATCCAGGTTCAGTTCATAGACCCCGCCCGCTTCGGTCGTAATCTGCTGCTCCATCTGTTGGTGGCCGTTTGCAAGATCAATCAATCCCCATTCGCCGTTCTCGGCGTAGTCGGAAAAACTGACAGCACCTTCTGTGCCGTCCAGCAAGTTTGCCTCGGCATAGTCACCGTGCAACACATCATCGCCAGCTTGCCCTTGGATCTCATCGTTTCCGGCAAGCCCTATCAGGGTCTCCTGCTCACTTCCGCCAACAAGTTGATCGGACAAACCCGTTCCTGAAATTACATTTGAAGATACCGCAGGCATCATTTCACCTCTTACTTTCAGCTATTTGGAGTAAAAATTTACCAACCGATGCCGTCGATCCGACGGTTCACCGGGTTCTCGGGAAACAAGCGCACCACATCCACGACCGGCATCTCCGGTTTACTGGAAACGGCGTTCTGATAAGCGGGGTTGCGATGGCAGACGATGACGGCCTCGGCCTGTTCCATTACGTCTTCTATGCTGTCGCATAGCATCGATTTGATGGATTCCGCGAGACTTCGAATGCCAGAGCCCGCGTGATGCATGTAGGCTTGCAACCCACTCAGAGGGGTTTCTTTTGTCACCGCCGGATCATGCAGGACCAACTCCACCCCCTCGGCATGGAGCTCGGCCATGACTTCCAGAATAGGGCTTTCGCGCAGATCGTCGGTGCCGGGTTTGAAAGCCAGCCCCAGTACCCCAACGCGCTTGGCCCCCGTTTTGCGAAGCATCTCGGTCGCTTGATCGATCTGCTCTCGGTTTGAGCGGTCAAGGTTGCCGATCATGGGCAGTTCGACACCCAGTTCTTCGGCTATATGTGTAACCGCCCGCACTTCTTTCGGCAGGCATGAGCCGCCATAGGCAAAGCCCGGCTTCAGATAGTAAGGTGAGAGGTTCAGCTTTGTATCTTGGGTAAAGACATCCATGACCGCGTGGCTGTCCACGCCCAGCGGCTTGCACAAGCGGCCGACTTCGTTGGCAAAGCAAACCTTGGTCGCGTGCCATACATTGTCGACATATTTGATAGTCTCAGCCACTTCGACTGTTGTCAAAATGGGATTTGGATCAACCGGTGCGAAGATGCGCTTCATGACTTCCGCCGTGCGAAAATCGTTGGTGCCAAGCACTGTTTTCGGAGGGTTATGGAAGTCATCTATGGCGACGCCTTCCCGTAGAAACTCAGGATTGAAGCACACCCCAAAGTCCTGGCCCATCTTCTTTTCTGAAAGCCTTTCGAGGATCGGAACCATCACATTCATCGTGGTTCCGGGCGGGATCGAGCACCGCATGGCAAAGATGTGGAAACCATCTTTTTGGCGAAGGCCGACCGCCATCGAGCGCGCAGCCTGTTCGATATAACTATAGTCGCAGCCCCCATCCGGGGCGGTTGGAGTTCCGACCGATACAAAGGTAACGTCGGTTTCGCGTACAGCTGCGCTCAGATCGTCGGTTGCAGAGATCAGCCCTTTTTGAACGCCTTGCTTGAGAGTTGAACCAAGATTTTCTTCGTGGATCGGGCTCACTCCGCGCGCGATCTGGCTCACTTTGTCAGGGTCGATGTCAACACCTACGACCCGATGCCCAAGTGAGGCCAAACAGGCGGTTGAGACAGCGCCGACATAGCCCAGCCCGACAACACTGATCCGGGGTTTTTGCGAAGACGTCGGTATGACAATTTCGGCGTCTTTCTGAGTAATTTTTCTGAGTTCCATAGATTTACCTCCGATTTAAATCCAAGGTAACGCGCTGATAATTTTGAGAAATGTATCGGCAGACTATCTGGAATGCGCAAATGACGCCGGATATATACGAATGGTCATCAAACCCATACGACAGAATAAACCCGCGTGAAAATCCACGCGGGCCAGTCTTCAGGAGGGTGGTGCAAGTGAATCTAAGCTACAGCGACACGGTCATAGATATCCTCGTATCTCACAATGTCGTCTTCGCCTAAGTAACAACCGGATTGAACTTCGATCAGATGCAAAGGCAGTTTCCCCGGGTTCTCCAACCGATGGACAGCACCCAGCGGGATGTAGGTCGATTCATTCTCGGAAAGCAGGCTGACTCTGTCACCAACCGTCACGGTTGCCGAACCACTGACGACAACCCAGTGTTCGGCTCGGTGCATATGGCTTTGCAGGGACAGCTTGGCACCAGGCAGAACCATGATCCGTTTGACCTGAAACCGAGGACCCAGCGACAGGGTTTCGTAGTAACCCCAGGGACGATGGCACCGACGGAACATCTCGGCCTGGTCGGAGCCTTCGTTGCGCAACGCTTCCACTACCTTGCCGACTTCAGCACTGTGCGACATGTCCGCGACCAGAATTCCATCGTCGGTCGCGACTGCAACGATGTCCTTCAAGCCTAGTCCGACCAACTTGATATCCGGGTTTTCCGACCTCAGCAGGCTGTCGCGGCAATCAATGGCTGTCGAATTTCCAGAAGTGACATTCGCCCCCTCATCTCCCTGACCCTGATCCTTCACCGATTTCCAGCTGCCCAGATCGGACCACCCGCAGTCCAATTCAAACGCCACGACACCGTTTTCGATATGCTCCATTACCGCATGATCAAACGAGAGGCTCGGGCAGCGGGAAAAGGCGTTTTGATCCATTCGGTAGAAACCCAGATCCTTTAGACCAAGAGCCAACGCAGCCTCGACCGGTGCAGACATGTCAGGGGCAAAAGCTTCAAATGCCTTTAGAACGGTATCAACTCGGAACATGAACATCCCGGCATTCCACAGCCAGTCACCGCTGTCCAACATGCCCTTGGCGGTTTCGGCATCGGGCTTTTCCGCAAACGCAGAAATCAGCAGAGATCCTTGGTAACCGCCTGCAACCCGTAGGTACCCGAAACCCGTCGCGGCATGATCGGGTTTGATCCCAAAGGTGACGATCTTACCGCGTTTGGCTGTTTTTTCAGCGCGCACCATAGTCCGGCGAAATGCCGGCACGTCATCGATTGCGTGATCGCTGGGCAGGACAAGCAGGATCGTTTCCGGCTCTTCTTTGTACCGCAAAGCAGCTGCCAGAACTGCAGCGGCGGTATTGCGGCCAACAGGTTCCACGATCAGTTCAGACTTTTCGGCATCAACATCTGCCAATTGTTGTTGAGCAATGAACCTGTAGTCTTCGCCCGTCACGATCAGTGGTGCCGAAAATCCAGGCTCGGCCACACGTTCAACTGTTTTCTGAAACAGGCTGTTGTCGCCATCCAGTTCGACGAACTGCTTTGGGTAACTCTTACGAGAGACGGGCCAGAGACGGGTGCCGGAACCACCAGCAAGGATAATTGGCTGAATCATGTGAAACCTCATCATTACAAGTCTGATTCCAGATTATCGGCCCCCGCTCTTATTGCTGTGTGTCATAGGCTTAAGCTCACTATCGAAAGGATAGGTCTATTAGCCGAACTGCATCTCGATCAGACCGACATAGGTCAGGATGGCGGTTAAAAACGTCAGGATAGCGGTGACCATCTGGAACTTGGCAAATCCGCTTTTTAGTGTCTCGGCAAAGCCCG
Source organism: Ruegeria sp. D7 (assembly GCF_056534355.1). Classification (NCBI taxonomy): domain Bacteria; kingdom Pseudomonadati; phylum Pseudomonadota; class Alphaproteobacteria; order Rhodobacterales; family Roseobacteraceae; genus Ruegeria; species Ruegeria sp. D7. The sequence goes on from NZ_JBQFPG010000003.1 coordinate 278,090, forward strand.
ATCCACCGCCAGAGCTTTGGTTGCCTCTGTTCGACCATTTCTGTTTGGATAGGTGAAAGATCATGTAGATCTTGACCGTCGCGTTGATCACTTGATTGAGATACAGGATGAACGGCCAACTCATATCCGCGCGCCTGCTGTATCCGAACAGGAACAGACACAGCACGATCCGAGAAAACAACACCCAGATGATGCAGTTCCAGAAGTAACCCGGCGCAATCAGGCTGCCGACAACGGCCATGACCGGACTGACCATCATAGTCCACATGGCGATCCGTTGATCAACGACACACCACCAGATGAAAAACGGCATTGCAGTCGGCCCAAGTGCGATTGCGCGACTTCCGTTCCGCAGCATGTTGCCCGACCAACGGCGGAAATTCTGGACCATCCGCATGAGGCCATTTTCCTTGATGACCTCAATTGTGTAGACCGTCGCATCCGGCACATAGGTCATTTTCGCACCCACGCTCAGCAGGCGATACCAGGTTGATTTGTCATCCCCGGACAGAAACCGGAAATTACCCCAAAGCCAGTGATGCAGGTGATCCGCCTCGATCGTGCGAATGAATTTTTCGTCCAGAATATGGCGCGCGCGAAACACGCTCATTCTCCCCGTCAACGTCAACACACGACCCGACAAAGCATGGCTTTGCATCGCAAGGCGACGCTGGGCGAACCGCATGTCCAGCCATTTTGCGATCCAGGCCGGGCCATAGCATATGACCTCTTCATCTGTGGTCAGCGCCTGTAATTCTGGATCGCTTGCAAACATTGGCAGGGTTTTACGTAGAACATCCCCGCCAAACAGGGCGTCGCCGTCCATAAAGATCACCAAATCATCAGGCGAAGCACCGGATCGACAGATCGCCCGCAGGATCAGACCAATCGCCATTCGCTTGCCCGGCTGGTTCTGACGGATGAATACAAGCGTCGCCAGATCATCCGGGATATCCTGCGCATAGGTTTCGACAAAGTCGCGAATGACCTGCTCATCATATGCACTGCCTGTACCGATATAGATCGTCGTCGGAATCCGTTCGCGGCGGATTTGTCCGAGGATGGACCCCACAACACGTTTGGTGATGGAGGGTTCCTCAAAATAGGTCGTCATCTGAATATGAAGGCGTTTGGGGCGCCAGCCCGCATCCCAAATTGCATCCGCCCGGCGCCGCATGCCCGGCCATTTGCCTTTCGCATAAATCTGAGCCCTTAACGCATGGGTAAACCACCAACCAAATCGCCAGAACCCAAGTGTTCCAAGGACCATCGTGACGTGCAAAACACTCGGGTTGAAGAACCGGTTCGGTACATTCGCCAACAGCCAGAGCAGCCCCATAAACAAGAGCAAAAACAAGGTGAACTGCGGTAGTGACCACTTGCAAAAATAGTTGGGAACATTTGTTTGCAGCTCCCTTAACCGCCAAGCCAGATCCTTGTCGAACTCATATTCAGTCATCGGATCGGCCCACACGTGGGTCCATGGACTTTATCCAGGTACGGAAGTGTGTCCCCAACTGTCGCTTTGCTTCCAGATTTACCGGGGCTCCCAACCGTAATTGGCTCTTTGTTTGTTTCGAGGACAGGCCAATTGCGCGAACCGTAACAATGATTCCGAATTCTCCGGGTCGTTCAGGATTGTCCCCTGCGCGCACGTCCCAGACCTCACCGGGAATGGTGATCTTCTTTCCCTTCTCATTGAAGCCGATCGTTGCGGGCATGCCGATGTAAATCGTTTCAGCAAACCGTTCCGACACCCACCCGATCGTCATACGAGGCTCAGCCGTTTCAAAGACCAACTCGTTTGCCGTACCACCGAACGGCTGCCCCTTCCGAACGATGAAGTCCTGAACAATCCCGTCTGTTGCTGCGCGAACGTGATTGTTTTCAATTTTCTGTTGCTGAGCTTCTTTTGTTGCTTCCAACGCCTTTACCGCGGAGGCGCGATTGCGTTCTTCGGCTTCCAGCAAGTTTGTTACGATCAATACTGGATCGACCGACTGCGCCAGCTCAGGGTTGCGTTCACGAAGGCTAAGCCATTGGCGCCGTAGATCGTCAAACCCGCCGTCCTGCACAAACTCTACATAGAAGCGCATGGCTGCCGCGACGCGTTCGGATAATACCTCCGAGTTTGATAGGGACCGAAGTTCTTTCAAAGCCTCGGAGATTTTGACATCCTCGGTGCGGGCAAGCGCCAGTTCCGCCTCGGTGCGTTTGAGCGCCGCCACAGCTTCCGCATCGTCCATCAAGAATAGAAGATCACCCTCGCGCACCTCCTGCCCAGCCGTGACTTCAATGTGTTCGATATAGCCGTTGGCTGAAGGGAAAGAAGAGATCATTGGGGCCAACACGCGCCCGTGTTGGATGTCAATTCGGTCCAAATTGGTGAAAATGTTGTTTCCAATAACGCCAATCACCGCTGCTGCGATCAGCAGATAGGTCGTCACATTGAGTACAACACGCAAAGATCGTGGAAGAAATCTCGCAGGTTTCCGGGATTGTTCGCCTTCCGTTTCCTCCATCGGCACCAAGTCAACCGGAGTGTCGAGACTGGTTATCACATCTGCGCTGCTTGCCATTCGCCCAGACAACAGAGAGCGATAAAACAGAGCCAACGTCTCGCGTTGCCGACCGCTTAGACCTTCCAGCTGCACTGTGGAATTGGGACCTGGCTTCGACAAACGTACCGGGAAGCGGATATCTACGCCTTGAAACGGAACGCTAAGTGTCGCGGTTTTGGGGCATTCAGGCGCGTCGTCCGGCCATTCCAGCCCCGCAAGCGACCAGCGTTCAATCGCGACCACCGCGCCAGAGGGGGTTTCCACGACCAGCGGTGCTTTGACCTTCCAATCCAGGTCCGACCCCGGTGTTTCGTGCAATATACGCAATGTCGCCTCAGAAACTGTTGACAGGACTGAGGTAGCAACAAATCACAGCTTCTGACGGACACGCGGACGCATATTTGTACGCAAATAAGATCGCTTCCGATACGAAAGTATATCAGGAAAATCTTCCTGGACCGCGCCAGAGCCTCTTATTGTGTTCTCGAACTTCTGCATTTGCGCTTTAGTTCAGAGGCGCGAGAATACAGCCTTGAGTTGAAACGCTTCACAGCAACAAACCGCAATCACCCTTGAGGCGGTTTTATGTGAAGCGATCTCTGGTTGAGTAACGGCCGTTCAGTGGAACAAGTACGAAAGGCTGCCTCGCGGACTTTGCGGCCATCCGCATTTTCACTCCAAACGACCATAGCCAGCCCGAAAGCGGCCCGAGACCGCGACCAATACACGATCCGGCCTGAAGCGATTGTGTCTTTGATTGTGGCTGCGTTCATCCAGGCAAGCATTAGTATTTCGCCAGTTTCCCCATCCTAAGCGATAGCTGAGATTAAGCCACGCTCGTCGAAGGTCAGGCTGTCAACGTCAAATTCGATCGCTTTCATTCTCTTTCAGAGATGCACAGCGGGCGCGCTTCGTCTCTCTAAGCGTCGTCCATGTCGAAGACGGGGTCCAGAACGAGAACCAAACGCGTTTCTCCTGAGCCTTCGATGGGTGGTGAGCGGTGCAGTAAACTAGAAGCAGGGTTTTCCGGCCAACGTGTTCCACGCATGACCATCGGAGCCCCAGTAGCAACCGTGAATACCTTTTGCGGCTCCTTGCCATCGGTCGATACACCGTATTGCGTGCCAGTGCCCCGATAGGTGCAGATCAAACGCGCCATGATCGCATCAATGTGGAACTTTCGGCATGCGTTCGTGTTGACGACACCAAGGCGCAAACGCAGGTAAGGCGACTGCATGATTTCCGCGAACCGTATCGACAGGTCAGCGATGTCTTCTACTAGCCACGTGCGTTCAGCGCATTTATCCATTCCTGCGATATCGCAAATATGTTGAACGGCCTCTCCTACCGCCTCTCCGCGCAGAACCGTCCGGGTTGCTGGTAACTGATCCGGGCGCAGCTCATCAATCCAGTCCTGAAACCCTTGGGGCGGTTGTCGGCGCCAGATCGAGGCGGCGCATCCCGGTTTGCGGATCGCCGCCAAATCGTCAGGCTTATCCGCAATGCCAACACCAATTGCGGCATCCCTGATTTCCGTTTGTGTGAAGGTCACGCCGCTTCTCCTTCACGCCGCCAGCCGGGGAACGGGTCGGGAAGGTCCAATGGCAATGCACCGGGGCCGGCAGCTACGCCTTCAGGGACCAGGCATGCGTCAAGCCGTTCTTTCAAACCGGGCCAGTCGATGCCAGAGCCAATGAATACGATCTCTTGCCGACGGTCGCCCCACGGCTCGGACCAATGCGCCTGCATGTATTCCCGTGCGCTTTTGTGGTCCGGCCAGCGTTCCTTGGGTACCGAAGCCCACCATGTGCCCAATGGCTTGACGGAAGACAATGCGCCCGCCATCGAGAATTCGGCAACCCAATTGGGGCGCGTCGCCAGCCAGAAATGTCCTTTCGCGCGGATGACGCCGGGCAAATCCCCATTCAGTACTTTCAGAATCTTCTCAGGCTCAAACGGTTGCCGTGCGCGGTAGACATAGCTGGCAACACCGTATTCCTCGGCTTCGGGCACGTGGTCGGCAAAGCCATAAAGCTCCTTCGCCCACATCGGGTGCTCATGTGCTTTTTCGAAGTCAAACATGCCCGTATCGAGGATCGCCTCGGTAGCCACGTCAGAGTGATTGGTTTCAATGATACGGGCATCCGCGTTCAGGCTGCGAATGATCTTGCGCGCCGCGTCTGTACGTTCCGGGCCTGCATCGGCCACTTTGTTGAGGATTACGACATCAGCAAACTCAATCTGCTCTACCAGCAGGTTGACCAGGGACCGGTCATCTTCCTCACCCAGGGTTTCCCCCCGATCCTTAAGGAAATCGTGGCTGGAATAGTCTTGCAGCAGATTTACGGCATCGACGACTGTCACCATCGTGTCCAATCGAGACACATCAGACAGGCTCTCGCCTAGCTCATCCCGAAAATCGAAGGTTGCAGCAACAGGTAGAGGTTCTGAGATACCGGTGGACTCAATCAATAGGTAGTCAAAGCGGCCACCTTCTGCCAGACGGCGCACCTCTTGCAAAAGGTCATCGCGAAGTGTGCAGCAGATACAACCGTTTGACATTTCGACCAAAGTCTCATCGGTACGCGACAGTTCTGTGTCCGCGCGCACAAGATCGGCGTCGATGTTGACCTCGGACATGTCGTTGACAATGACGGCCACACGACGACCTTCACGATTGTTCAAAACACGATTGAGCAATGTGGTTTTGCCGGCACCAAGAAATCCGGACAGGACGGTTACGGGTAGTCGAGTATCAGTCATTGCCTTGCAACTCCGTCGAGTGTTGGGTTTGTGTAGGTTGAGTTTTGCGCAACAGATCAAGGCTGCGCTGGATCTCTGACCGCTCCAAATTGCGGCCGATCAATACGATGCGGGTGCGCCGGTCTTCGCCTGTCCAGTTCTTCAACGGGACTGGCGGGTCGAAAATGTGCTGGACACCATGGAACGCAAACGGCGTGTCGATACCATCAAGAAACAAGATGCCTTTTACGCGTAGGATGTCCTGGCCCTTGTAGGCGATCAGGGTGTCGAACCACCTGTCGAACACGTCATCGTCCAGCGCCTCGTCCAAAACAATCGAAATAGATGCTATGTCAGTGTCATGACGACGAAACTCGGACGTCGTCACCGGACTCATCGCCGAACTTGGTTTTAGACCGGAGAGATTTCCCAAGGGATCGTCAGCGACCTTGGGCGTCGTCCACGAAAGGGCATCCTGTTGCCGTGCGTCTTCCCGCAAGCTCGTCAGGTTCCAAAGACTCTTCGGTGCGAACTCACGATCTGAAGGGCGAATGATGTCGGCCGTCGGGTTCAGAGCGCGCAGTCTCTCGGTAACGGCTGCCGTAGAGGCTTCTGAAACGAGGTCTGTTTTGCTCAAGACAATCAGATCGGCCATCGCAACCTGAGACACGGCCTCGAATTGGGCATCCAAAGTCGCAGGCCCATTTACCGCATCCACAACTGTGACAACACCGTCCATTCGAGTACTTCGACCGAGGTATGAATCTACCAGCAGCGTTTGAAGAATCGGACCCGGATCAGCCAGCCCTGTCGTTTCAATCACCACGCGATCAAAATTGAGGATGCCTTCGTCTTTCCGCGCAAGTAGCTTGACGAACGTGTCTGAAAGATCACCGCGGATGGAACAGCACAAGCAGCCTGAAGACATCAACATGACATCGCCGTCCACTGTTTCAATCAGGTCATGGTCCAGACCTGCCTCACCAAATTCATTTACAATGACGGCAATGGGTCCTGAAGATGAGTCCGAAAGCACCTGATTGAGCAAAGTTGTTTTACCCGCACCCAAAAATCCAGTGAGCAAAGTCACCGGGACGCGCAGTTCGTCAGTGGAGTCAGGCTGGGATTTTGAGGCGTGGGTCATAAACATCGCATGCTCATTTATGTAATAACATAACATCACTAAGGAAAAACAATCGAACTGTCCAGATAGGTCAAAGCCAAACTTGAACTAGCCAGCGTGATAAGAGCACCACCGGCAATGTGAACACCCGCCGAGAACCGCCGCATCGCACGACTGTCGAGGGAAAGCGCTGCAAGTCGACGGGCAGTCACACCCGAAGCGGAGACCATAAGATTAAACGCCGCAGTGCCGAGGCCCATTGTGATTACTGCAAGGCAGCCGACGACAAAAATGTCGATCCGCGACGCGATCACGAATAAGAAAAGGACACCGGGTCGCGGCCGTATCGCAATACTGGCGACACACTAAATTGGGTACACTTCGAGAAGCAGGGGTCGGATCACAACCACCGGTCGCATACCGTGCCCTCGATTTCTTAACAGAGAACGGTTTTGTGCATAGGATCGAACGTTTGAACGCGTTTGTCGCCTGCGCGCATCCAGGTGAAAACCATTCAACCGCCTTTATGATATGCCGTATCTGTGAAGCTGTGGTGCAGACAAACTCCACACCCGCAAAAGGTGCTACAGGAGAAGCCGCACGCTGTCGGGTTTCGCATCGAAAAAACCGTCGTGGAAGCCGAAGGCATCTGCCCTGACTGCGTTCAAAAAAATAGATTTGTGAGACTGGTTGAAACATCGTGCTCAACCGCGTAGTCGAGCGCAACTTCAATTTGAATCAAGGTCTTGGTAGGGCCGAACACCGAAATTTGTAAAGTCCGCTTTCTGCGCCTATTGCAGTCATTCGTGCATCGCGCAGCATCGGTAAGTAATGGCTCGCCGCAGTCATTCTCAGCGGTGGGCATCCATTGGAAGTAAAGAGCGAATGGTAGTCATTGCTGTTTCAAGTTGCACGTTCGGGTAAGACCCAAGCGACGGTGGTATGAATGCCGGCAATTCACTCCACCGCTATTTCAGCACCCAGTGCGATATTGAGAATATATTGCGTTGGGAGGTCTGTTTCTTCCAATGCAACTAGGGTTTCAAATTGTTGGTGAAGGACGCTTGGCTCCCAATTTCGTGTTGCCGCCGCAATTTGGAGAGCGAACTCGCGATCGCGTTCTAAAACCGAAGATAATATCTGGGCGATTTCAGGTCTTAAGTTTTCAAGAAATGAGCCAGCGCCGGTCAAAGCTCGGATCAGCGAGCTTTTTTCTTCTGCTGACTTGCGTGGATCTTGAAGTGCGAGATCAATCGCGTTGATCGCTTGCATTTCTTCCGCTTCAACTCCAGCAAGTGCCCAGTCGTACAAATTCAAACCTCCGGATTTCAGGGATTTGATGTAGCGCGACCGCACAACAGAACGTGCATGTGAGTCAGTTTGTAATCCAAGCAATCGAATTGTCACAGGCCTGTAAGCAAAGCGATTTAAGTCGTTCAGCTCACTCAAAATCCGGCTTGTTGAAAAACTGCCTCCGATTGCACGAACGAGCTTATATGGCGCACGGTCTACTTCGACTAATGCTACGTTATGCAGAGCCGTATCAGCATGCCATAAATACTCGGCAAAGAACAAAACCCGCTCAGGGTTGTCGGTTTCTCCGTGAGCCCAAAACCGACCGATTGTTTGAAGCCTCTCGAGAAAAGTATTTCTATCTCGATTCATAGTGAAAATGCGTCGCCACCCCCATGAAATGCCACGCCCAGCTTTATCGTTGTATTTGGGTCCGTAGGTCAGCAGAACAGTTGTTGTCGGATCAGAACGAAACTCTCGCCGCGTGACGCTATCAACCAAGAAGGGTATCTCCGGTAAGGATTCGAACTCTTTACTACTCCCCTTAACGAAGCGATGAGCTGAGAACTTGAACGGGTTTTCTGGTGACGGCCGTGCAAACACAATCACTTTTGCAGACAGTATATGATCAGCAATAGAGGTTTCAGGCAACTCAATACAAACCGTGCAGGCCTGCATGGCACGAGGCACCGTGAGAGCGATGATGCATACTATTATTACAAGCAATCTCTGCAAAGTCGGGCTCATATATATTTTTTTGGCACCAGAAAAGTAGTTGCCAATTCCAAAGTAACAAAAAGACCACCAGTTGCCTACAACCACACAGGTCGCGCAGGGCTGAAGTGGTAGCTGACCGAAATCAATGCTGCGGTAGTAATATTCGCACATCAAATTGGATGTCGGCTCCTTACCCAAAGCCAAAACTTTGCAAAGTCAGCTTTCTGCGCATTGCTGTGATTGGAGCGTCGCGCAGCATCGATCAATTTGGGCTCGGTGCAGACATCCGACTAGTTTTGTCGAATGACTACTTTGTGTCGGTTACCAGCCCCTGCCCAATCAATGGATCTGCTTCTGCAGCGTCTTGTCTGTTCGGATCAATTCATTGATGGTCTTGCGCAGTTCCTCAGCTTCTCTGGACCTTTGTCCATGTCTCCAGGACGGATGGTCAGGTCCTGATGCATGCCCGCCGCCTGCACCATGAACTCGGCAAACACGCCAGCCTCGAACCGCTGGAGCTTTGCATCGCTTGCCGGTGGACTTTGCCGTTGCTGTGCACCTGGGCGCATCATTGAGTCTTTTCGTAGGGTCCATGAGGTTGCCGTCACTTTTTGTCATCCGACCGCCCCCCGTTTTGGACGTTGCCGACAATGGCCTGCCCACCTTCTTTGACCTCGACGCGCTCGACACGGACGGTCTGATCCGCCTTGGATCGATACCTCTTCAGGGTTTCGACCTGGCTTGTGAAAGTTCGCGCCAGCTTATTGAGCGCTCGTTCCGCCGAATCTTGCTGCGGGAGAGTTTTTACGTGGTTCAGTCGGCGCGCCATCATCATCGTGGCCTGATGGATCGCGCCCATCTGGATCGCCAGCATGGCTTCAATCTCGTCTTGCGGTCTGACCCCGGCAACAACGGACATCACAAAGTTCGATGCGGTCTCAGAAACCGAGCTGTCCTGTTGTCCGAGAATTGCGACTTGGTCCATTACGCCTTCGAAGAACCGGTAATCAACCGTACCCAGCTCATGCATCGCCAAGGCACAGGCTGCCGTTGGATCTTTTCCTTTGTGCCCAACCGTGAGCCGTCGTGTGTCTTCATCAAAATCCAACTTGATGTCCGGGGATTGAACGCGTGATCTCTTCCGTTCCTTCAAATCCGCAATCGCATTGGTTTCTGCTTCGGTAAGCTCGGAGTTCTTTGTCAGCAGATCTTTGCCATTGTCTTTCGGTGTCTTGCTCATGTCCGCCTCGCGTAACAGGGAGTGGTTAGTATTAGTGTTCCGTTTCAGAACCGAAGGACCGACGAGAAACCGGCCTGACGGGTTCTGATTTGGAACCATGAGAGATCTTTGGGTTCTCAAACGGAACCACAGAGGATGCTGACGGGTCCGTCTCAGAACCGCGTTTTGTTTTTTGGGGCTGCCAGAACCGCCAATCGTTGGTGGCTGATTTCTTGCCGGAACGGGTCTGCGTCGTCTTGGTAGTCAGCCGCCATTCATGCGCGCGCCGGTGGTACCAGTTGCCTTCACGCTCAAGCACAAGGAAGCCTTTGTCCTGAAGTTCTTCGAAAGCCCGCTGAACAGTGGCCTTACCTAGGCCAAGAATGTCTGCCGCTTCGTTCATCGACAGAAACAGCTTGCCGTTGTTACCACCGTTGAAGCGGGTGTGAAGCTCCAGCCAGAGCTTCACGGCAGGTCCGGACAGAGCCCGCCACGCCGGAGATTTGATCATGGCATAGGGCAGAGGAACGTATTGGCCCTCATCCGACCGCTTGCCATTGGGAGACCGGCGCCTACTCATCGCGACACCTCCGCTGGAAATGCTCGGGCAAACCATCCAGTTCGAGTATGTCACAGCCGATATGCGCCCGGACGAGCCGGGTTAGGCCGGATTTGAAAGCACAGTACCCGAGCGTGTCCCAGGCCGCTCCCCCGGTCGGAAATTGGGGTCTCTGGCGCTGAAACAACCATTGGATACCGTCCCGACAAACTGCGACGCGGTAAACAGCATGGCGAAAGAGCTCGCCATGGTAGGTCTCAGCGGTTTCTCGATGATCAGTCTTGGAAAGGGGGGCGTCTTCCAGCCCACTTTCATAGCTTTGATCGCGCGATTTGGAAAAGGACATATCAGCCATGCTCGATCCGTCCTTTCCGTACGATCACCCGTTCGACCGAGTGGCTCAGTGGCGACCAGTAGTACCGGCGCTCGTTTTGGCTTGCCGGCGCGGGGCATCCTGTGGCATCAACTTGACTTGCTAGGGTGGCAGCCGATGTCACTGGAAAAGCCCCATCTCCGCGCTTGGAGTTGGGGTTTTTCATTATGCAGCCTCGTTGTTGGGATCGGTGCGCCGGGCCGCCAGCCAGGAGTTCAGATCGGTGCCGTGATAGGCGATCCGCCGACCGATGCGGATAAAGGCCGGACCACACATGCGGTGGCGCCATTGAGCCAGCTTCTCGCGGTTTCCCAGCAATTGCATTTCTGGGTCTTCTGGGAAATAGACCCGGTTGTCATTGAAGACGTTTGCCATCGTTGAAATCCTCTTGGATCTGTTGCGATGGTCTTTCGATAACACTAGGCCTTTAGTACTTTAAAACGATCTAATTTCCCAAAAATACTCAACAATTTTGATCACCATTTTGGTAGTAACAACCTCAGTTTTGATCTGAATTTTGACGCATGGCGCGACGAAGGGTCGATTCCGAATATCGGTTTCCGGTTTTTTCTTCTACCCCTCGAACAATCTGCTTTATCGTCAAACCTTCAATGCTTTCTCCAAAAACTATCCGCAAGTCACTCAGAGCTTTTTCTATTAAACGTGGACGGCCAGGCCCAACAGATTTTGAAGGGGCGTTACCCTTTAATAAATCTTGGCGCCAATATTCATCCCACGATGACTCTATAAAGCTATCCGGCACGCATAACGCCCAACCTGAAAAGGGTCTAAGAATCTGAGCAACAGTCTTCAGGTCAATAACTTCCATGTAGTTGAGCTCGTCTAAGAGATCGAAGACATGCAAGGATATTGTGTAGGTATTCCGTGTATGAAAAAGCGGCACCGAGATAAACTCGTGCTGTAGACCAAGGTCAAGCGACGCACTCCAATAGGAGTCGGAGCATCGTAACGCGTCGGCAATAAAATCCTCTTTAGGCAACGAAAATAGTCTTCTAGCTTTACCCAATCCTTCGATATCCGGGCTTAATAACTTCGCTCCCTCTTCATGTAGCGCTAAGTCGTGTATTGTTAGACCATCATGACGCAAACATCTAAAATCTATCTTTAAGCAAGTTCCGTCCGGTCCACAGATGTGCATATTGTCAGAAATACAGCTAAAGAACTTCACCTCAAGCCAGTCACTGGCCGTAACACTGAGCGCGTAGTCTGGGTCACTGGCAGGGAATTGAAGACCGATTTCATAGCATTTGTTGAAACTCGCAGCCGGGATTTTGTCCCACAACCTGCATATTGGTGTAAAGCTAGGAATACTAAACATCACCACCTCTAATATGTAGAGACTTCGTAACGGTTACACGTGACCAAAGCTCCATTAGTTCACGCCTCTTTTCCAGCAAATCCGACCGCGCATAGGCCCGCTCCACATCCGATCCAACCTGATGGGCCAAAGCCGCCTCCGCCAGTTCGCGCGGCGCGTTTGAAGCTTCCGCCGCCCAATCCCGAAACGAACTGCGGAAGCCATGCACGGTGACGCCATTCTGCCGCATCCGGCGCAGCAGCATCAGCATGGACATATTAGACAAGGGCTGATGCCGCTTTTGCCCCTCGAACACATAGTCAGAGGCCAGCGCGCGCAGCGGCTCCAGAATGGCCAGCATTTCTTCGGTGAGAGGCACGCGATGGACCTGCCCGCCTTTCATGCGTTCCGCTGGAATGGTCCACAGGTGCGCATCGACATCAACCTCGGGCCATTTCATCTCCAGCACCTCTGAGGTTCGGCAGGCGGTCAGAATGGTGAACTGTAACGCCTTGGCTGCCATGGCTGAACGGATCTGCAACTCGGCATAGAACGCTGGCACCTCCTGCCACGGCATTGCGTCATGGTGCTGGACCTTGGCTTTGACGGTGGGCAGCACTTTACCTTCGCGGATAGCGGTCACCGGGTTCTCGCCTGAGCGGAAACCCTTGGATTTTGCCACGTCGAGCACCGTCTTGATCCGCTGAGACAGTCGCTTTGCGGTTTCGTGTTTCTCGGTCCAGATGGGGGCCAGGCACATCAGCACTTCGGGCTGATCAATGCTGTCGACTGGCATGCGCCCGATCTTTGGGAACGCATAGTCGCGCAAAGTGTTGAGCCATTGCTGGCCGTGCTTGGCATTTTTCCATGTCGGCAAACGGTCGATATGAACCTGACGGCTGAGTTCTTCGAAGGTCGGGATTTCGCGTTGGGCATTGAAGCGCGGGTTCAAACCGGCCTTCGCCATTCGCCTGTATTCGAGCGCTCTTTCTCGGGCATGGTTCAAAGTGACGACATCCGCGCCACCCAACCCGAAATCCGTGCGCAGTGGTGCCCCCTTTCGGTTCTTCTGCCCTTTGACCGTTACGCGCACGATCCAGCGGCGTGCACCCGATGGATCAACAACAAGGTACAAGCCAGAACCGTCGCCATGCCGACCCGGACCAAGATTCTCTACCAGCTTCTTTGTCAGCTTCCCGCTGAGCGCAGCCATGAAAATACCACAAAATATACCACTCAATGAAAGTATAGTGGTGAAATCGGGTAAAATCCAATGGAACGCACTAGTGAGACTACAGCCATAAAACACAAAGGTTTTAGCAGCCTAGCGTGGTCCATCAAAATTCAGGTAAATTACCAAGTGGCGGACCGAGGAGGATTCGAACCCCCGACCCCTTGATTCGTAGTCAAGTACTCTATCCAGCTGAGCTATCGGTCCGCGTTGGTGAGGCGGTATTTAGACCTGAGGCCGAGGGCGCGCAAGTCGATTCTTCAAAAAAACTTCAAAAAGTCATATCACCGCGTGGAAGCCTTATTTCAAAGGTGGTTCCATCTGGCCCTGTGTCTTTCAGAAACAGATCTCCGCCGTGGCCCCGCACCAGTTCTTGCGAAATCGCCAACCCAAGTCCCGAGCCCCCTTTGCGAACACCACCCTGAAATGGTGTAAACAGATTCTCTCGTGCCTTTGGGGGCAGGCCTGGACCTGTGTCGCTGATTTCGATGCACCAGTCGGTATCAAGTTCGGATGCCGACACGGTTACACGACCCGCCTTGCCCGACGTCAGAAGCGCCTGGCGGGCATTGCGCACGAGGTTCATGATAACCCTGAAAATCTGTTCTGGGTCGGCACGGATAACAAGATCTTCGGGTACGTCGTTCACAATCTCAACGCAGGCATCGGCAATGGCGAGTTGCTCGCTGGCGACAACATCTGCGGTAACGTCCCGCAAGCGCACCATGGTCAGGGTTGGGGCTGGTTCTTCGGCGCGTCCGAACGCCAAGGTGCTTTCGCACAAAGAAACCGCCCGCGTGATCGAATTGACAAGTTTGGGTGCCATTCGCGCCACCAGGGGGTCATTGCTGGCCTCAATTCGATCGGTAAACAGCTGAGCAGACGTCAGAATGTTGCGCAGATCGTGGCTGACCTTAGCCACCGCCCCGCCCAACTGGGCCAGACGTTCACGTTGTTTCAGGGCCTGGGTCAGATCGGTTTGAAGCATCTGCAGGGCCTCTTCGGCCTCGCGCAGTTCGGTCACCTTGGAATTGGGGGAGATGATGCCGCGCGCATCCTCAGGTGCGCTGGCATAGCGCTGCATGTAGCCCACAACGCTTTTGATCGGACGCACCAGTACCACGCGCACAGCCAGAAACAGGAACGAGGCCGTTATGATTGAGATCACAAAGGACAGCCCAAGGATGCGGAGACCATAATCCGTCATGGCCATACGCAAAGGCTCACTGTCCATTGTCACCTCGATCAACAGTCCTGCGTCTTTGACCGGCGCGCCGATCACACGAATGACCTCGTTTTCGGGGGTAAACAGCCTCGAGACCGCATCACGGATCAGCACCCAAGCGCTGGCATTACGCAAATCAAAGGTCTTGGTGATCTGGGTCGGGATCGGTGAAGACAGCATGAGCTGACGCACCTCGTCGCGGCGCAATACGACGTTATAGACCCCCGCATTTGACAGCAATTCCGCTTCAAGCTCATCAGCCAGCATATCGTCGGCCAACAAAGCAAGCGAGGCGATCTGGGCGCGTTCCAGCCGGTTCAGCAGAAAATCTTCACGGAAGCGCGCGATCGAGGGCACAAAGATCAGTACTTCGGCCAACATGACGAAGACCGTCGTCAGGATCAGAAATCGGCCCGACAGCGAGTTCACTTTGCGCACCTCCTTGGGTCAGGGAATCCAGCGCTGGACGAACCTGACCACTCTTTTAACCATTTGATTCTCAAACAGCCTTGGAGAGAAATAGGCCCCTGCCACACGTTTGTTAAGCTCTCCGACCGTTGGGTAAGGCGAAACCATCGCTGCGATCTGACCCATCTTGAGATTATTGGCCAGCGCCAGCGACCACAAGTTGATCAATTCTCCGGCCTGATATCCGACGATTGTCGCGCCCACTGGTCGGCCCTTTACGACCATCACCTTGATGAACCCCTTGGTCTTGCGCTCGGAAACTGCGCGGTCATTGTGGTGATAGTCGAACCGGGCAACCTCCACCGCGTCGCCATGCTGTTCACGGACTTGTGCCTCGGTCAGGCCGACCTGTGCCAGTTCGGGATCTGTATAGGTGGCCCATGGGATATGAGCGGTCTTCGCTTTCGACGGAAGCCCCAATAAGGCAGAGCGGATGATGATCCCCGCATGATATCCGGCGACATGGGTAAATTGCAGCCCACCTGCAACATCACCAATGGCATAGACCTTGCGATTGCTCGTGCGTAAAGAGTCGTCCACCTTGATGCCTGCCCGCGTGCTGTCGATCCCGGCAGCGCCGAGGTTCAGACGGTCGATATTGGCCTTGCGTCCGACGGCCAGCAACAGATGAGAGCCCGCGTAGACCTCATCATTCTCAGTGACCACCTCAATGGTGCCTGCATTTTCTCGGATCTGGGACACCATGGCGTTTTCATGGATTTCGACACCTTCAGTCCGAAGACTATTCAGCACGACGGCTGCAGCTTCAGGGTCGTCTTTGCCCAGCGCACTAAGGCCCTCGATCACGGTCACTTTGCAGCCCAGCCGGATATGCGCCTGCGCCATTTCCATGCCGATGGGACCTCCGCCGATGATCAGCAGGTGCTCGGGCTTATCGCGCAGGTCGAATATGGTCTCGTTGGTGTAATACGGTACTTGATCCAGCCCGGGCAGCGGCGGCACCAAGGGCGATGAACCTGTGGCCACCACGACGCGACGGGCGGTGATCAGGTGATCTCCGGCCTGTACCTGCGTGGGTGAGATGAAGCGACCGTACTCCCGGATTACCTTGACGCCAAAGCCTTCAAAACGCTCCTGACTATCCATGGGTTCGATCTGGGCGATAACACTCTGCACATGATCCTTGGCAGCTGCGTAATCCACTTGTGGCATCGCATCCGCGACGCCAAAAGCCGACGCGTGGGCCTGAGCATATGCAGCCTTGCCGCTGGCGATCAGAGCTTTGGATGGGACACAGCCGAAGTTCAGGCAATCCCCACCCATCTTGTGGCCTTCCAGCAGGATGACATCCGCACCCATCTGGCTGGCCCCGGCGGCTACAGACAACCCGCCTGACCCGGCCCCGATCACCAGGATATCGGTTTTCAACTCTTGCATGGATCAGGAACCCTTTCGACCACGGAGGGATTTGATGACAATCGGCAGCGCTGCCAGCGCGCACAAGCCAATAATTGGCCCGATCACGAAGGGTTCCCATAACAGCGAGACATCAGGGGTTTCGCCGCGATCAAAGACACCACCCAGCCCAACACCAATCCAGGTATAGACAATCCCACCAGGGATGATGCCCAGCGCCGTCGTGATCAGGAAGTTTCGGAACTTTACCCCAACCAATGCGGGCACCAGATTGGCAACGAAGAAGGGCACCACAGGTACAAGACGCAGCAGGAACAAAACCGAGATTTCATTCTCACGCAGCCCGTCCTTCAGTTTCTTGACCGTCCCTTCCGAGGCTTCAAGCTTGGCGGTCAGAGATTCACCCAAACCCCAGCGTGCGGCTAGAAAGATCGTCGAAGCGCCTATGGTTGCGGCAAAAACATTAAAAGCCGTTCCTGCAAGCAACCCGAACAGGAACCCACCGGTCATCGAAGCAACCGCAGCGCCAGGCAGCGAGAAGGCAACAATAATGATGTAAATCCCCACGAAAGCCGCAGCCATCGCCCAGTAGTTTGAATCGCGCCAGGCCAGCAAAGCCTCGCGATTGTCGCGCAGGGTTTCAAAGGTCAGATAGTCGCCCAGCGCAAAGAACCCCACGGCGGCAACGGCGAGAATCACCGCCAAAGGGATATGACGTGCCAGCCCGTTGCGCGGGATCTTGGTGGTTTCGTTCATCTGGGTAGCAGGTTCTTGTTCATTCATCTTGCCCACAACATGCGCCGCCCGCGCGCGCTGCAACAGAGGCCTCACGGGGCCTTGATGTTTATGGCACTTAATGTGAGGGATACGCGCTCTGAACCCGGTTTTTGAAATCTTTTGCCCGGGCAGATTACAGATTTGTTGCAAAACGCACCAAAACCCCCACCTAGGGGTTTGACTTACCCCCCGCTACCCAGTAGAGGACGGGCTTCGAACACTAGGGCTAGGCGAATCCGCGCCGCACCCACCGCTATAGATTGGAGACGGAGCGATGAAACGCACCTATCAGCCTTCGAACCTGGTTCGCAAACGCCGCCACGGTTTCCGCGCGCGCATGGCTACCAAAGCCGGCCGCAAAATCCTGAACGCACGTCGCGCACGCGGCCGCAAGTCGCTGAGCGCATAAGCCGCTCGACCTTTCAGGTTATGAACATGACGCCGCCGGAGGCCCCTGAGGATGGTAACAACCAGCCGAGGGTGATGCCCCCGGCGGCGTCCGTTTGCGCATCTGAATCATTGACCGTACTGCAGAATCGCTCGGACTTTCTGAAAGCCGCGCGGGCCAAACGGCAAGGCACTGCATCGATGATGGTGCAGGCGCGTAAACGTGGCGCTGATGAGGCTGCGGGCATTCGCATCGGGTTCACCTGCTCAAAGAAGGTCGGCAATGCCGTCGCCCGCAACCGCGCCAAACGCCGCCTGCGTGAAGCCGCGCGAGCCGTATTACCTATTCATGGGCATGCGGGCTGGGACTACGTGTTGATCGGCCGCGCCGAGGTTACCGCTGCACGGCCCTTTGATGCGCTTAAAGACGATTTGCGCTATGCGCTGCGCAAAATACACGGGGGTGGCAAATGACCCTCTTTGCCCATCTCCTCGCCCTGCCCGTCCGGGCCTACCGGTTGATCTTCAGCCCCTGGGTTGGATTTAACTGCCGCTATCAGCCGACTTGTTCCGCCTATGCACTGGAAGCGCTTGATAAACACGGCGCCATCAAGGGCGCATGGCTGTCGGCGCGCCGGATCGGGCGCTGCCATCCGTGGGGTGGCGATGGCTATGACCCTGTGCCCGACGACGAACGACCCTGACCCTTGCCCGGTTCACCCAACTGCGATAGGCCCAGCCCATGTTTGATGAAGCCGACGATATCCATCCGCTTTTTG
This sequence comes from Ruegeria sp. D7, assembly GCF_056534355.1. Classification (NCBI taxonomy): domain Bacteria; kingdom Pseudomonadati; phylum Pseudomonadota; class Alphaproteobacteria; order Rhodobacterales; family Roseobacteraceae; genus Ruegeria; species Ruegeria sp. D7. The sequence continues at coordinate 296,239 of NZ_JBQFPG010000003.1, forward strand.
CCGGTGCGCCTTCAACCACCGAGTTCAAGAAGCTGCGCAAGCGCATCGTGCGCCAGACGCGCGAGGCCATTGAGCAGTACGGCATGGTGGACCGCACCGCCGAAGGTAAAACACCCCGCTGGTTGGTCTGCCTGTCGGGCGGCAAGGACAGCTATACCCTTCTGGCGGTGCTCTACGAACTGAAATGGCGCGGTCTGCTGCCCGTGGATCTTCTGGCCTGCAATCTGGATCAGGGGCAACCGGGGTTCCCGGCAACAGTCCTGCCAGAATTCCTAGACCGTATGGGGGTGCCACATCGGATTGAGTATCAGGACACCTATTCCGTTGTGATGGACAAAGTTCCGCAGGGCCGCACCTATTGTGCGCTGTGTTCACGCCTGCGTCGGGGCAACCTCTATCGTATCGCGCGCGAGGAAGGTTGTTCCGCAGTTGTGCTTGGCCATCACCGCGATGACATCCTTGAAACCTTTTTCATGAACCTGTTCCATGGCGGTCGTCTTGCAACCATGCCACCAAAACTGGTGAATGAAGAAGGTGATCTGTTCGTCTATCGCCCGCTGGCCCATGTGGCCGAGGCGGATTGCGAGAAATTCGCCAAGGCGATGAACTATCCCATCATACCCTGCGATCTGTGCGGCAGTCAGGACGGGCTGCAGCGCCAACAGGTCAAGCAGATCCTCGATCAGTGGGAAAAGAACAGCCCCGGCCGGCGACAAGTGATGTTTCGGGCATTGACCAATGCGCGGCCTTCGCATCTTCTGGACCCAAAACTGTTTGATTTCGCAAATCTTTCGATCGATCCGATTCAAAAAGACGAAAATTCAGACGATATTCCCCAGTTACGTTAACGCCTGACTCAGATTGATTTCCTACGGTTGGCTTGCGCGATCCTAGCCCAAGCTGAAGGCCGTAAAACCTATGCGGAAATTCCTGTTTGTCGACCGTTGTTCCGAAACGCTGCGGATATTTCTCACCGGACCGCAGGTTCTGGCATTTATTCCCGCGGCGTGTTTAGCCGCCTTCTGGTTGGTCGGTGAACGTGCACTTGTTACCACGGCTTTGGGTTTGCCCCTTGCTTTTGCCGTCATCGGAAATTGGGGAAGCCGTTCTTATACAGCCCACAGTTCAGGTATGCGCCCCAGCGGCCTGGTTCCATATGACGTATTCCAATCAGAGTTGGAGGCGTTGAGTGAATCGGTCAGCAAATCAGGTGAGAATGCCGCCTGTATCGCAATTGCTTTGGACGGCTATGCCGAGCTTCAGGATCTGCACGGTCAGGCTGCCGCCACTCATGTAAAGCAGCAATTCAGTGATCGTATCCTGTCGATCATCCGAAATCAGGACATCTTTTCGCAGATCGATCAGAACCGGTTTCTCATTGGCCTGCATCCCTCCCCACATCTTGATCTGGAAGCCTGCATTCAAATGTCTGGCCGCATCCAAAGCGCAGTCGAAGAGCCGCTTTTGTTGAATGGCACAGGAGTTTACCAATCCTGCTCAATCGGATTCTGCCTGCATTCAGACCTGCGACAGGTCGAGGCTGATGAGTGGATTGGCGCCGCCACCGCTGCACTGTCCGAAGCGCAAAGAAGCGGTCCCTCGACCATACGCGCTTATTCAACCGGGACCCGTCGGCGATCCCTGGTCCGAGCCAATTTGAGAAAAGAGTTCGAGGCGGCATTGGACAATGGAGAGATTCGGCCCTGGTTTCAGCCTCAGGTTTCAACGGATAATGGGAACATCACAGGGTTCGAGGCTTTGGCAAGGTGGGAGCATCCAATAAAAGGTGTTCTCAGCCCGCAGGTATTCCTGCCCTTCGCCAAGCAAGCCGAACTGATGGAGCGGCTAGGCCAAATCATGCGTCACCATGCTTTTAAAGCGATGCAAGCTTGGGATCGTGCAGCATGCGTTGTGCCCCGGATCGGTATCAATTTCTCATCCGATGAGTTGCGCAATCCCGGCTTGATCGACCGCCTGAAATGGGAGTTGGATCAGTTTGATTTGACACCGGATCGGCTGGCGGTTGAGATTCTGGAAACCGTGTTCTCGCGCAGGCCGGATGACGTGATCACGCGGAATGTAACCGGCATGGCTGCGCTTGGATGCTGTATCGACCTGGATGACTTTGGAACCGGCCATGCCTCGATCGCCTCGATCAAGCGGTTTGACGTCTCGAGGATCAAGATTGATCGGACATTTGTCACCAAATCGGATCAAGATCCCAGCCAGCAGCAACTGGTCAGCGCCATTCTGACCATGGCTGAACGTCTGAACCTCGAGACGCTCGCCGAAGGCGTGGAAACGCCCGGCGAGCACGCGCTGATGGCGCAATTGGGCAGTAACCACGTTCAGGGGTTCGGAATTGGAGAGCCAATGCCATTTGAGCAGACCCTGGATTGGATCGCGGCGCATCGTGCCAAGATCAGGGGTGCATCCAAGATCGGTCGCAAAATGGGATGAAATCTGCAATTACGGTGCGCCAAATCCAGCGTCTGGGCGATTCAACGGGCGATTCCGCTTGACCTTTGGGGCTGCACTCTGTTGAACCCACCGGGTGTGTTTCACTGCTCAAGGTGGCTGTCCCCGATGGACGATCAGAACAAAAATCTCATCCTTGCAACCGCGCTCAGCTTTCTGGTGATCCTTGTCTGGTTCGTGCTGTTCCCACCGCCGGAATCAACCACGACGCAGGACGCTGCAGAAATTGCAGCTCTGGAAGGCGACGAGGTGCAAACACCCAGCGCGACCAGCACCGTGGGTGAAGCCACAGCGACCGCCGAGGAAACACTGCCAGAGGAACAAGCCCCTCGCGTCAACATTGACACCCCCCGTCTGAAAGGCAGCCTGTCCCTGTCCGGCGGGCGGATCGATGAGCTGCTTCTGAAAGATTACAAAGTCTCGATCGAAGAAGGCGCGCCTATTGTTGAGCTGCTGTCTCCGGTTGGTTCGGAATCGGCTTACTATGCCCTTTACGGCTGGGCACCGGGTACAGGAGTTGCAGGTGCGGATGTCCCGGGCCCCAACACGCTCTGGACATTGGAAGAGGGTGAGACGCTTGGCGTAGACAACCCCATCACGCTGGCCTGGGACAATGGCAATGGCCTGACTTTCCGCCGCACCATCGCGGTCGACCAGGACTACATGTTCACAGTTACCCAATCGGTTGAAAACGCGACCCAATCCGAGGTGGGCATGGCCCCCTATGGCATTCTTGCACGCCACGGTATTGGTGAAGACGGCGACCTTCCGGGCCTGAAAAACTTCTTCATCCTGCATGAGGGTGTGATCGGCATGGCGGACGGCACGCTGTCAGAAGTTGACTATGGTGATGTCCGCGATTTTGACATCGACCCGAACGAACGGGCGCAGGCCGAGGTCTATCAGGTCAAGGAAGATGGCTGGATCGGCTTCACGGATCACTACTGGATGACCACGCTGATCCCAGAGCCGGGCTCGACCTTCAAAGCAGCCGCAAAATATGACTCGCGCCGCAAAATCTATCAAACCGAAACGGTGCTGCCGACGCTGACTGTAGCGCCGGGTGAGACTGCCGAAGTGACCACACGCCTGTTCGCTGGTGCCAAGGAATGGGAAGCCATTCGGGAATACCAGGCGGAAGGCGTCCAGAAATTCATCGACAGCATCGACTGGGGCTGGTTCTTCTTCCTGACCAAGCCGATCTTCTGGCTGCTGCACAACATCAATCTGCTGATCGGCAATATGGGCTGGTCGATCATCGGCCTGACCCTGATCATCAAGGCGATTCTGTTCCCGCTGGCTTTCAAATCCTACGTCTCGATGGCCAAGATGAAGGAACTGCAGCCCCAGATGGAAGCCTTGAAAGAGGCCGCAGGGGATGACCGCCAGAAGATGCAGCAAGGCATGATGGAGCTGTACAAGAAGGAAAAGGTTAACCCGGCCGCAGGCTGTTTGCCGATCCTGATGCAGATCCCCATCTTCTTCTCGCTGTACAAGGTGATTTTTGTCACCATCGAACTGCGTCAAGCCCCATGGTTTGGCCCGTTCCAGGACCTCAGCGCTCCGGATCCTACCTCAATCTTCAACTTCTTTGGTTGGCTGCCTTGGGCGGCACCGCAGCCTGAAAGCTTCATGGCGCTGATCTTTATCGGTATCCTGCCACTGCTGCTGGGTATCTCGATGTGGCTGCAGCAGAAACTGAACCCGGCACCGACCGATGCAACACAGGCGATGATCTTTGCCTGGATGCCATGGGTGTTCATGTTCATGCTGGGCGGATTTGCCAGCGGTTTGGTGGTCTACTGGATCGCGAACAACACGATCACATTTACCCAGCAATACCTGATCATGCGGAGCCAGGGCTATACGCCCGATGTATTCGGCAACATCAAATCAGGCTTCAAACGCACGCCAAAGACGGACGACAAATGAGCGGTTCGGTCACCAGCATTTGGCGGCACCCGATCAAAAGTCACGGGCGTGAACGCCTTGATCGCATTACCATGATCCCCGGGCATACCATGCCCGGGGATCGTGTTTGGGCGGTTGCACATGAGGCGTCGAAAGCGGATGGGTCGGAATGGGCACCCTGCGCCAATTTCAGCCGAGGCGCGAAGGCCCCTCAGTTGATGGCAATCTCGGCGCAGCTGCAAGGCGACTCGGTCACGCTGAGCCATCCCAATCGCCCCGATCTAAGCTTTGAGCCCGACGCGCATCAGGACACCTTTCTGGACTGGGTCAAACCGCTGATGCCTGCAGATCGCGCTGCGTCTGCCCGCATTGTCCGCGCCGCTAATCGCGGCATGACGGACAGCGATTTTCCTTCGATCAGTTTGTGCAACATGTCGTCGCATCGGGCGGTCGAGCAGAAGCTAGGCAGGGATCTTTCTATCGCTCGCTGGCGCGGAAATATCTGGTTCGATGGCCTGCCGCTGTGGAATGAGCTCGACTGGATTGGCCGCGACATCCGGATCGGCGAGGCCGTTTTTCATGTGCGCGAACGCATCACGCGGTGTTTGGCGACAGCCGCCAACCCTGATACGGGTGAGCGGGATGCCGACACACTGGGTGCGCTGAGCAGCTGGGATCATCAGGATTTTGGCGTTTATGCCGAAGTTCTGGAAGGCGGCACCATTCACACCGGTGACGAGGTTCAGGTTCTATGACCCCACTTCCCTTTCCACTAGCTGAAACGCCAGATGAATTCGCAACGGAAACCGGTCGAAAGCTGTTTGCCGGGCCATCCGAATTCGTCAAAGGCGTCGTTGCCATGGATGGCCTGCCTGCCCCCGATCGGCTGGAGGTATGTTTCGCCGGGCGTTCGAATGTCGGTAAATCCAGCTTGATCAACGCGCTAACGGGCACCAAGGGGTTAGCACGTGCCTCGAACACGCCGGGGCGTACTCAAGAAATCAACTTTTTCACGCAAGGGCCTGAACTCTATTTGGTCGACCTGCCTGGGTACGGGTATGCGAACGCGCCGGTGAAGGTCGTGGAAAAATGGCAACGTCTGCTGAAACAGTATCTGAGTGGACGTCAGACCCTGCGCCGTGCCTTCGTCCTGATCGACTCGCGCCACGGGGTGAAACCTGTGGACGCCGAGATCATGAAGCTGCTGGATACCAGCGCAGTGACCTTTCAGTGCGTTCTGACAAAGGCCGACAAGGTCAAAGCAAAAGACCGGGAAAAAGTGCTGGACCAGGTGCGCGCCGCGCTTTCGAAACATCCTGCGGCCTTCCCCGAGATCGTGTTGACCTCATCCGAGAAGGGCGACGGCATTCCGACCCTGCGTTCGATCATTGCGCATCTGGAGTGACGTTGTTCAGCAATATCCAAGTCATGAGCTAAGGAAGCCGGGCTGCGCCCATCGGGTACGGCCCGTTCAGATTGGCTGTTTCCGCGATCCGGTCTTGGCACCATCCTCCAAACGCCCTAACACAGGGTCCCAGAGGGACACTCAGCCATGAAGACACGAGATATGAACCGGGATTGGATCGCCACCGCCGCCACATTGAACAGCGCCCTGCCCTATCTGCAGCGATACGACGGTGCGATTGTCGTCATCAAGCTAGGTGGCCACGCCATGGGCAGCGACGAAGCCATGGAAAGCTTTGCGCGCGATGTGGTGCTTATGCGTCAGGTTGGCGTAAACCCGGTCGTCGTGCACGGCGGTGGCCCAATGATCAATGCGATGCTCGACAAACTGGATATCCAGTCCGAGTTTGTGGGTGGTAAACGCGTGACGGACAAAGCCACAGTCGAAGTGGTCGAAATGGTCCTGTCGGGCCTTGTGAACAAGCGGATCGTGCAGGCGATCAATGCGCAGGGTGGCATGGCTGTGGGTCTGTCGGGCAAGGATGCCCATTTGATGATGTGCGAACAGACCGACGCCTCGCTCGGGTTTGTCGGCACACCGTCCGAGATGAACCCCAAAATCCTGCATGACCTGTTTGCGCATGATGTTATCCCTGTGATCGCGCCGCTGGGCGCAGGTCGGAATGGCGAAACCTTCAATGTGAATGGCGACACTGCAGCCGGGGCGATCGCCTCAGCTCTTAAGGCAGACCGCCTGCTACTGCTGACCGATGTAGCGGGCGTCAAGAACGCAGCAGGCGATGTCGTGACCGAGCTCAAAGCTGGCCAGATTCGTGAGATGACGCGTGAAGGCACTATTGCGGGTGGTATGATCCCAAAAACCGAAACTGCGCTGGACGCGCTGCATAATGGCGTTCGGGCGGTCGTTATTCTGGACGGGCGCGCGCCTAATGCGGTGCTGCTAGAGCTGTTCACCGAACACGGTGCCGGTTCTCTGATCCGACCTGACTGAGACGTCGGAGGTGGTATGGCGCGGCAGAGCGGGCATAATGCGGTAACAATGATGCCAATCACCGAACCCTATCGAATTGTTGAACAAGCTGCTCAGGATGTGGGTCTTATGGTCATGGGTGCACTTCATCCAAGGCCCAGTGAAGCAAAGCAACTTGATGACGGAACCCTAATCCTTCTGGGGGCTGCGGGGGCATTCTGGCCCGCTCTGAAGGCCTCGGCTGAGTGGCAGGATGGCCAACCCGACCCGGTTGATCGCTGGTCCAGACGGGTGATCGGCCAGCTTGCGCGGGACATGAGGGGCACCGCCTACTATCCGTTCGGCGACCCACCATACGCACCCTTCATTGACTGGGCACTTAAGTCCGGTCGCACCTTCAGCAGTCCGGTCGGGGCCCTGGTGCACGATACGGTAGGGATGATGATGTCATTCCGTGGTGCGTTGCATTTTGCGGATGAGTTCTCAATTCCATCCGTTTCTCAATCGTCACCTTGCACAGAATGCCCCGCGCCTTGTGCAACAACCTGTCCGGTTGGGGCATTGAACACCCACAGCTTCTATGACGTGGCAGCCTGTCATGATCATCTCGATACCAAAGCAGGACACAGCTGCATGAATAAAGGCTGCCTTGCCCGGCTCGCCTGCCCTCTCAGCGCCGGCGCAGAGCGCCAGCCAGAGCAATCTGCGCATCACATGAAAGCATTTCACCGATCATGACCCGCACACTGATCCTAATGCGCCATGCCAAGTCCAGTTGGGGCGATCCCTTTGCCGAAGATCACGACCGCCCGTTGAACAATCGAGGACGCAAATCGGCCCCCGCGATTGGGGCGTGGCTGCAAAGCAATGGCTGGCTGCCGGATGACGTTATCTGCTCAAGCGCCAAGCGCACCCGGGAAACGTGGGACAGGCTGGGGCTGAGCACCCCGGAAATCCGCTTTACCCCCGCCTTGTATCTGACAGGCCCCGATGAGATGTTCGCCGAATTGGCCACAGCCACCGGCAATACCGTACTAATGCTGGGGCATAATCCCGGCATCGCTGCTTTTGCAAATCGGCTGGTACGCAACCAGCCCGATCATTCGAGATTCTACGACTATCCGACTTGTGCAACGACTGTAGTCCGGTTCGATATCCCCGACTGGAATGCGCTCGAATGGCATCAGGGTGAGGTTCTGGGCTTCACGATCCCACGCGAGCTGCTGCAATAGAAAAAGGCGAGGTCGACACCCCGCCTTCTTGGTTTTCTGATCCGAATTTAGTGTCCCAGAATCTGGCTGAGGAACAACTTGGTCCGTTCGCTCTGCGGGTTGTTGAAGAACTCTTCCGGTTCGTTCTGCTCCACAATCTGACCGGCATCCATAAAGATCACGCGGTTGGCGACCTGGCGGGCAAAGCCCATCTCGTGGGTCACACACAGCATCGTCATGCCTTCCTCGGCCAGTTCAATCATGGTGTCGAGCACCTCTTTGATCATCTCGGGGTCCAGCGCCGATGTCGGTTCATCGAACAGCATGATCCGTGGCATCATGCACAGCGAGCGGGCAATCGCCACACGCTGCTGCTGACCACCCGATAGCTGACCGGGATACTTGTCGGCCTGCTCAGGGATCTTCACCTTTTCCAGGAAATGCATCGCGCGCTCTTCGGCCTCTTTCTTGGGCGTCTTGCGCACCCAGATCGGGGCCAGCGTGCAGTTTTCCAGAATGGTCAGGTGCGGGAACAGGTTGAAGTGCTGGAACACCATGCCAACCTCGGACCGGATTTTGTCGATGTTTTTCAGGTCATTCGACAGCTCGGTCCCATCCACAATGATCGTGCCCTGCTGGTGTTCCTCCAGCGCGTTCAGGCAGCGGATCAGGGTAGACTTGCCCGACCCCGACGGCCCCGCGATCACGATCCGCTCGCCCTGATTGACGGTCAGATTGATATCGCGCAGCACGTGGAAGGCCCCGTACCACTTGTTCATGTTGGTGATTTCGATGGCGATTTCGTCGCTCACCTGCATTTTGGAGCGGTCGATTTCGCGTTCAATTGCAAGTTCAGACATGTGTTGAACTCCTTAACGGTGGCCAGTCTGAAGCTTGCGCTCCAGGTACATGGAATAACGGGACATGGAGAAGCAAACCACGAAGAACAGAACGCCGATAAAGGCAAACAGTTCCCAGTAGACGCCGTTCCAGGCGGTATCGGCGCGGATGCCGTTGGTCAGGCCAATCACGTCGAACAGACCGATGATCGAGACCAAAGTCGTATCCTTGAAGATACCGATGAACGTGCTCACGATGCCCGGGATCGAGATTTTCAGCGCCTGTGGCATGATGATCAGCCGCTGCGCCTGCCAGTAGTTCAGGCCCAGACTGTCTGCGCCTTCGTACTGACCACGCGGCAGGGCGGCCAGACCACCCCGGATCACCTCGGCCATATAGGCGGCCGAGAACAGGGTCATCATGATCATCACCCGCAGGATGATGTCAAAATTAGTGCCCGGCGGCAGGAACAGGTTCAGCAACAGCGATGCCACAAACAGCAGGGTAATCAGCGGCACGCCCCGAATGAACTCGATAAAGCCCACGCACAGGTATTTGACGATCATCAGATCGGACTGACGACCCAGCGCCAGCACGATACCGATAGGCAGCGAAACACCAATGGCCACGACACCCAACAGGATCGCTAGCATAAAGCCACCAAAGTCGCGGCTTTCCACCGGCGCGATACCGATCGGAATGATTGCATTGATTGCGTCAGCCACGGAACCGGCAGCAAACAGCCACCATAGTATGGGCAGCGCAATCGCAAGGATAATCGCGGCAAGAGACCCGGCAACCGGAAGCGCAAACTTGTACGCGAAATACCCGATGGCAAATCCGGCGGCGACCATGAGCGGCCCCCAGATCGAGCCACCCCACATCAGCCAAGGCAGCAGGAACGGATAAGCCGCCGTTACAATCAACAGCTTACGCGGCACCTTAGTGAACAACACTGGCGCAATAGCAACCAACAACAGGATGAAGGTTAGGTTCGGACGGAAATAGGCCGGCCATGCCCCTGTTTCAGGCGGGTTCGACCATGTGGCATCCGGATGCGCCGGATACGGCGGATAGAACCCATATAGCAGCTGTAGCCAACGATCCTTGATCACACCCCAGCAGGCATGACCATGCGTATCGCCCCAGGTGGCCATCATGATCTCACGACATTCCGACAGGGAATTGGCGTTCCAAACGGATTCGAACGTCCAGGACAGGATGTTGGAGAGCACATAGTAGATGAAGATCAGCGATACGATCGTCAGGATGGCGTTCAGCCAGCTTGAAAACAGGTTATGCTTGATCCAGCCCAGTACACCGACCTCGGAGGCGGGTGGTGCCTGTTCCGGCAACATTTCCGTGCGGACAAATGAAACATCACTCATATTACCGCTCCACCAGTTTGACACGGTTGTTGTACCAGTTCATCACCGCCGAAATGCTCAGCGAGATGGACAGGTAGACCAGCATCAGCAGCAGAACGCATTCCAGCTCGCGACCGGTCTGGTTCATTGTGATGCCACCCAGCGTACCCGTGATGTCCATATATCCGACCGCGATCGCCAGCGACGAGTTCTTGGTCAGGTTCAGATAGTTCGAGATCATTGGCGGGATGATCACCCGCAACGCCTGCGGCAAGATCACCAGACGCATGGTCCGGCCCGGGCGCAGGCCCAGTGCGGATGCAGCCTCGGTCTGACCCTTGGAAATAGCCAGAATACCAGCGCGCACGATCTCGGCGATGAATGCCGCAGTGTACAGCGACAGGGCCAGCCACAAGGCAATCAGCGAGTTACGAAGGTGGGTACCGCCGCTGAAGTTGAAGCCTTTCAGCTCAGGGTAGCCCAGGTGAAAACCCAGAACGCCCAGCAGGATAGCTGACGGCACGAACAAAAGGCCCAGTTGGATGTGCCAGATGGTCGGGCGATCGCCGGTCTTTTCTTGCGTTGAATTGGCCCAGGCCGAAACCTTACGCATCGCAAAGATGCTGCCGCCAAACACGATCAGGAAGGCGATCAGGTCAAGCGAAACATCAAAGCGCAGGCTTGATGTACCGAAAAGGTGGATATCGCCCAATCCGCGCGAGAACAGAAACTCGGGGATATAGACCCCGCGATTTGTGACCGCGACCGTGCCAAAAAGATCCATCGTGGCTTCTGGGTTTTCACCTCGGAAGGCGCGCGGTGCTGGCAGGCTTTCAATCAGGATCGCCATGGCGAACACGATCCAAAGCAGCACTGGAACGTTACGGAACATCTCGACATAGACTGTCATGATCCGCGCGATCAGCCAGTTATTCGACAGGCGCAAAACACCGACCATGACACCGATGATCGTTGCTGTGATACAGCCCAGAACTGCAACAACCAGAGTGTTTAGCAGGCCTATAAACGCTGCGCGCAGATGGGTATCGCGCGAGTCGTATTCCAGCAGGCGTTGGTTGATGTCATAGCTGGCCGGTTCGGCAAAAAAGTCGAACCCGACTGTTCTGCCCAGCGTTTCAAGGTTCTGAATGGTGTTGTTGATAATCCAGGCTGCCAGAAGCATGAAACCGATCATCGCTATGACCTGAATGGTCGCAGATCGGTACCGCGTATCATAAAGGAGCATGGACAGCCGGAAGTGCTCCTTCGGCGGGTCAGTGAGTGTCGTCATGACCTATGTATATCCCCGTGCATCCCGGATGTTGGCAGAGTTTGCCTCTGCTCAGATCGTTCCGGGCGTGTTTCTTATGGAAGGAAAAAGGGCGCGGGTTCCCCCGCGCCCTTTTCCGTGGATCTTAGCGGAAAGGCGGTGCGTACAGCAGGCCACCATCGGTCCACTGTGCGTTCAGGCCGCGTGCCAGACCGATCGGGGTTTCCTCACCGATGTTCTTGGCAAACACTTCGCCGTAGTTACCGCCGACTTTGATCGCGCGCTGTGCCCAGTTCGCGTCCAGACCCAGCATCTCACCCAGCGTACCTTCGGTACCCAACAGGCGGTTTACCTCTGGGTTGTCGGTGGCACCGCTGGACATCTCGTCGATGTTCGCCGAGGTTACACCCAGCTCTTCCGCTGCGATCAGTGCGTTCAGGGTCCAGCGGACCACATCGCCCCACTCGTGATCGCCGTGACGGACCAGCGGGCCCAGCGGCTCTTTCGAGATGATTTCGGGCAGGATCACGTGGTCGCCTGCGTTTTCAAAGGTGGCGCGCGTAGCAGCCAGACCCGATGCGTCGGTGGTGTAAACGTCACAGGCACCAGCCAGATACTGCTGCTGCGCTTCGGCGTTGGTTTCGATCGGAACCGGCTCGTAGCTCATGTTGTTGATACGGAAGAAATCCGCCAGGTTAAGCTCGGTGGTGGTGCCGGTCTGGATACAAACGGTTGCACCGTCCAGTTCCTTGGCCGAGCTGACGCCCAGTGCCTTGGGAACCATGAAACCCTGACCATCGTAGTAGTTGATGCCGACGAATTCGAACTTCAGGTCGACGTCGCGGCTGAAGGTCCACGTGGTGTTACGGGCCAGCATGTCAATCTCGCCCGAAGCCAGCGCGGTGAAACGTGTTTTACCGGTGGTCGGGATGAACTCTACGGCGCTTGGGTCGTCCAGAACGGCAGCGGCTACCGCGCGGCATACGGCCACGTCAAAACCCTGCCACTCACCATTGGCATCGGGGCTGGCAAAGCCGGGTACGCCGGTTGCAACGCCGCAGTTCAGCTTGCCGCGGGCTTTCACGTCGTCAACGGTACCCGCTGCAGCCGCGCCAGCAGCCAGGCCGGCAATGGTTGCCACGCCCAAAATTACGGATTTTTTCATTTTTACCTCTTCCTGATTTTCCATCCCTGAATGGAACGGTTCGATCCGGCGCATAGGCGCCAGAAAGGTTACCCAAAAGGTGTCTCCCCTTTAGTGGCCCGAGTTTGGGCGTATTCATCAACAAACGTCAAGGGCTGGATCAGGGAAAACGATAGGTCTTTTCTGCCAGAATCGGACACAAATTCACGATTTGACGAGAATCCGTCTCAGAACGAGAGGTCAAAGAACTGCTTTGCGTGCAGAAAGGCGGCCCGTTTCACTTCGGCGGCAGCATGTGCCTCATCGTCGTGGCCCCATTGTTCGATCTGCCAAAGCTCGTCCAGCCGAGAAATGCGCCATATCTCGTCCGGTTTGCGCCAATTCTGGGCTGCCGCAAAACCAAGAATCAATGACCCCGACAGGCTGACGAGGTCATGAAACGCCGCCAGCTGGAACGCATTCAGTCCATGCACCCGGTCACGCAGGCCTTGCAGCACCTCGGCAGCTTGCGGTTGATGCACCACCCCTGCACGCGGGATCAACCGCGCGCCCAGGGCGTCCGCAGCCCAATCCAATGCAGGATCCCAGGCCTCGGACTGCCGCTGCTGCAACGTTTCGGGATGGGTCGCCCGATAACACAGCAGATCCGAGTCGCCGTAATCGGCCAGCATATCGGCAACCTCACCATGCTGGTGCCGCACCTTGTCGATCGCCGCATTGGCCGAACGGGTGAATGGCATCGTGGTCGGATCGATTTCCTTTTCCTGTGCATCCCATTCCCGTGCAACGGCCTCGGCCATGGCACGCGTGGGCAGGTCTAGCGCAGCCTTGGCGGGCGTTTTGACCCGCCGACCATCCAGTTCAACCGTATAGCCCACGTCGGTCTCAACGACCGTGCTTGTCGTCCAGAAGCGTTTGGGTTTCCAGTCGCTCATCTCTTTAGCCCCAGATCTTGGCCAGTGCGCCTGGCAATTCTTCGAATGTTTCGATCACATGTGTCGCAGCCGTCAGTACCCGACGATCGTGATAACCCCAGCTGACACCGATCCCGGCAACCTGCGCGGCTGCGGCCATATCCATGTCAAAGCTGGTGTCGCCCACCATGACGGCTTGCGCAGCCGGCACGCCCGTTTCAGCCAAAGCTGTTTCTATCATCGACGGGTGCGGCTTGGACGGGTGGTGATCTGCAACCTGACGAGTAATAAAATGCTGCTGCAACCCATGCCCTTCAAGCAGCGCATCAAGCCCGCGCTGAGACTTGCCTGTGGCCACTCCCAAAAGTACCTCGGGCTGAGCGTGAAGAGCGTCAATCACATGGCGCGCACCGGGATAAAGCGGCGAGCTTGCGGCGCCCTGCTCCAACCTTTGCGCGTGATAGGCCTGCTTATAACCGTCAACCAATGCGTCTTGTATCCGTTCGGACTGATCTGCTGCCAGACGCGCCATTGCATGGGGCAGAGATAAACCGACGATGGACAGGATCGCGTCACGATCCGGGACCGGCAGTGACTGCGCCTGAAAACAGGCGGTCATTGCCGAAACAATGGCACCCTGACTATCGACCAGAGTGCCATCCACATCAAACAGGACCAGCCGCAATGGAGCGTTCATCGCAACTCCTCAAACGGATCATCTGCAGCGAGGTCTTCGGTCCAGCCCAGCGTATCCCAGCTGTGTTTCATATGATCCGGTAAAGGCGCCGTAAGCGAGATGGGTTTGCGGGTCATCGGGTGTTCAAAGGACAGGCTGCGGGCGTGGAGGTGCAGCTTTTTGCTGATGATACCTCCCAACTGCGCGCCCCAGCCATCGCCGAGGTTTTCCTGCCCCGAGCCGCCATATTTCCCATCGCCAATGATCGGGTGGCCGATCGCCGCCATATGTGCGCGCAGCTGATGGGTCCGCCCCGTCACCGGCTCCATCGCGACCCAGGCTGCCCGCCCTGCAACGCGATAGAGCGTTGCATAGAGCGTATGCGCGCGTTTCGCGCCGGGCGTATCGTTCACCTCGCTCGGATGAACAGCGATCATCTTCTCGCCTTCGCCATGCTTACCATGCCCCGGTGCCTTGACCAGCCCGGTCTTGATTTCGCCCAGGTACGGAGTTGGAACACCAGCTACCAGCGCCCAATAGATCTTTTGGGTGTTTCGGTGCCGGAAGGCTGCTGTCAGCCCTTTGGCGGCCTCGCGCGTACGGGCCATCAGCAGAACGCCAGATGTGTCCTTATCCAAACGATGCACAAGGCGCGGGTTCTCGTCATACCCAAAGCGCAACGCTTCGGACAGGCTGTCCACATGGCGGGTTTGACCGCTGCCACCCTGAACTGGCAAGCCATGCGGCTTGTTCAGCGCCAGCACGTGATCGTCTTTATAAATCACGCAAGACTGGATCATCTTTGCGTCAGCGTCTGAGACACGATGCTTCACGACTGCGGGCTTGTGATCCGCGTGCGGCAGCGGAGGCACACGCACGGACTGCCCCACCTCTAACCGGGTCGAGGCCTTGACCCGACCGCCGTCGATACGCAGTTCACCCTTGCGGCACATCTTCTCGATCCTGCCCTGGCTGACATGAGGAAACAGGCGGCGCAGCCAACGATCCAGCCTCTGGTCGCCATCGCCCTCTGCTACGGTGATCACCTGTACGCCGCTCATGCCATTGCCCCTTGTTCCGCACGGCTGATCCGCCCGGATTGTGCTTGTTTCAGTGCCTTAGAAATCATGCGCGTCTGTCGCGCGCATCGGGTGCAGAGTCAAGTCTAGCCCTGATTGCGTTGCGTTCTCAGCTTGGCGAAGTATTCCAGCCGTTTTTTCAGCTCGCGCTCAAAACCACGCTCTACCGGCTGATAGAGAACCGGGCGCTTTATATCATCCGGGAAATAGTTCTGACCCGAGAACCCATCTTCGGCATCGTGGTCATAGGCATACCCTGCACCATATCCCTGATCCTTCATCAGCGATGTCGGAGCGTTCAGGATATGTTTGGGTGGCGGTTCACTGCCCGATTGCTTGGCCAGCCGCATCGCCGCCTTATACCCCACATAGGCCCCGTTAGATTTCGGAGCGAGCGCCAGATACACCAACGCCTGCGCCAGTGCCAACTCGCCCTCGGGCGAGCCCAGCCGTTCGTAGGTTTCCCAACTGTGCAGGCAGATCGATTGCGCCTGAGGATCGGCCAAACCGATATCTTCAACCGCCATCCGCGTGATCCTCCGCGCCAGATAGCGCGGGTCTTCGCCGCCAGTCAGCATCCGCGCAAACCAATACAGCGCCGCGTCAGGGTCCGATCCACGCACCGATTTGTGCAGGGCTGAGATCAGATTATAATGCTCATCCCCCGATTTGTCGTATTTTGCGGCCCGCCGCATCAGGCGCGTCGACAATGCATCCGGGTCCAGATCGGCGTCCACTTTCCAAGCAGCAACCTGTTCAATCAGGTTCAGTAGTGCGCGACCGTCGCCATCCGCCATCTCCTGCAGCGCCTCGCGGGCGGCAGACGTTAGCGGCAAGGCGCGGTCAAGCTCTTTCTCGGCGCGTTGTGTCAAACGCTCAAGATCAGCAAGGCTAAGGCGTTCCAGAACCAGCACCTGAGACCGGCTGAGTACCGCCGCGTTCAACTCGAAGGAAGGGTTTTCGGTCGTCGCGCCAACCAAGAGGATCGTGCCGTCCTCCATATGCGGCAGAAACCCGTCCTGTTGCGCTTTATTGAAACGATGGATTTCGTCAACAAATAACAAGGTGCCCTGCCCGTTTTGACGACGGATTTTAGCAGCCTCAAATACCTTCTTCAGATCCGGCACACCGGTAAAAATCGCGCTGATCTGCACGAAATGCAGATCGGCCTCCTGCGCCAGCAACCGGGCGATGGTTGTCTTTCCCACACCCGGCGGGCCCCAGAAGATCAGGCTGGACAGGCTACCTGACGCGAGCATCACCCCCAATGGCGCATCTGGTCCCAAAACCTGCTCTTGCCCGATCACCTCAGACAGGGATTGTGGGCGCAAGCGATCCGCAAGCGGCCGGTGCGGCGACGCGGTTGGTTCCGCAGAACCGGTATCGAACAAATCACTCACGGATCACAACCGAAACCGCAATGAGATTAACCGGCTTCCCCGCTCAATCTCCATCTGTACCCGGCGAACTGGATCGGTCAGTGCCTGAACGATATCCTCCGGTGTCTCGGTTCTGGTTCCGTTGATACCTTTTACGACATCGCCCACACGCAATCCTGCGCGGCCGCCATAGCGGTTCGGATCAACCACTACGACGCCGGTCTGAGACAGCGACAAGCCAAGCTTTACGATCACCGCCGGATTTACACCCGAAACGATCAGACCTGGCATGACCGTATCCTCGTCCAGCGTAGTCTCATCCGCCGCAGGCGTTTCAGGCGGTTTGATCAGCGCCACTTCAATATCCGAGCGGTCTTCGCCCCGCAGCCGAGTCAGGACCGACTTTCCACCTACCCCGGCAACAGCCATGCGAAATTTCATCTCGGCCGGAGAATTCACCTCGTCTCCGTCGACATGAGTGACAACGTCACCGACCCGCAGACCCGCTTCTGCCAGCGGACTCAGTTCATGCAAGTCAGAAATCACCACACCTAGAGGGATGGCCATACCCAGAGACTCGGCTATGTCCGCGCTCATGTGTTGACCGGCCATTCCTGCCCAAGGACTTACGAAGCTTTCGTTTCCAGACTGCGCCTGCCGCAGGAATTCGGCTACCAAATTGGCCGGAATGGCAAAGCCGATACCGTTCGACCCGCCCGAGCGGGTCAGGATTGAAGTATTGATACCAATCAGATCACCATTCACATCGATCAGCGCGCCACCGGAATTGCCCGGGTTTATCGCCGCATCGGTTTGAATGAAGTACCCTCTTGCGTTTCCGGTTGCGGTTCCTGTGCGCGCCAGCCCTGAAATAATACCTGACGAAACAGTTTGGCCAACGCCGAAGGGGTTGCCAATCGCCAGCGTCAGCTCTCCTACTTCAACCTGATCGGAATCGCGCATCTGCAGGAACGGCAGATCGCTTGCCTCATTCAGCCGCAAGATTGCAATGTCGCTTTCTTTGTCACCCAGAACGACTTCGGCAGTGAATTCGCGACGGTCGGTAGTCACGACCTGAATTTCCGATGCCATCCCTACAACGTGGTAGTTTGACACCACATACCCATCACCAGTGAGGATCACGCCAGAGCCGAGCGAATTCTGCACACGGGGGCGTGGCGTCCCAAATCCACGGCCAAAGAAGTCCTGAAAGAACGGGTCAGAAAACAGTGGATTTGCCCGCCCTTCGCGCACAATCTTGGCGTAGATGTTCACAACCGCCGGGGCAGCCTGCTTTACGACAGGGGCGAACCCGAGGCTGATTTCGGTCTGGCTTTTTGGTACGTGCGTCTCCGCGGCTGCCGGTATTGCGCCCATCAGCAATACTAGGGAACACAATAGTCTTAGCATCATCGGCCCTCCGGCAATATCGCCAACCGGATATGCGGGGCCGATGCAAAGATTGCAAGCGACATAACCCGCTGCCTTCGACAATGCTGAGGACCTACCGCTTTCTTTTGAGCTATTCGCACAAATATCCTGCTTGAGCATTATGGCTTCGCAAAGCGTTGCAAAAGTTTCACAAGGAATTGTGCTATGTGTTGGACTTGGCGCTGAATCCAATCAGAGGGAACGACCATGCACCAAGACCGGGAATTGACCTTTGCAACGGCCCTTGCCTCTCATCATCGAAATAAGAGCTTTGTGCGGGAAGAGCACGCCCACGAGTATTACCAGGCCTCACTACTGAGTGCCGTCATGCAGGGGGTCTATGATGGGACTGTTTCCATCGGTCAGCTGCTGGAACATGGAGATTTCGGTCTCGGTACCTTCAACGCCCTGGACGGAGAAATGGTGGTGCTGGATGGTGTCGCTTATCGCCTGGATGGGGAAGGCAAAGCGACAATTGCGGATAACGGCGCGCTGACACCATACGCAGCCGTCATTGACTTCAAACCAACGATTTCGCTTGCGTTGGATTCTCCGGTTAACAAATCCGATTTCGAGGAGGGTTTGGATGACATGGCCGATGCAAAGAACCTGTTTTATGCGGTTCGTTTCACCGGATTGATCAAACACATTAGGTATCGAAACGTTTTGAAACAGGAACGGCCATACAGACCTTTGCTGGAAGTGGTCAAAACGCAGGCCGAGTTTGAATTGGAAAACGTGGAGGGAACTATTCTCGGGTTCCGCTGCCCTGACTACGCAGTCGGGATCGGCGTACCGGGTTACCACTTGCATTTCATCTCTGACGACCGGACCACCGGTGGGCACGTACTTGATTACACATTGACCCGGGGAAAGATCAAAATCGATCACACGTCGTCTCTTCATCTGGAACTGCCAGAGACAGAGGATTTCTCTGACGCCAATTTGTCCGCGGGAGCGTCGGCGGATGGTATTCTGAAAGCCGAAAGCAATTAAATTTAGGCCGACTTGAATTTTCACACAGAGCAAAAGAAAACCCCCGCGTCTGCGACGCGGGGGCTGAAACTCAGATATAGCCAAGGCTTATTCTTCGTCTGCGGCCTCTTCGGCGGCAACACGAGCTTTGTCGGCCGCGCCCTTGGCGTCGATGTCGCGGTCAACGAATTCGATGATCGCCATCGGAGCCATGTCGCCATAGCGGAAGCCTGCTTTTAGGATACGGACATAACCGCCCTGACGCTCGGCGTAACGAGGGCCCAGAACTTCGAACAGCTTGGCGACGTCTTTGTCTTCTTTCAGCTGTGCTGCGGCCTGACGGCGGGCGTGCAGGTCGCCGCGCTTGCCCAGAGTGATCAGTTTTTCAACGATCGGGCGCAGTTCTTTTGCCTTGGGCAGAGTTGTTTTGATTTGCTCATGCTCGATGAGCGAGCCAGCCATGTTTGCAAACAGAGCTTTGCGGTGCTCATGAGTACGGTTCAGGCGGCGATAACCACGTGCGTGACGCATTTTCTAGTTCCTTCTTTCGCGTTTTGCTTTGTCTGGCCGGCGATGCGTGTCACCGGCTCTCCTTGGGGCGGAAGTGCCCATATGGTCCCCGGCAGCCCGGGCATTTGTGAAGACGCGCTTAGAACGCGTCTTCGAATTTCTTGGCCAGATCTTCGATGTTGTCGGGCGGCCAGTCCTCGACATCCATGCCGAGGTGCAGACCCATGCCGGATAGCACTTCCTTGATCTCGTTCAGCGACTTGCGGCCGAAGTTCGGAGTGCGCAGCATCTCGGCTTCGGTCTTCTGGATCAGATCGCCGATGTAAACGATGTTGTCGTTCTTCAGGCAGTTTGCCGAACGGACCGACAGTTCCAGCTCGTCCACTTTCTTCAGCAGCAGCGGGTTGAACTCCAGACCATCGTCTTCGTCCTGGCGGCCAGCCGATTCCGGCTCGTCGAAATTGACGAAGATTGACAGCTGATCCTGCAGGATGCGTGCGGCAAATGCCAGCGCATCCTCGGGCGTGATCGAACCGTCGGTGTCGATTTTCAGGGTCAGCTTGTCATAGTCCAGAACCTGACCTTCACGGGTCGGCTGAACGTCATAGGCAACCTTTTTGACCGGCGAGTAGATCGCGTCGATCGGGATCAGGCCGATGGGTGCGTCTTCGGGCTTGTTCTTCTCAGCCGAGACATAGCCCTTGCCGGTGTTGACGGTCAGTTCCATGAACAGGTCTGCGCCATCATCCAGGTGGCAAATGACGTGATCACGGTTCAGAACCTCGATGCCAGCGCTTTCGCTGATGTCGCCAGCGGTAACTACTGCGGGGCCTTTGGCATTGATCGACAGGCGCTTGGGGCCTTCGACTTCCATGCGCAGCGACACGCCTTTGAGGTTCAGGATGATGTCGGTGACGTCCTCACGTACACCGGCAACCGAGCTGAACTCGTGCAGGACGTTGTCGATCTGAACGCTGGTGATGGCCGCGCCTTGCAGCGAGCTCATCAGAACACGGCGCAGCGCGTTGCCCAGGGTCAGACCAAAGCCACGTTCCAGCGGTTCTGCAACCAGGGTTGCCTGACGTGCGGGATCGTTGCCCGGCTTGCCGTCAAGCTGGGTCGGCTTGATCAATTCTGCCCAATTCTTATGGATCATGTAATCCCTCCATTCCTGTCCGCGCCCCATGACCAACAAGGTGCAGACGCCCGAGGTTCAAAATGACGTGCTGGGGCCGTGCAAAAACACAGCCCCAGCCTAATTCAAAATCGCTTAGACGCGACGACGCTTCGGCGGACGGCAGCCGTTGTGAGCGATCGGGGTCACGTCGCGGATCGACGTGATGTTGAAGCCCACTGCAGCCAGCGCACGCAGAGCCGATTCACGACCCGAACCGGGGCCCTGAACTTCGACTTCCAGCGTCTTGACGCCATGTTCCTGCGCCTTTTTGCCTGCATCTTCTGCAGCCATCTGAGCGGCGTAGGGGGTCGATTTCCGCGATCCCTTGAAGCCCATGGTACCGGCAGACGACCACGAGATGGCGTTGCCCTGTACGTCCGAGATCAGGATCTTGGTGTTGTTGAAGGTCGAGTTCACATGGGCAACGCCCGATGCGATGTTCTTACGCTCTTTGCGCTTAACGCGAGTCTTATCACGTGCCATCGGTCAGACCCTCCCTTATTTCTTCTTACCGGCAATGGCCTTTGCGGGGCCTTTGCGGGTACGAGCATTGGTGTGGGTACGCTGACCGCGAACCGGCAGGTTGCGGCGGTGACGCAGACCGCGATAGCAGCCCAGGTCCATCAGGCGCTTGACGTTCATCTGAACTTCACGACGCAGGTCACCTTCGACGGTGAAGTTTGCATCGATGTGCTCGCGGATGGCCAGAACTTCGGCGTCGGACAGTTCATTGACGCGACGGTGCGCTTCAATGCCTACGGCTTCGCAGATCGCTTTGGCCGAGGTGTTTCCGATACCGGTGATATATGTGAGGGCGATTGGTACCCGCTTTGCAGTCGGGATGTTTACGCCGGCAATACGTGCCACGTGTCACTTTCCTTTTTGTTGCGGTTCCGTAACTCCGGAACCTTTTTTCACAACACTTGACCGTGGCAGTGACGCCAGAGGGTCCAGTATTATTCGAGGTGGTCGGGGCAATTGGGACGAATCCCGCATGCGGTTTTGATTCCCTTTAGGGATGGGGGTCGATATGGGCTTTTGGCGGTGCCGTCAAGCCCATATTGATATCAGCCAAGAACCGCCTCAATCGACGCGGTGACTTCCTTGATATCCGCCAGCCCGTTCACCGGACGCAGATCGCCTTTGGCGTAGTAGTAACCAATCAGCGGAGAGGTCTTCTTGTAGTATTCCATCAAGCGCGTACGCAGGCTGTCTTCGTTGTCGTCGGCACGACGGACGAAGTCATTTTCCTTACCGCAATTGGTGCATTTGCGATCCGCAGGAATCGGTTTGGTGTTGTCGTTATAGACCTCCCCACATCCGCCGCAGGTTGACCGCGCCGTAATCCGGTCCACCAGCGCGTCATCATCCACACGCATCTCGATCACCGTATGCAGCGACTGGCCCAGCTTGGTCAGCAGAGCCGACAGCGCGTCGGCCTGTGCCAACGTCCGGGGGAAGCCGTCAAAGATGAAACCGGCGCCTTTTTCGGTGGTCAGTTTCTCTTCGATTAGGCCGATCACGATCTCATCGGTGACCAGCTTACCCGCGTCCATTATCGCAGCAACCTTCTGGCCCATCTCCGTGCCCGAGGTTTTGGCCTCGCGCAGCATGTCTCCGGTGCTGAGTTGCACCATACCGCGGGTTTCAACCAGGTGACGCGCCTGCGTTCCTTTGCCTGCCCCCGGGGGGCCGAGAAGAATGATGTTCATCGACGAGCAGCTCCCTTTCTGCCGCGTTTCTTGCCTTTGCCGCGCAGCTGGGACTTTTCAATCAGCCCTTCGTATTGATGCGCCAGCAGGTGGCTCTGGACTTGTTGGATCGTGTCCATGGTCACAGAGACGATAATCAGAACCGAGGTGCCGCCGAAATAGAACGGGATAGCAAACTGGCCCCGCAGGATTTCAGGCAGCAGACAAACGGCCGCCAGATAGGCCGAACCCAGAACCAGCACGCGGTTGACGACGTATTCCAGATACTCGGCGGTCTTCTTGCCGGGACGGATACCCGGCACAAAACCGTTCTGCTTTTTCAGGTTGTCCGCCACATCGTCCGGCTTGAACGAAACGTTGAACGTGTAGAAATAGGCGAAGAACACGATCATCGAAGCGAAGAACAGCAGATAAAGCGGCTGTCCGGGGCCGAAGTTGGCCAGCAGCCACGACATCACCGGGCCATTTGTGGCGCCCGACGAAAAGGTCGAGATCGTTACCGGCAGCAACAGCAGCGAGCTTGCAAAGATCGCAGGGATCACACCCGCCGGGTTCACTTTGACCGGCAGGTGGCTGGAGCCGCCTTCGTAGACTTTCATACCAGCCTGACGGCGCGGGTATTGGATATGGATCTTGCGCAGGGCCCGCTCCATGAACACCACAAAGGTGATCACGGCGATGACCATGATGATCACACCCACGATCACGGCGGGGCTGATCGCACCGCTGCGGCCCGAAGCGAAGAACTGCGCCAGAGCGGCGGGAACCTCGGCAATAATGCCAACGAAGATGATCAGAGAGATACCGTTACCGATGCCGCGTGCGGTGATCTGCTCGCCCAGCCACATCAGAAACATGGTGCCGCCGACCAAAGTGATCATGGTCGACATACGGAAGAACATGCCCGGATCGGTCGCAAGATCGCCCGATTCCAACGAAACCGCCAGACCATAAGCCTGAACGGTGGCCAGAGCCACGGTACCGAAACGGGTGTATTGGTTGATCTTCTTGCGCCCTTGCTCGCCCTCTTTCTTGAGCTGTTCGAGCGCGGGAACCATCGATGTCAGCAGCTGCACGATGATCGAGGCCGAGATATAGGGCATGATGCCGAGGGCAAAGATACCCATCCGCCCCAGCGCCCCGCCGGTGAACATCGAAACCATGCCGCCGATGCCCTGCCCCGCTTGCTCCATGAACTCACGCAGGGCTTGCCCGTCGATACCTGGGACCGGAATGAAGGTGCCCAGACGATAGACGATCAACAAACCCAGCGTGAACAGGATGCGGTTGCGCAGATCGGTGGCTTTGCCCAAAGCAGCCCAGCTTGTGTTGGCTGCCATTTGTTCTGCTGCTGATACCATAAATCGGTCTCTCTTATGAAAACACCGCCCGGAACCGTTTTCCGGCTCGGGCGGCGTCTTGGAAAACTCTGAGGTCTATGTAAGCGGGTCTTGGCCCGCTCACAAGCGCTTACTCTGCCGCAGCAGCTTTTGTGACCGTCAGTGAACCGCCCGCTTTCTCAACTGCCTCAACAGCAGATTTCGAAGCACCTGTGACTTCCAGGTTCACTTTGGCGGTGATTTCACCTTTGGCCAGAACGCGGACACCGTCCAGCTTGCGACGAACCAGACCGGAGGCAACCAGTGCATCTTCGGTGATCGCAGCTTTGGCGTCCAGCTTGCCGGCGTCGACGAATTTCTGGATCAGGCCCAGGTTGATAACAGCGAATTCCTTGCGGTTCGGCTTGTTGAAGCCACGCTTGGGCAGACGCTGATAGAGCGGCATCTGGCCGCCTTCGTAGCCATTGATGGCCACACCCGAACGGGATTTCTGGCCTTTGATACCACGGCCACCCATTTTACCTTTGCCAGAACCGGGACCACGGCCAACGCGGGTGCGTTTAGGTGCGGCGCCAGGATTGTCGCGCAATTCGTTCAGTTTCATTTCGCTTCTCCTAAGCCGGATGTGACCCCCGAAGCGTGATGGGCCAAACACGGCATTTCTTGATTTTGATTCTCGTGGATGGAAATCCACCGGAGCGCTCTACAGCGTTGTGCCCTGCGTTGCAAGGTTTGATCCATCACAATTGCCAAAACCAAAAAAGGCGCCAGATTGGCGCCTCTTCAACGGTGAGTGGTTCAGGTGTTACGCGCAATATGCGTGGTCGCGTGCAATATCTGCGATATCACAACGGCGAACGCCGATATCGTCCAGCTCGCGATTGCTCAGGCTTTGCAGTTCGCGATAGGTGCGGCTGTATTCTGCAGCCCGAGCGCGGTTTTCTTTTACGCGCTCAACAAAGCTCGCAATACGAGCACTCAGGTTGAAACCGCCATGTGTCAGTGTTGCTGTATGTGCCATATCTAATTTCCTTTCTGTTCCGAGGCGTATTCCCCGGGCGTTTCCATTTGTTCCTTTGTGGACAAGGCTCAGATAGGAGTGTTCGATATCGCTAACAACGCGCGTTTTGGTCTAGCCGATATGCGGTGGGGGAATGGCAAGCGGGAGTACGCAGGCTACTCTGAATGCAACGTATGTCCACTTTGCGGACTAAGCGGGCATTGCGCAAGGCGACTAGTGCCACGCATCAGTCAATTGTCGCTTGCAGCTAGTGATCTGAACGTTATGACCCTTTTCCGATAACGCGTTCGAGGAACTCGGCAATCCGACCTTCCACAGACATACTCACTGCATCGCTACCCAAACTGGCTGCGCCAGCGGGATAGAAATGGCCGAAGCCCGGCACCCATGCGAACTCGTGATCCACGCCAACTTTTTGGTAGTGATCGATGAGCATTGGAACGGAAGACAACGCGCCTGCCAAATCATACTGCCCCATAAACATTAGTATCGGTGGTCTGTTTGAAGAGGCCGTGACAGCCTTGTTCACGTCAAACCCGGCATCGGTTCCAGACAGGAGAAAAACGCCGGAGACGGAAACTCCCATACCATGCGCGACGTTCCAAGATGTTACTGCACCCGCGGAAAAGCCACCAAGCGCGATACGGTTCGGATCGATCTCGTATGTGTCCGCGAACTCGCGGATATGAAGCACCGCTTTGCGCAAGTCTTCGGCAGCCGAGATCACGCCATCAACCATTGTCTTCTCTTGTTCGGGGATGCTGAAATCAAGCGGCGGCAGGTCCATAGTCCCCCGAATATGGTTGGCTTGGGGCAACAGAGGCAACAGACTGTCGGGCGCGATCCAATCTGCTTGATACCCTTCCCCTGACGGCACAGGCCCTTCGGGTGTCAGCCGATAGTCGATTGCAAAGCACGTATAGCCCCTCGCGGCAAACCGACGGCAATAGTTGCCCATCGAGGTATCCTGAGCGCCACCCGATTGAAACGTAAGCCGCGGACTGCCGCGATGGAATGCGCCGCCAAAGGTGAGGACTACAGCGGGTCGCGGCGTGGTTGTGGCTTCGGTCGGATGATAGATGTCCATCCACAAGTCGCGCGAAACCTCCTCACCCTCTTTCGTCACGAACCCCTGTCCATAAACCACGCCTGCTTCAAGCGAATAGGTCACCGGAACGGCCTGCTGAGCTTCAAGAGGGGCAGCCATTAGTGTATTTGAAAGAACCAACGCTGTTACAGCACCAAAGTTTGTTTTTCTAGGCTTGTGCAATTTGGTACCTCGCGGAAGTGTTGACGTGCTTATCGAATACGATCGTGCGATTGATTTGTAACCGATTTAGAGCGTAACCCTTTGGCTGTAGAAAGCTCAACACTCACGCGATGTGTGAAGTAATCGTCTGCCGCAAGCTGGCGAAGAGTAAGATTAGCAACTCTACTTTGAACTTGAAGCAGTTGTGCCGATCATTCCGTTCGACCGACCGCATTTCAGACAATGCCGACGACCGAAACCTATCCTTGGCTTGGCTCCAATCTAAACTCTGGAGGCCCATTCGGACACGACGGCCCACCCCAAAGCATTGGTCCCGCAACAGCTAACAGCAGAGATTTTTCCCGCTGCAGATGTCGTGCACGACTGAGATACGGGTGAAGCGCAACACGAGCATCCGGCAAGCATGCCTTTCTGGGCGATGCCCGATAAATCGGCAAGCGCATACAGCGGCTTTGTTGGTGGATTTATTGTATCCCGGTTTGGCGATAATGACGCGCGGTCGAGATCGAAGTCGTCTGACACTGGAAAAATGTCACCCTCAAGTACGGTCCCCCAGATACCGATGTCTTTAATCTTATCGGCTTCCACCTCGAATGGGTCCTCTTCAAGGATGGTGAAGTTCGCCAACTTGCCGGGAGCGATAGAGCCAACCTCATCCTCCAATCGCAAGGATTGGGCCGCATCGATAGTCACAGCCCGCAAAGCGTCTTCGACCGACAGGCGGTGTTCTGGGCCTGCGACACGGCCTGAGAAGGTCGTTCGGTTTACGCCAGCCCATACTAGGAACAGCGGTTCACCGGGAGCCATTGGTACGTCGGAATGGAATGAGATCGGAATGCCGTTGGCCTTAATTGGCCCAAGGGGAACGATGTCATCCGCACGTTCCGGGCCCAGTCCAAGCTCGCTATATCGATCTGACAGCGCAGTTACGTAGTATGGATTGCCGCTGACGATGCAGCCCAGCTCAGCGATCCGCTTTGCTTGATCTTCTCTCGCATAACCGAAGTGAACCAATGTTGTACGGTGACCTGCCCGCGGCTTCCGGCGCATGTTTCGCTCAACAGCGTCCAAGATCAAGTCCACGGCAAGGTCGCCGGTCTGATGAACATGTATTTGGTAACCTGCATCCCAATATGCATCGAATACGGGATTGAACTCGTCCGGCTGCATGATCCACTCGCCGTGGAAATCGCCGCCCACATAAGGCTTCGATACCTGCATGGCCAAACTGTAAACAGCGCCATCGGCGAAGAGTTTCACCTGCTTCGGCATGAACGCCGTCTTACCTTCACCCCAGTCCAGCAGTTTTTCGGTCTCCTCAATCATCGAACCATTTTGAAAGTGCAAGGCAGCCAGGGATTTCCCGTCAGGTATGAAATAGGTCCTGAGTTGGGTATCGGATCCTGAAAAGACCGCGTTGGTTGCTTCTTGAAGAGGCCGGGACAGCACGCCACCCGGTTCCGCAGCAACTGTGACGCCTGCACGGTGCATATACTCGCGCGCCAGCCTCAAACCCGCGCCCAGGCGCTCTGGTGTAGCAAGCACCGGAGCGACTGCGGGAAGAACGGCGAACATGCCTGCCTCGAAGAAATACCCGTCCTCGAAACTCGATTGCTCAAGAGCGAGCCCCTCAAAGCCATTAACAAAATCCTCGGTGATACCCAGAAATTTCAATGCTGGAGTGTTAAGGACAAACTCGTGCGCAGATCGGTGGATTATGATGATTGGACGCGTGCTACTGATCTCGTCGAGTTGCGCACGCCTGATCTCGCCATGAAAGAAGTGATGGTACCCCCACGTCAGCAGCAAAGCGTCGGGATCATCCATAGCCGCTTCGGCGGCTTGCAAACGAGACTTATAATCTGCTTCATCGACGGCGGCCTTCGAAAGGCCAGTCGGAATGTTCCAATCCTCGATCGATATTATCTCGGAGGTCAGGGTCAATCCCGCGAGGAAAGGATGCACATGCTGGTCGATCAAACCCGTGATAATAACTTTTTCGGAGAACTGATCGTCCAGCCGAAACGGCTGCGAACCGATCCGGTCAACGAGTTTGTCGCGCGGGCCAGCGGCCAGAATACGGTCTCCGACCACGGCAACCGCGTTAATAGCCGGGTCGTTGTCTTCCATGGTGATGACACGCCGCGCTGTGTAGACAGTGATCTCAGGCAGTGTTTGGAGCTGGCCTCCAAGATCCTGCAATGTCGAGGCCGCATAAGAGGATGTGGCATTGGCAATCGCGATCATCGATGCGCAACCAAGACCGGTTATTGCTGTACGACGGGAGACATTCAGTTTGGTCATAGTTTTTCCATACTCAGCAAGGCGAATTATCCCGAGCCTAGCATCGAGGTGATCTAAGGCAGAAAGGAAAATCTCTGCCGGCTTTAAATTGCGCGCCAAGTTTCCCAATCAAAATGATGCTCTGAAATGGCAGCCACACTAGACCGCTTTGGGCTCAAAGCGGACAAACACAATCGCAAACACGAAAAAAGCCCCCGAAACTTCGGGGGCCTTTCAATTCGCGAAAGAGACTGCGCTTAGCCGCGCTCTTCGATGATCTCAACCAGATGCGGGATCTTGTTGACCATACCGCGGACCGAAGGTGTGTCTTCCAGTTCACGGGTTTTGTTCATCTTGTTCAGGCCCAGGCCGATCAGGGTTGCGCGCTGTTCGGCGGGGCGGCGGATCGGGGAGCCGATCTGCTTGACGACGATGGTTTTTGCCATGGGTCGCTCTCCTTATGCTTCTGCTTCAGCAGCAGCGGGTGCTTCGTCCCGCTTGGGCAGGATGTCCGCAACCTTTTTGCCACGACGTGCGGCAACCGAACGCGGGCTCTGCTCTTTCTGCAGGCCGTTGATGGTGGCGCGGATCATGTTGTACGGGTTCTGCGAGCCCAGCGACTTGGACACAACGTCCTTAACGCCCAGCATTTCGAACACAGCACGCATCGGACCACCGGCGATGATACCGGTACCTTCAGGTGCGGTGCGCATAACCACTTTACCAGCGCCGTGACGCCCCTCGATATCGTGGTGCAGAGTACGACCTTCGCGCAGTTGCACGCGGATCATCTGACGCTTGGCTTGTTCAGTCGCCTTACGGATGGCTTCAGGTACTTCTTTCGCTTTACCTTTGCCAAAGCCGACGCGGCCTTTCTGATCGCCGACAACCACCAGAGCGGCGAAGCCAAAGCGCTTACCACCTTTTACGGTTTTCGACACGCGGTTGATTGCGACCAGACGATCTGCAAACTCCGGCGCTTCTTCACGATCGCGGCCACGGCCCCGACGGTTTTCACGTTCTGCCATTTGGCATCCCTTTTCTCATGTGGCGCATGCGGCGCCGTTTAGTTCAATCCAAGTGAGCCCCGACTGTCGCCGAGGCCCCCGGATCATCGGGGCAGCCGCAAAGCTGCCCGCAAGTCTTAGATCTTCAGACCACCTTCACGCGCGGCGTCGGCCAGAGCCTTCACCTTGCCGTGGAACAGGAAGCCGCCACGATCGAAATAGGCCTCTTCGACGCCTGCCTTTTTGGCGCGCTCGGCGATGGCCGCGCCCACTTTGGTGGCCGCTTCGACGTTGTTCTTGCCCACAACGCCCAGATCCTTTTCCAGGGTCGAGGCTGCGGCCAGGGTCACGCCACGTACGTCGTCGATCAGCTGAACAGAGATGTTCTTGTTCGAACGGTGTACGGACAGACGGGGACGACCCGCGTTGACCTTGCGAAGTTTGTTCCGAACGCGCAGGCGGCGCTTCAGAAACAGGGTTCTTTTGCTGTTTGCCATTGTCTGCGTCCTTACTTCTTCTTGCCTTCCTTGCGGAAGATGAACTCGCCCTTATAGCGGATGCCCTTGCCTTTGTACGGCTCGGGACGGCGCCATTCGCGGATTTTGGCCGCGACTTCGCCCACCTGCTGCTGGTCGATACCTTCCACAACGATCTCGGTCTGCTTCGGCGCGGTGATGGTGACACCTTCCGGAGCAGTGAAATCAACATCGTGGCTGTAGCCTAGGTTCAGCTTCAGGGTATTACCCTGCATCTGAGCCCGGTAACCAACACCCTGGATCTCCAGCTCTTTTTTGAAGCCGTTTGTTACGCCTTCAACAAGATTAGCGACCATGGTGCGGCTCATGCCCCACTGCTGTCGCGCACGCTTGGACATGCCACGGGGATCGATCTTGACCACGTTGTCTTCAACCGACAACGTAACGTCGTCGGTGGCGGTGAAGCTACGAGTGCCTTTCGGACCTTTCACTTCGATGGTCTGACCCGACACAGAGGCGGTAACGCCGCTGGGCAGCTCGACCGGTTTTTTACCAATACGAGACATTGCAGACCTCCTTAGAAGACGGTGCAGAGCACTTCGCCGCCAACATTGTTGGAGCGAGCGTTTGCGTCCGACATCACACCTTTCGGAGTGCTGACAATCGACACGCCCAGACCCTGACGGACCTGCGGGATGTCATTGACGCCCATGTAGACGCGACGGCCAGGCTTGGAAACCCGCTTGAGTTCGCGAATAACAGGGGTGCCTTCGTAGTATTTCAGGCTGATTTCGATGGCCGGATGACCGTTTTCACCGGTCGTCGCTTCGTAGCCACGGATGTAACCTTCGTCCGCCAGCACGTCCAGAACCCAGCCGCGCAGCTTGGAAGCCGGGGTGGAAACGGTGGACTTGCCGCGCATTTGCGCGTTGCGGATACGGGTGAGCATATCGCCGATAGGATCATTCATATCTATGTCTCCCTTACCAGCTCGATTTCACCATGCCGGGGATCTGACCAGCAGAACCCAGCTCGCGCAGCGCGATACGGCTGACCTTCAGCTTACGGTAGTAAGCGTGGGGACGACCGGTCAGCTGACAACGGTTGTGCAGACGGGTAGCCGAGCTGTTGCGCGGCAGTTTCGCCAGTTTCAGACGCGCTTTGAAACGCTCTTCCATCGGCTTGCTCTCGTCATTCGCGATTTCTTTCAGCTCGGCACGCTTTGCGGCATATTTGGCCACCAGGCGTTCGCGCTTCTTCTCGCGTTCGATCATTGCTTTTTTAGCCATGTCTCAATCCTCCCGGCGCTTACGCGTTGAACGGCATGTTGAATGCTTTCAACAATGCCTTTGCTTCAGCGTCGGTTTTCGCTGTGGTGGCAATTACGATATCCAGGCCCCAGACTTCATCGACCTTGTCGAAATCAATCTCAGGGAACACGATGTGCTCTTTCATGCCCATGGCAAAGTTGCCACGACCATCGAAAGACGGCTTCACACCGCGGAAGTCACGAACGCGAGGCATCGCGATGGTGATCAGACGATCCAGGAATTCGTACATCCGGTCGCCGCGCAGGGTCACTTTCGCACCCAGCGGCATGTCTTCACGGACGCGGAAACCCGCGATCGACTTCTTCGCCTTGGTTGCAACGGCCTTCTGGCCAGCAATCGCAGTCAGATCCTCGACAGCAGCTTTCGCTTTTTTCGAGTCTTTGACGGCCTCAGCACCACAACCGATGTTCAGAACGATTTTTTCCAGCTTGGGCAGCTGCATGTCGTTCTTGTAGCCGAACTCTTCTTTCAGAGCGGCACGGATGGTTTCGGCGTACTGAGCTTTCAGACGCGGGGTGTAGGTTGCGTTATCAAGCATCGATCACGTCCCCTGTGGTCTTGGCGAAGCGCACCTTCTTGTCGCCTTCCATGCGGAAGCCAACGCGGGTTGCTTTGCCGTTTTTGTCCAGCAGTGCCAGGTTCGACAACTCGATCGGGTTTGCCTGAGGCAGGCGACCACCTTGCGAGGTTTGCGACTGACGGGTGTGGCGAATGGCGATGTTGATGCCATCGACAACAGCTTTACCGGCTTTCGGGTCAACCGAGGTGATAGTTCCCTCTTTGCCCTTGTCCTTGCCGGCCAGCACGACGACCTTGTCGCCTTTGCGGAGTTTAGCAGCCATGATTACAGCACCTCCGGAGCCAGCGAGATGATTTTCATGAAGTTCTTGCCGCGCAGTTCACGAACAACGGGGCCAAAGATACGGGTACCTACGGGCTCGTTGTTGTTGTTCAGGATGACGGCGGCGTTGCGATCGAAACGGATCGCGGTGCCGTCTTCACGACGGACTTCCTTGGCGGTGCGTACGACGACGGCCTTGCGGACGTCCCCTTTCTTCACGCGGCCGCGCGGGATGGCTTCCTTCACCGAGACGACAATGATGTCGCCTACGGAGGCGTATTTACGCTTGGAACCACCCAGGACCTTGATGCACTGAACTCGGCGTGCGCCGGAGTTGTCAGCGACATCCAGATTGGTCTGCATCTGGATCATGTGGTTTCTCCCGACCTGTGGGGGCTGGTCTCGTTAAATCCCCCAGGGTTTCGACAAATGAAAAGTCCTGGGGGCTTACGCCTCCAGAACCTCCCAACGTTTCGTCTTCGATTTCGGCGCGCATTCGATGATGCGTACGGTGTCGCCGACCTTGAAGGCGTTCTTTTCATCGTGAGCCCGGTATTTCTTGGACTTACGGATGGTTTTCTTCAGAACCGGATGCGTAAAGCGGCGCTCGACGGATACGGTTATGGTCTGTTCGTTGGCGTCGCTGGTCACGGTGCCTTGCAGGATACGCTTGGGCATCTGATTACTCCTCGGATGCCGCAGCAGCGGCCTTTTCGTTCAGAATGGTTTTGACACGGGCAGCATTGCGGCGGGCCGCTTTGATGCCGGCTGTGTTTTCCAGCTGACCGGTTGCCTGTTGAAAGCGCAGGTTAAAGCTTTCTTTCTTCAGGTTGGCCAGTTCCTCGCGGAGCTGGTCCGGGGTCTTGTCACGCAGTTCTTGGGCGTTCATCGCCTTTTTCCTTTGCTCAAAACACCAGAAGGCCCCCTTACAGGGTCACCTTTGACCTGGTGGATGAATGATAGACATACGAATCGCCCGACAACGCCGGGAGATCGCAGGATGCCGCCGTATAAGGGTTTGGGGGGTGGGTGGCAAGGGAAAGTTTCAAACCGTATTCGGGCAGATGAAACTACCTGTTTCCAAATTACCGCCGCCCTCTGAAACCGGGCAGCAGATCACTACTGCGACCTTTCTGGATCCCGACAAACGCGGCCAAGTGCTCAGGCACCTTTCTCCTGCATTTTCCGAACCATTTTCAGGCGCGCGCGTCGCGGCAGCAACGGCATGACCCAACCCAGCACAAACGCGAGCGACTTATCGTTGATCATCGTGAGCTTCCCATCGATCATGGCGTCGTAGCCCACTTTGGCCACGGCCTCAGCGGTCGCCCCTTTTTGGGCAACAAGCTTCGTGCCCTCAAGATTTGCAGCAGCAGCAAATTCGGTCACGACATAGCCTGGCTCCAGCGCCGTCACAGTGACGCCCTTACCTTTCAGCTCCTCCGCGAGCGCCTGACTGAAACTCGAAACATAGGCCTTGGTGGCAAAATAGGTCGCCTGCAATGGACCCGGCATATGTGCCGCAGTCGAACTGACATTCAGTATCTTTCCGCCACCGCCACTGATCATATCCCTGCCGAACAGATGACACAGAGAGACAAGGGCTTCGACGTTCAGCCGGATCATATCCAGATCGTCCGAAAGGCGGCGATCCAAAAAAGCCCCATGCCCTCCGAATCCAGCATTGTTGATCAGGTAGTCGACCGTCAGGTCTTTGCTCTTGACGGCCTCATAAAGTTTTTCCGCGCCTCCAACAGCACCCAGATCAAGCGGAATGGCAGTGACAGTAACATCGTGGGCTGCCTCAAGCTCTGATCTGAGGGCATCTAACGCATCTCCGCGTCGCGCACTGATGATCAGATTGCCGCCTCGCGACGCATGATAACGTGCCAATTCCCTACCAATTCCGGATGATGCGCCTGTGACGAGAGCTGTTTTGGTCATAGTATCCTCCGACGAAGTAACTGGAGCGCTTTCACCTTGACGCTTTAAGACGCTTCATTCCCATTTATAGTTGAAGCTAACAGAAATCCGCTCGTCCTCGGCCATATTAATCGGCACCTCGTGGCGCAGCCAGCTTTCCCACAGCAGGACGTCGCCCACCTGTGGCTTCATGTAGATGAAAGGCTGTAATTCCCGACGCCCGCCTTTCAGCCTCGTCGGGGCGGCCATCATAAGGCCCGAACGTGGGTCTTCCAGTTTCAGTGCACTGGCCCCTTCCGGCATGGACACATAGGTTGTGCCCGAAATGACACTGTGAGGGTGCAGGTGACTGGCATGCATTCCGCCCTCGGGCAGGATATTGATCCACAGATCCTCAAGCTTCAACGCGCGGTCGTCCAGATCAAACTCCAAATCCTTGGCGAAAGCCGCGACGTGCTGATCCAGCACTTTGACAAGATCGGCAAATATCGGAAATCGCCAAGGCAAATCGGTCAGCGAAGCATAACTGGTGTAGCCGGGGTATGCGTTCGCTTCACACCAGTCCTGCCCGGCCTCATCATCTTCAGCAATGACGAAGCATGAACTTTCCAATTCCTCCGCGTCGATCCTGGGATCGAACTCGGACAGGGCTGCGCGATAGAGTCGTGTGACGAAGAGTGATTCAATTTGTGCCATGGGCCGGGCATACCCCAGCCCTCTCAGCAAGACCAGCCGCTTAGGTCTTGATGGGCCCTTTGCCACAGCGCGGTATCGGGCGACCTCCGTCGGCATAGGCGAGGCAAAGCACGATCTCATCCGGTTTCGGCGCATCTGGGATGTTCAGCGTCATAGTGTCGAAATGATCGAACGACCACGGATTGTCCTTGTGCCCCAGCGGAAGATCAATCGCGCAACCTGGCGCGCCCAGCTTGGCGTTGGACGGTATCACCGCCTCACCTCCGCCCACCGCAGCGCGCATGGGCGCACCGAGTTTGGGGTGGATCACCGCCCCGCCCTGCTCAAGATCGCCGTTCATGCCGACAATCGCGGCTTTGCCGTACGAAACCGGCGGCCCATCAAGTTGAGAAACTGCCTCAGCGGCGAGTTCCGAACCCAGAATGGCGCCGATCTCGAACAACTCTGAAAGATCGTCCGAAAATTGCCCGGCCAGAGGGTTCTGCATCACCGCCATCGCTGCGACTCGACTGATCGGATCACAAGGTTGGCCCAACTGGTCGGTGGTTATGACTTCCTTAATGAGCATCTTTTTGCGTAGCTGAACCATAGGACCCTCCCATTCCTGCAAGCTAGCCTAGGGGTGCGGCGGAGGGAGGTCGACGTTTTTCACGATCCACGAAGCACGGGTTACCGAACCAAAAGAAAACCCCCGCCGGTTTCCCGACGAGGGTCATTCTTGTAACGAGTGGGGTCAAAGCCCCAATCGCTTACCAGTCTTCGCGGACCACAACGCGGGTCTTGATCGGCAGCTTCATCGCGGCCAGGCGCAGGGCCTCGCGGGCGATGTCGTCATTGACGCCGTCAATTTCGAACATCACACGACCGGGCTTTACTTTCGCTGCCCAGAAGTCAACGGAGCCTTTACCTTTACCCATACGGACTTCGGTTGGCTTCGAGGTCACGGGAGTATCCGGGAAGATCCGGATCCAGACGCGGCCTTGACGTTTCATGTGACGGGTCATGGCACGACGTGCAGCTTCGATCTGACGCGCGGTGACGCGCTCGGGCTGCAGTGCTTTCAGACCGTAGGTGCCAAAGTTCAGATCGGAACCGCCTTTGGCGAGCCCCTTGATCCGGCCTTTGTGCATCTTGCGGAATTTAGTACGCTTTGGTTGAAGCATATCTTTCCCTCCTTAGCGACGACCGCCACCAGCACCACGAGGTGCAGGGCCGTCCTGGAGTTCCTGTGCTTTACGGTCACGTGCCTGCGGATCGTGCTCCATGATCTCACCTTTGAAGATCCAGACCTTGATCCCGATGATCCCGTAGGGAGTCATCGCTTCGGCATGTGCGTAATCGATGTCGGCACGCAGGGTGTGCAGAGGCACGCGGCCTTCGCGGTACCACTCGGTCCGAGCGATTTCGGCGCCGCCCAGACGACCAGCGACGTTCACCCGGATACCCAGGGCGCCCATGCGCATGGCGTTTTGAACCGACCGCTTCATCGCGCGGCGGAACGAGACGCGGCGCTCCAGCTGCTGAGCGATGGACTCAGCAACCAGCTGCGCGTCAAGCTCGGGCTTGCGCACTTCGACGATGTTCAGGTGCAATTCGCTGTCGGTCATGCGAGCAAGCTTTTTGCGCAGAACTTCAATGTCTGCACCTTTCTTGCCGATAATGACACCGGGACGTGCAGTGTGGATCGTAACGCGGCACTTCTTGTGCGGACGTTCGATGATCACACGGGCAACACCGGCCTGCTTGCACTCTTTGTTGATGAACTCACGGATTTTGAGGTCTTCCAGCAGAAGATCACCGTAGTCCTTGGTGTCGGCGTACCAGCGGCTGTCCCAGGTACGGTTGACCTGAAGGCGCATGCCGATCGGATTGACTTTATGTCCCATTAGGCTTGCTCCTCAACTTGACGCACCTTGATGGTGATCTCCGAGAACGGCTTCATGATCTTGCCGAAACGGCCACGGGCACGCGGACGACCGCGCTTCATGACCAGGTTCTTGCCAACC
Source organism: Ruegeria sp. D7 (assembly GCF_056534355.1). Classification (NCBI taxonomy): domain Bacteria; kingdom Pseudomonadati; phylum Pseudomonadota; class Alphaproteobacteria; order Rhodobacterales; family Roseobacteraceae; genus Ruegeria; species Ruegeria sp. D7. Next base: position 332,902 of record NZ_JBQFPG010000003.1, read on the forward strand.
CAGGCTTCGGCGACGATCAGTTCGTCGACATCCAGGTTGTGGTTGTTCTCGGCGTTGGCGATTGCAGACTGCAGGCACTTCTTGACGTCCTGCGCGACACGCTTGTTCGAGAAAGTCAGGTCGGTCAGAGCCTTCTCAACTTTCTTGCCGCGGATCATCTGCGCAACCAGGTTCAGTTTCTGCGGGCTAGTACGGAGCATGCGCGTTTTCGCCATTGCTTCGTTTTCAGCCACGCGGCGGGGGTTCTTTTCCTTGCCCATGACTTACTTCCGCTTCGCTTTTTTGTCAGCGGCGTGACCGTAATAGGTACGAGTCGGCGAGTATTCACCGAACTTCTGACCGATCATGTCTTCCGAGACGTTGACGGGGATATGCTTATGGCCGTTGTACACACCAAAGGTCAGACCCACGAACTGGGGCAGAATGGTGGAACGACGCGACCAAATCTTGATGACTTCGTTGCGGCCCGACTCGCGCGCTGCTTCGGCTTTTTTCAGCACGTAAGCATCGACGAAAGGACCCTTCCAAACAGAGCGAGACATAGATTAACGTCCCTTCTTCTTGGCGTGCCGCGAGCGGATGATCAGCTTCTGGGACGCTTTGTTCTTGTTGCGGGTACGCTTACCCTTGGTGTCCTTACCCCACGGGGTAACCGGCGTACGGCCACCCGAGGTACGACCTTCACCACCACCGTGCGGGTGGTCGATCGGGTTCATTGCAACACCACGAACCGACGGGCGAACGCCCTTGTGGCGCATACGACCGGCTTTACCGAGGTTTTGGTTGCTGTTGTCGGGGTTGGACACGGCACCAACGGTGGCCATGCATTCCTGACGGACCATGCGCAGCTCGCCCGAGCTCAGACGGATCTGAGCGTAGCCGCCATCGCGACCAACGAACTGAGCGTATGTACCGGCCGCACGTGCGATCTGACCGCCTTTACCAGGCTTCATCTCGATGTTGTGGACGATGGTACCGATGGGCATGCCCGAGAACGGCATTGCGTTGCCCGGCTTGATGTCGGCCTTGGCGGATGCCACGACTTTGTCACCAACAGCCAGACGCTGCGGAGCCAGGATATATGCCTGCTCGCCGTCTTCGTATTTTACCAGTGCGATGAATGCGGTCCGGTTCGGGTCATATTCGATCCGCTCGACGGTTGCCGCGACATCAAATTTGTTCCGTTTGAAGTCAACGATCCGGTAGAGACGCTTTGCGCCACCGCCGCGGCGGCGTGAAGTGATCCGTCCGGTGTTGTTCCGGCCGCCCGATTTGGTCAAACCCTCAGTGAGAGACTTGACCGGACGTCCTTTCCAAAGCTCCGAACGGTCGATCAGCACCAGCCCGCGCTGGCCCGGCGTCGTCGGCTTGTACGACTTGAGTGCCATGCTTTCTGTCTTCCGTTTAGCAAGTGCAGGGAGTTTCCCCACTATGTGATAGGCCCCCGTAGGTGCCAAGGGTATAGGGCCCCGAAGGTCCCCGGTTACAAATATCAGAGGCCCCGGAACGAATCCGAGGCCGCAAGATTGGGAGCGTGTAACAGGGTTGGGGGTGGGTGTCTATAGGTAGCGACTCATCTTTCACCAGAAATCAAAGCCTACTCGTAAAACGATTAATACGTCTTTCAGTCGTGGGTTCCTTCAAAACGCAGTGGCTTGGAATACTCCGAGTCAAAAACCTCATGGGCACGCTTGAGGACCATCGCCACTGTCAAAAGAAAATGTGAGTAGATTCCAATTAATAATCCGGCTTCCACGCTGCATGGAACTGGCGCAGCAAAGAAAACTAAGAATGTCGTAACGGCCACGCATGAAAGCAATATCAAATAGGAAACGTTCGCGTTGACCTCTCTCAGCAACTCACGCGCATTCTGAGCCTCCACCTGCGCATCAGCCTCTAAGATCGCATCGCCAGTCGCTTTTCTATCTGCGCGAAAAACACCGTACATCGCAACTTGAGCACTAAACAAAAGCGCCGAGAAAATAGAGAAAACGGAGATCGAGACGCTATATACTTCATCAGACAAACGCGCGCCGAAATACCATGCGATCAAACCAAGTAACGCGGGAATGGCAAAGAAGATCGTTAAATCAAGCTTGCTAACTTCGTTAGCACCGACATTACGCAGCGTTGCAATATGAGCATTGACGATGGCTCCAACCGAAATCTTCATTACAACATCCCATATTCTGCGCGAAAGTCAGTAATGACATTTGTCGCGACTTCCGAAATAGAGTCGAAAGAAGGATGCTGATCCTCATCCAAATCAACGTCTTCGGTGATGTCGATGACACCTGCGTTGTTTGAAGGACCAACAATACCAACTTTTCGATAGGTTTTTCCGATGCTGATCAGAGCGCTTGCTTCCTCAAACTCGATACCCTCAAACAAAAACGCCGTACCCCCTTGAGCCGCGCGAATTTGTGGGGCTACATCGGAGTACGTTCCGAACAATCCTGACCTGCCCGCAGAGAACGAAAGCTCAACATTGAGTTCTTCTGGAGGCAAGTTTCTCAAAATCTCAGCCCTGTCTTTTGGCACCCTCTTTTTCGATAATATAAGCTTCTTGACTGGAGAGTTTCGATACGCGTCATCGGAGGTCGGCATTACCTTTCTCGTTGTCAACCTAAGATGCTCAAATCTGTCGCTGAAATCCTTAGTTAGATCACCCAATACCTGAGACACACATGAACGCTCTCGAAAGGACTGGAGCGCTGCAAATCCATAGTTTCCAAAATCAGGAACCCAGAACTGATAATATAGCGGAATCTCTTCAACGTCCCCGGCAGTTCGGTCGTAGAGAACTTCGCTATTCGCAGGATTAACTATCTTGGAGCTAAATCCATAGGTGCCGTAATGAACAAGTCCATGACGACTACGCCCTTGATCTTCTTCCGGTTCCAAGCGCCAGCTTCTCTCAATGTTGTTATTTTGGAGGGTTGTGAACTTAGAAGCAACAAACTGCGGAAGAAATTCATGCAACTCCGATCCAGTCCCAGCATCAGAAAACGGAACCGACTGGTAGTTGTCTTTTCGACTAAGCATCAATTGATAAACATAAAGACCAATTTTGCTCATAGGGCCCTCTCAACAAATTTAATATCAAGACTTGATAACTCTTAGGTCGAGATACGCAATACTTCCTCAACCTAAAGGAAAATTCGTCACACCCATTCTGCCCGTAGTTAACAAAAAACCCCCGCTTTCGCGGGGGCTTCTATCTCTCTCCAAAGACAGGTCCGATCAAAGACCAGTGGATACGTCGATGGTGTTAACCTCTTCCAGGGTCACATATGCTTTTTTGACGTCTATCCGACGGCCCTACTGGCTGCAGAACCTGCCTCTCACCCATAAAGCGCGCGCGCCTCGGCGAAGGATAACAGGCGACGACTTTGCTCATCCCACAGATGCAGCCGCGCATTGGCGAGGCTCTCGCGGATGGTCATCTGATTGCTGTTGGCCAGTTCGTCGTGATCCCGCAGCACCTCGGTCAGGCGGTAGAACGGAATGCGGCTGTACAGATGGTGCACGTGGTGGATGCCGATATTGGCGCTGAACCACTGCAACACGGACGGCAGAATATAGTGCGAGCTACCGTGAAGGGCCGCCTCATGCAGTTGCCAATCGTCGTCCGAATCCCAATGCGTTTCTTCGAATTGGTGCTGTACATAAAACAGCCATACTCCGGCAGTTGCCGCAATCAGGGTTGATGGCAGAAAGATCAGCAAGACCGGCATTATGCCGCCAAAGTAGTAGACGGCCAGAAGAGCGGCCAGGATGGCAACATTGGTGCCCATCGCGCTGACCCAGAACCTCACACTGCCCGTCAAACCCAGCGGGAGGCGGTTCTGGAACAGGAACAAATAACCGGGGCCAAGCACGAACAGAGTAATGGGATTTCGGTAAACGCGATACCAGAACCGGTTCATGGGAGACTTGGATTGGTACTCAGCCACTGTCAGCGTGTGGATATCCCCCATTCCCCGCTTGTCCAAGTTACCCGAACTGTTGTGATGGTAAGAATGAGTGCGGCGCCAGACATCATAGGGTGTTAGGGTCAGCACCCCGATCACCCGTCCAACCCAGTCGCTGACTGTCCGGTTCTTGAAGAACGCCCCGTGCCCGCAATCGTGTTGGATCGCAAACAGGCGCAGCAGGAAGGCCGCATTCAGGACCGCAATGGCAAATGCCAGCCAGTAGCTGATGGATAATGCCATCCAGGACAGCGCCCAAAGCACAAAGAATGGGATAATGCTGACACCCAGCTCAAAGGAACTGCGCCATTGATTAGGTTCGCGGTATTTGGCAAGCGTCGAAACCCAATCCCGCGCGGCAGTTCTATCCGGGTTTTCCCGGGTCGAGAGAGAGGTTTCGGTCATGCGCCTGCCATGTCTTTTGCTTGTTGGAAGCCGGATAGACTACCCGCGCGACATAGCAAGCGAATTGTGCAAAATATGAGAGTTTAGTGCTCAAAATTTTGTGTCGCCGCGTAAGAACAACCCCCATGAGCACGCCACTTACCTCTCCCCAAAGACGCGTCCAATCACGGACCGCCGGATATATCGATGTGTGGCCTCTCTTCCAGGGTTGCACGTGCTTCTGACGCGTTTCTGATGAGTCAACGAAACTCTTAGCCCAACGACCGCCTTCTGCAGAGCGGCTCAGACTCTACCGCGATACGTTGCTTGAGTTGGATATGACCCAAAACCTTGCGAAATGCGCGGTGCTTGGGTTTGCCTTCCAGATAATCCGCCAGTTTGAGCAGGTTGATCGGGTGCTTCGTAATTAACGTCTCGATCCGCTGCACCGCTTCGTCCAGCACGTAGTGATCCACATACTGGCAGGCCACCTGTGTAGGCGTCAGGAGACAGTAATCCTGCGGGCGTTTCTCAGTATAGCGCGTGATGTCGAAGGGCGACGCACCGAGGGCGTGGAACTTGGGGATGTGCACACGCATCTCGGCCTCGACGTGTTCCAACACCGTACCCGAGGTCTGGCGAAACCCCAGCGGACCAAGCTTATCGACCACATGATTGCGCATCGCCGGAGAGATCATGTCCACATCCGCCCGGTCGTATTTCAGATCGTCGAAAACCGACAAAAGCCCCAGCTTTTCATCGGCGATCTGAAAATAGGGCTCGGCGCTGAAGGCCCGCATCTTCTCCAACACCTGCGCACGCGCAGTTTCAGGGTCTAAAGCGAAATCGGCCCCGACGGGTTGAACCGCCGGGGCCGTGAATAGTCGCAGTAAGCGTCGGATCAAAGACCGGTGCTCACGTCGATTGTGTTACCCTCTTCCAGGGTCACATATGCTTTTTTGACGTCTTTCCGACGGCCCAGCTGGCCGCGGAACCGCTTGACCTTGCCTTTGGTCACGGTGGTGTTCACCGCTTTGACCTTCACACCAAACAGAGCCTCAACGGCCTCTTTGATCTGCGGCTTGTTGCTATCGATCGCCACTTCAAAGACAACTGCGCCGTTTTCGGACGCCATGGTCGACTTTTCAGTGATGATCGGCTTGCGGATCACGTCGTAGTGTTCTGCCTTCGCGCTCATTTCAGACGAGCCTCCAGTGCTTCGACAGCCGCTTTGGTGAGCACCAGGGTGTCACGCTTGAGGATGTCATAGACGTTTGCGCCCATCGACGGCAGGATATCCAGACCTTCGATGTTCTTGGACGCTTTCAGGAACCCTTCGTTCACGGTCGCGCCGTCGATGACCAGAGCACGTTTCCAGCCCAGGTTTGCAACCTGTTTGGCCAGAGCGGCGGTCTTGCCTTCGGCTTCGGCGTTCTCGATCACGACCAGTTCACCTGCCTTGGCTTTGGCCGACAGAGCGTGGCGCAGGCCAAGCTTGCGGAACTTCTTTGGCAGGTCATGACCATGCGAACGCACGACGGGGCCTTTGTAGATACCACCACCACGGAAGATCGGCGCATTACGGTCACCATGGCGTGCACCACCGGTGCCCTTCTGGCGATAGATCTTCTTGGTCGAATAGCTGGTTTCCGAGCGGGTCTTGACCTTGTGGGTGCCGGCCTGCGCATTGTTGCGCTGCCAACGGACCACACGGTGCAGGATGTCCGCGCGCGGCTCGAGACCGAACAGGTCTGCATCCAGCTCGATGTTGCCGGCTTTGCCGCCGTCCAGTTTGATTACATCAAGTTTCATGCTTCACCACCTTCCGCGGGAGCTTCTTCCGCAGGTGCTTCAGTTGCAGCACCTTTTACGGCTGCCGGGAAAGGCAGACCTTCGGGTGCTTTCTTCTTGACGGCGTCCTTGACGGTGACCCAGCCCGATTTCGGTCCGGGAACGGCGCCTTTGATGAAGACCAGGTTCCGGTCGGCGTCGGTTTTGACAACTTCCAGGTTCTGGGTGGTAACACGGGCAGCACCCATGTGACCGGCCATCTTCTTGCCTTTGAACACCTTGCCCGGGTCCTGACACTGACCTGTCGAACCGTGCGAACGGTGGCTGATCGAAACACCGTGCGAGGCGCGCAGACCACCAAAGTTCCAACGCTTCATTGCGCCGGCAAAGCCTTTACCGATCGAGGTGCCTGAAACGTCAACTTTCTGACCTTCCAGGAAGTGTTCTGCCGAAATCTCGGCGCCCACATCGATCAGGCCATCTTCGGAGACGCGGAACTCGGCCAGCTTACGCTTGGGCTCGACCTTGGCAGCGGCATAGTGACCGCGCATGGCCTTCGAGGTGCGTTTTGCTTTGGCAGCACCGGCGCCCAGCTGAACGGCAGTGTAGCCGTCTTTGTCAGCGGTGCGCTGTGCAACGACCTGCAGGTTGTCCAGGTGGAGAACGGTCACAGGGATCTGCTTGCCGTCTTCCATGAACAGGCGGGTCATGCCAACTTTTTTTGCGATAATACCAGAGCGCATAATCTATACCCTCCGATCTTACGACTGCAGCTTGATCTCGACGTCCACACCAGCAGCGAGGTCGAGCTTCATCAGCGCGTCAACGGTCTGGGGGGTCGGATCAACGATGTCCAAGAGACGCTTGTGCGTGCGGATCTCGAACTGGTCGCGGGATTTCTTGTCAACGTGAGGGCCACGGAGAACCGTGAACTTCTCAATCTTGTTCGGCAGCGGGATCGGGCCGCGCACGTTCGCGCCGGTCCGCTTTGCAGTGTTGACGATCTCTTGCGTGCTGGCATCCAGAACGCGATAGTCAAATGCCTTCAGCCGAATACGGATGTTTTGGCTTTGCATAGATACAGCCTTTTATCAGGCGTTGAGGTTGAGAGGAGGACAGACGCGCATCGCCAACCCTCTTCGAACCCAAAAGGCGGGAATCATCCCGCCTTGATGTTCTTGATGAGAACTCGCGCGTATTAGTGGGGTTGGTGGGATTTGGCAAGGCCTATTTGATTGGACTTTCACCTGAAGTGTGCTTCTTAATCTGCTCTTCAGTGATGAGTTCTTCCGCAAGCGCACTCGCGAGACTATCAGCCACCCTCCAGCACTGAAAAAGCTCTTCATGCAACTCTTCTAAGTCAGCGACCATATCATCCCGCCCCACTTCGGACTGAATCTTAAAGTTATGACGCTCAAAAAACCCGTGAAAAAGTTTGTTTCTTGCGACCAAGCCTCGTTTGAACTGTTTGATGATTAGATCGTCTTCAAACCGCAATTCTTGTTTTAGCATTTCCAGGACTCTGCCCAACGTGCTGCATTCAATAACTTCTAGAGCCCTTGCGGCCGCATTTGGGTCCTGTTCGCTGTACCAATTGTTGTTATGTCCCTTGCTCGCCAACACAACAGTTCCGAGCGCAGTCTCGAATAGCTGTGCCGCTTCCGCAGTAATTCCGAACTTTGCATAAAGCTGATCTCTACTCGCCATACAAAAATCTATTTCAACTTCAGAAGCTGATTACAAGAAAAAGGCCGCCCCGAGGGACGGCCTTCTTGATTTCCTCACTGAGTTGCTCTCGGCAGATTTTTCCATGGAAAATCGCCTGCCGCAACCAGGTGCGACAAGCGCGCCTTTCTCGATGATTTTCGATACTACACCGGCGCCGACGGTGCCGCCGCCTTCGCGGATCGCGAAGCGCAGACCGTTTTCCATCGCGATCGGTGCCATTAGCTCAACGCCGAACGATACACATGTCCACCTCGGCTCCATTTTCGGTCTGTTTCAATCAAAACTTAACCTAATTCCTCACTAACCAAGGATCTTCTACCTTCATGCCTTGATAAACCGCGTGCAGGAAAAGATGAGCAATCACAGGGTCATTTGAAAATGGCGAGAATTGCAAATTGCCCTCTCTGACGCCCTCCTCAGCTTCATAGACAACCTCATCCCCTTTGACAGTCACCAGCACCTCAAGTTCAGCCAGAGTCTCCGGATCGACTGCCGTGGGATCATCCGACAGGATCACAAAATCCGCCACTTTGCCGACCTCAATCGAGCCCTTCTCATCTTCCTCAAAATGCTGCCATGCAGGCCAGATCGTCATTGCCTTCAATGCCGTCATGACATCGACCCTCTGATACGGCCCCAGAATGTCACCTGACCGCGTGCGACGCGTGACCGTAGCCGCAAGAACACGCATGCTATCTGGAAAGGCCACCGGCGCATCGTGATGCGTGCCGAACATCATGTCACGTTCGCGTAGCCATCCTGTAGGAGAGATATTGTCTGCATTGACCGGCCCAACAGTATGATCTCGGTGCCAATCGCCCCAATAAAACGTATGCATCGGGAATAACGACGGAAACACACCAAGGCGCTTAAAACTGGCAACCTGATCCTCTCTTAGAAACTGACCGTGCACCAGAACGGGCCGGTTGCCAGGGTCGCCATACTTGATCTGCGCCTCTTCGAGCGCAGCAATCAGCATGTCAGATGCTCCTTCGCCGTTGGAATGCACAAGGATCTGGAAATCATTCTCGTAACACCAGTTCACAGCGTCCTGGAGTTGTTCCATGGTTATGGCGGCATAACCTGCGTACCCCGCGGCATAGTTTCCAACCGGATCATAGTAGGGTCGATCCCGCAAAGCCGTGAAGCCCTGCGGCGAACCGTCAATTGTCAGCTTGCAGCCCCCTATCCGAACCCGGTTGTCATAATCCGCCGAGGTGTTTGCTCCGATATACTCCCTCGACTCGAGAACATCCGGAAACGCTACAACGTCGATAGGAAGCCCTTCTTCTGCGGCAACTTTCTTAAGAACTTCGACGATTTCACCTGAAGATCGACCTTCTTGTCCGGTCGTATATCCAAACTTTGCCCAGAGTTCGGTCCCAGCTCGGGCAAATGCTGCCAGACCTTCCTCACCCAAATTCCCCAGCATCGGCACGAGAACCGAAAAGAACGCGTACTCCTCCAGAACACCGTTTGGCTCTCCGGCCTCATCGCGTTGGATCACCCCGCCCGGAGGTGCTTCGGAAGCCGCCGTTATACCAGCCAATTCCAAAGCTTTCGAGTTTGCGACACCTATATGCCCAGACTGATGAATAATGACGACCGGCAAGTCCTCAGACACAATGTCCAACTCTTGTCGTGTTGGGTGACGGAGTTCCTTTAACTGAGCATTGTCGTAACCAAAGCCGATGATCATTTTGACCTGCTCAACGGCTTGCGCATTCTCCTCGGCCCAGTCAGTCAGTGTGGATTGCAGACTGGCGATATCAATGACATCCCCGTCCGGTGGCGCAAGAAGGTTAGCGGACAGGGCTTGCAGGCCGCCCATGACGACATGTCCGTGGCTATCAACGAAACCCGGAAGCATCGCGCGCCCTTCCAGATCATAGGTTTCGGTTTCCTCACCCTGATGCACCGACAAGTCAGATAGCGACCCGACCGCAAGAATGCGCCCGTCTTTGACTGCGACAGCTTCGGCGGACGGAGCCGTATCGTTCATCGTTACAATTGGTCCGCCCAAATAGATCCGATCCGCAATCTGTTGTGAGGACGCAGAGGTAGATGAGAAAGCAACCGCTGCGACAAGACAAACTGAACGCGCCCAAAAGTGCATCTTATGACCTCTTTCTAATTGCAATGTCTCAATACGAAAGAAGTTAGCATTACTGTTGGCTTAGGCAAAAACGAAAAAGGGCGCCCCGAGGGACGCCCTTTCTTTGTATATTCGCTTACGCGAATTACTCGATGATTTTCGAGACGACGCCGGCGCCGACGGTGCGGCCACCTTCGCGGATGGCGAAACGCAGGCCGTCTTCCATCGCGATCGGGGCGATCAGCTCGACGGTGAAGCCGACGTTGTCGCCGGGCATAACCATCTCGGTGCCAGCCGCCAGGGTCACGGTGCCGGTCACGTCAGTTGTACGGAAGTAGAACTGCGGACGGTAGTTCGCGAAGAACGGGGTATGACGACCGCCTTCTTCCTTGGTCAGGATGTAGGCTTCGGCTTCGAACTTGGTGTGCGGTGTAACCGAACCCGGCTTACACAGAACCTGGCCACGCTCAACGCCGTCACGGTCGATACCGCGCAGCAGGGCGCCGATGTTGTCGCCCGCTTCACCGCGATCCAGCAGCTTGCGGAACATTTCAACACCGGTACAGGTGGTTTTCTGAGTGTCACGGATGCCGACGATTTCGATCTCGTCGCCAACATTGATCACGCCACGCTCGACACGGCCGGTCACAACAGTACCACGGCCCGAGATCGAGAACACGTCTTCGACCGGCATCAGGAACGGCTTGTCAACTTCACGCTCAGGGGTGTCGATGTAGTCATCAACAGCCGCCATCAGTTCCTTGATCTTCTCTTCGCCGATTTCCGGGTTGTTGCCTTCCATCGCGGCCAGAGCCGAACCTGCGATGATCGGAATATCGTCGCCGGGGTATTCGTAGCTGGACAGCAGTTCGCGAACTTCCATCTCAACCAGTTCCAGCAGCTCTTCGTCGTCAACCTGGTCAACTTTGTTCATGAACACGACCATCTTCGGGATGCCAACCTGGCGGCCCAGCAGGATGTGCTCGCGGGTCTGCGGCATCGGGCCGTCAGCTGCGTTCACAACCAGGATCGCGCCGTCCATCTGAGCGGCACCGGTGATCATGTTCTTGACATAGTCGGCGTGGCCGGGGCAGTCGACATGCGCATAGTGGCGGTTGTCGGTCTCGTACTCCACGTGGGCGGTCGAGATGGTGATGCCACGTGCTTTTTCTTCAGGCGCGCCGTCAATCTGGTCATACGCTTTGAAGTCACCGAAATACTTGGTGATTGCTGCGGTCAGCGTGGTCTTGCCGTGGTCAACGTGGCCAATCGTGCCGATGTTGACGTGCGGCTTATTACGCTCAAACTTTTCCTTTGCCATGATGGCCTCCTTTTTCGGTAATGAAGGGAGCGCGTTAGCCGCGCTCCCTCAAATCTTCGCTTATGCGTATTTCGCCTGAATCTCGTCCGAGATGTTCTGCGGAACCGGATCGTAGTGATCGAACTGCATGGTGAACTGGGCACGGCCCGACGACATCGAACGCAGAGTGTTGATGTAGCCGAACATGTTGGCCAGCGGAACAAACGCGTCGATCGCGATTGCGTTTCCGCGCGGTTCCTGACCAGATACCTGGCCCCGACGCGAGGTCAGATCACCGATGATACCGCCGGTATATTCTTCCGGGGTGATCACTTCGACCTTCATGATCGGTTCCAGCAGTTTCGCGCCAGCTTTGCGCATGCCTTCACGCATACACATCCGCGATGCGATCTCGAACGCCAGAACGCTCGAGTCAACGTCGTGGAACTTACCGTCCAGCAGGGCAACCTTGAAGTCGATCACGGGGAAGCCAGCCAGCGGGCCGCTGTCCATGACCGAGTTGATACCTTTTTCAACACCGGGGATGTATTCCTTCGGAACGGCACCACCAACGATGCGGCTTTCGAACGAATAGCCTTCGCCTGCCTCGGTCGGCTGGATCTCCAGCTTGACTTCCGCGAACTGACCCGAACCACCCGACTGTTTCTTGTGGGTGTAGGTGTGCTCGACCGGCATCGAGATGGTTTCACGATAGGCCACCTGAGGTGCACCGATGTTCGCTTCAACCTTGAACTCGCGCTTCAGACGGTCAACCAGGATGTCCAGGTGAAGTTCGCCCATGCCCTTCATGATGGTCTGACCGGATTCCAGATCAGTTTCCACACGGAAGGACGGGTCTTCGGCGGCCAGACGGGCCAGACCCTGAGACATCTTCTCTTGGTCGCCCTTGGTTTTGGGCTCAACCGCGATCTCGATAACCGGATCGGGGAAGGTCATGGTTTCCAGAACCACCGGATCTTTCGCATCACACAGAGTATCACCGGTGGTGGTGTCTTTCAGACCTGCCAGCGCGATGATGTCGCCTGCAAACGCTTCTTCGATCTCTTCCCGGTTGTTCGAGTGCATCATCATCATACGACCGATGCGCTCTTTCTTACCTTTGGTCGAGTTCAGGATCGAGTCGCCCTTGTTCATGGTGCCCGAGTAAATCCGGGTGAAGGTCAGCGAGCCAACGAAGGGGTCGTTCATGATTTTGAACGCCAGACCCGAGAAGGCCATGTCGTCGTCTGCACGACGGGCGATGTCACGAACTTCTTCCTCGTCGCCGGGTTTGAAGCCCATGTAATCAACAACGTCCAGCGGGCTGGGCAGATAGTCGATCACAGCGTTGAGGAGCGGCTGAACGCCTTTGTTCTTGAACGCCGAACCACCCAGAACCGGAACGAACGCGATTTCCAGAGTACCTTTGCGCAGCAGGGCGCGCAGGGTCGGAACGTCGGGCTCATTGCCTTCCAGGTATTCCATCATCGCGTCGTCGTCCATTTCGACGGCCGCTTCGATCATCTTGCCGCGCCATTCGTCAGCCATGTCTTTCAGGCTGTCGCGGATAGGAGCTTTGATCCAGCTTGCGCCCAGATCTTCGCCCTGCCACAGCCACTCTTCCATGGTGACCAGGTCGATCAGGCCTTCCAGCTCGGACTCGGCACCGATCGGAATACCAACCGGAACAGCGCGTGCGCCGGTGCGGTCTTCGATCATGTTGACGCAGTTGAAGAAGTCAGCGCCGATCTTGTCCATTTTGTTGACGAAAACCATACGCGGAACCTTGTAGCGGTCAGCCTGACGCCACACGGTTTCGGTCTGGGGCTCAACACCGGCGTTTGCGTCCAGAACGCAGACAGCACCGTCGAGAACCGCCAGCGAACGCTCAACTTCGATGGTGAAGTCAACGTGGCCGGGGGTGTCGATGATGTTCAGGCGGTGCTTAGGAGTTTCTGCGGTCTGACCGTCCTCGGTGCGTTCCCAGAAAGTGGTGGTCGCAGCCGAAGTGATGGTGATGCCGCGTTCCTGCTCCTGCTCCATCCAGTCCATGGTGGCTGCACCATCGTGCACCTCACCGATGTTGTGGGATTTACCAGTGTAATACAGGATACGCTCCGAGCAGGTGGTCTTACCTGCGTCGATGTGCGCCATGATACCGAAGTTACGGTACAGTTCGAGCGGATATTCGCGTGCCATTGGTCTAAGCCTCTCGGATTACCAACGATAATGGCTGAAGGCTTTGTTCGCCTCGGCCATCTTGTGGGTGTCTTCGCGTTTCTTGACGGCAGTACCGCGGGACTGAACGGCGTCCAGCAGCTCGCCTGCAAGGCGCTCTTCCATGGTGTTTTCGTTGCGGCCGCGCGCAGCAGTGATCAGCCAGCGGATGGCCAGTGCTTCGCGGCGCTCAGGGCGCACTTCGACCGGAACCTGATAGGTTGCACCACCAACGCGGCGCGAGCGAACCTCGACCGACGGTTTGATGTTGTCGAGCGCTTCGTGGAACACTTCGACAGGAGCGCGCTTTACCTTGTTCTCAACGCGGTCAAACGCGTTGTAAACGATGCGCTCTGCGACCGACTTCTTGCCGTCGATCATCAGGTTGTTCATGAATTTGGTCAGTACCTTGTCGCCAAATTTGGCGTCAGGCAGGACTTCGCGTTTTTCGGCGGCGTGACGACGTGACATATCAGCCTCTCCTTCTTACTTGGGACGCTTCGCGCCGTATTTCGAACGACGTTGCTTACGATCTTTGACGCCCTGAGTATCCAGAACACCGCGCAGGATGTGGTAACGCACACCGGGAAGGTCTTTTACACGACCGCCACGGATCAGAACAACCGAGTGTTCCTGCAGGTTGTGGCTTTCACCCGGGATGTACGAGATGACCTCGAACCCGTTGGTCAAGCGCACCTTGGCAACCTTACGCATAGCCGAGTTCGGCTTCTTAGGTGTGGTGGTGTACACGCGGGTGCAGACGCCGCGTTTCTGCGGGCACTGTTCCAAGTGCATGGACTTCGAGCGTTTTACTTTGGGCTGCCGCGGTTTGCGGATCAGCTGTTGAATAGTTGGCATTCCGGTTTCTTCCCCGTTTTGCAACACACATGACATGCACGCGCGTTGCGTGCGGTTAAATTCGCTGCACTCATGCGTCCACAAGCGCAAAACCCGCGAGCGTTCCCATTCCGAGGTGAACGTCGCGGTTTGTTATCAGAGGGCGCGAACGATAAAAGTGTTCGGGCCTTGACCAGTTCATTACTGAAATCGGTTATGGGGCGGCCCCCGGTACCGAGATGTCGCGCGTATTAAGGGGAGTCGGCCCGAGTGTCAACAGCCCAGCAGGAAAGGCGTGTTGTACATAAGAGCTCCGGCCGTCTATCAGGAACTAATGGAGATTCCCACTGCGCCGACGCATTGCAGCACTCCGGCACCGGATGCATAGTGAGCATGCCCTGCAAACCATTGGATGCCCCATGCAAGTCTTTGGCCTGTGCCGATTTTCATTCCCTGCTCTGGGCGATTTCCAGATCGAACATGACACGGTCGCAGATCGGCGCGCCCATCTCTACAACCCTGCTCGTCTGGAAGAGCGGTTCCGCCTGTTCGAATCTGTGACGTTGCCCAGCTTTCGCGCGCAGACAGATGGGGACTATCAGCTTCTGGTCGTTGTTGGGGACTGTCTGCCGCGAAAGGCGCTCGACCGGCTTAAGGACCTCACCGCTGACATCAAGCAGGTACGAATTGTCCAAAGACCCGTCGAACCAAGCCATAAACACCGGCAGGTCATGAAACGAATCCTTCAGGAAGCGCGTTCAAACCCGGACCGGCCCTGTCTTCAATTTCGCCATGATGACGACGACAGCATTTCGATTGATTTCATCGAAAGACTGCGCGAGTCCGCCGATGATGTTGCCGGGCTGATTGGAAAAAATCAGGCCATAGGCCTCGATTTCAACAACGGATACCAGGCCAGCTTTGGGCCGAATGGGGTTTGGGCGGCACAAGTCTACAAATCTCTGCTTGGGGTGGGCTTGGGCATGCTTATCGCGGGCGGGTGCGACCACACGATCATAAGTTTTACCCACAACCGGATCGGGCGTTTCATGCCAGTGGTCAGTTATCCTGATCGCCCGATGTGGATCAGGACATTGAACAACTCCAACGACTCGCCGCGCGCTGAAAAGCAGAAGGCGCAGCTTGCGCCGATCACGCCCGAAATCGAGACCGATTTTGCCACGCGTTTCGCGCTAAACCCCGGTTTCGTACGTTTGCCTCACTTCTCCGCCTGACGCGACCGTTCGCGAAACAGAGTGAACATCCCTGCCCCAACTACCAATGCACCACCCAGCATTGTGATCGCGTCCGGCCAGTCACCAAACACAGCCCACCCCAGTCCCAGTGCCCAAAGCAGGCTGGAATAGCGAAATGGCGCAACAAAACCGACCTCGCCCACGCGCATCACCATGACACTGAACAGATAGCCTATCAGAACAAAGACCGCAGCGCTGGCGATCATCGCTCCAGATGCGGTCGAGACCGGCACCCATCCTTCAAACGTGGAGACGATGATCGCTGCCAATGTGATAGTGAGGGATGTCGCCAGTGTTACCACCACAGAAGGTACTTCAGCAGACATTCGGCGGGTGATCAAATCGCGAACTGTAACGGAAGCAACCGCAATCAATGCGTAAATCGCATAGATGCTGAACCCTTCAGGACCGGGCCGAACGATCAACAACATACCGACGAACCCAAGCGCAATTGCAGCAATACGTCTCCATCCAATTACTTCACCGAAGAATAAGGCAGCACCCAAAGTCACGGTCAGCGGCAACGCCTGTAGAACTGCCGTAACGTTGGCAAGCGGCATGTGCATCAGAGCCGTCAAAAAGAAGATGGTCGCCGCCAACTCTGCCAGGCAACGTAATGCGATAAGCCATTTGTCATGGAGGGGAAAATTCAGGTGGAGCGCCCCAAGATAACGGGCCATTATCAACACAAGAACTGTCGCCAAAACTCCGCGCATGGCCACAAGTTGGAACAGAGGCAGATCTTGCCCCACCACTTTCACCAACGCATCATTGACGGTAAAGGCCGCCATACTGCCCATCATCAGCAGCGCGCCTTTAACGTTAGGACTCATTTAATCAACACCCGATCTTCAATATATTGTCGTATTCACTGTTCAATTGATCACGAATTCAATTTGCGCCTGACAATCCTACAGTAATAGTTCCGACGAGCTACACAAACTGTCGACTTTTCAGTCGTTTCAATCTGTCATCTGGGCGGAAGGCGTAGATTTCGAGATCTCGATCTCATCATCCGTCATCTCCTCTTCTACGCCATCAAACAATGGCGTCGAAAGGTAACGCTCGCCCGTATCTGGCAACATTACCAACATGACGGAACCTTCCGGAGCAGTCTCCGCCAGTTTCATCGCGACCGCAAAGGTCGAGCCACCAGAAATACCGGTAAAAATCCCCTCTTCCGCGGCCAAACGGCGCGACCATGCAATACCGTCGCTACCGGGAACGGGAATCAACTCATCATAGTACGAGTTATCAATGGCCTCCTGCAGAACCCACGGAATAAAATCAGGCGTCCAGCCTTGGATCGGATGCGGCTCGAAGTTCGGATGGCTCTCGGTCGGCTGGTGTATTTCATTGCGCGTGTTCACATATCCTGACGACACAATGGCTGCGTTGGCAGGCTCTGTCAGGATGATCTTGGTCTCAGGGCGCGCTTTTCTAAGAGCCCGGGCCACGCCCGAGACGGTCCCGCCAGTGCCATAGCCCGTAACCCAATAGTCGAGATTCTGCCCATCAAAGTCACCCAAGATTTCCTGCGCGGTGGTATTTTCGTGAATATCGGCATTGGCTGCGGTTTCAAACTGGCTGGCCAGGAACCAACCGTTCTGCTCGGCCAGTTCCTTAGCTTTTGTATACATGCCGAACCCCTTTTGCGCGCGCGGTGTCAGGACAACTTTTGCCCCCAAAAACCGCATCAGCTTGCGTCGTTCGACCGAGAAGCTGTCGGCCATAGTCACAACCAAGGGATAGCCTTTGGCCGCGCAGACCATCGCCAGCCCGATACCGGTATTCCCCGAGGTCGCCTCAACTACTGTCTGACCGGGTTTTAAGCTACCGTCGCGTTCTGCCGCTTCGATGATGTTGAGGGCAAGGCGATCTTTGACAGAACTGGCCGGGTTAAACGCTTCGAATTTTACGTAAACCGTCACGTTTGAGGGGGTAATCCTGTTTATTCGTATGCTTGGCGTGTCTCCGACGGTGTCCAAAATACTGTCATACAGGCGCTTTCGCCCATGCGTTTGACGAGTTGTCATTGCGGCCCCCTCCTCTGTTGACGAAAGCATGCCACAAACCGGGTCACATTAGTAACTATCTTTGTGAGAGTTCGCCTCGGAGCGCTCACAACAAGAAAGGCCCCGCGAAATCGCGGGGCCTTTCTTAGTTATTGAGGGTGCCTATTCGCGGCTTTCCGGTGTTTCCACAAGAACGTCCAGCTCATCACCGACCATGTCGTCGTCGAAGGTCGGAGCGGCCAGAGCAGCAGCCGCTTCGGCCTCTTCCCGGCGGGCTTCGATGACCACGTTGTCACGCGATTGCGCGATGTGGCGGACGGCCTGAGTGGCCCCACCGGTACCGGCAGGGATCAGGCGACCAACGATGACGTTCTCTTTCAGGCCAACCAGCTTGTCTTTCTTGCCCTGAACCGAGGCTTCGGTCAGCACGCGGGTGGTTTCCTGGAACGACGCCGCCGAGATGAACGAACGCGTCTGCAGCGAAGCTTTGGTGATCCCCAGAAGGATCGGCTCACCCTGAGCCGGACGACCGCCACGCGAGATGGTCTTCTCGTTGGCTGCGTCGAACTCCTGCTTGTCGACATGTTCGCCTTTCAACAGGGTGGTGTCGCCTGAATCCAGGATCTCCCACTTCTGCAGCATCTGGCGCACGATGACTTCGATGTGCTTGTCATTGATCTTCACGCCCTGCAAGCGATAGACGTCCTGCACTTCGTCGATCATGTAATCCGCCAGCGCTTCGACACCCATGATGGACAGGATGTCATGCGGAGCCGGGTTACCGTCCATCAGGTATTCACCCTTCTGGATGAAGTCCCCTTCGGCGACCGGGATGTGCTTGCCCTTGGGTACCATGTATTCGATGGTCTCCATGGACTCGTCAGCCGGTTCGATGCTGATGCGGCGCTTGTTCTTGTAGTCGCGGCCAAAGCGCACGTAACCATCGGCTTCTGCGATGATCGCGTGATCTTTCGGACGACGGGCTTCGAACAGTTCGGCCACACGTGGCAGACCACCGGTGATGTCCTTGGTCTTGGCGCCTTCACGCGGGATACGCGCAACAACGTCACCGGCTTCGATGGTCTGACCATCTTCGACGGACAGGATCGCATCCACCGACATCGGATAGTGAACCGGGTTGCCCGCATCGTTGCGGACCGGCTCGCCATCTTCACCGACCAGAATGATCTCGGGCTTGAGGTCGCTGCCTTTGGGGGCCGCACGCCAGTCGATCACGATCTTCTGGGTCATGCCGGTTGCATCGTCGGTCTCATCCCGGACCGCAAGGCCCGAAACAAGGTCGACATATTTCGCGGTACCGGCTTTCTCGGCGATGATCGGCAGGGTGTAGGGATCCCATTCGAACAGCTTGTCGCCACGAGCAACCTTGGTGCCGTCCTTGACGAACAGCTTGGAGCCATAGCCCAGCTTGTGGCTGGCACGCTCTTCGCCGTGTTCGTCGCTGATCACCAGCTTCATGTTCCGGCCCATAACGAGGCTTTCGCCTGCGGCATTGACCAGAATCTGCGGGTTCTCGAAGGAAACGACGCCTTCCTGGCTGGCTTCCTGGAACGACTGCTGACCACCTTGCGCAACACCGCCGATGTGGAAAGTACGCATCGTCAGCTGCGTACCGGGTTCACCAATGGACTGCGCGGCGATGATGCCGACAGCCTCACCTGTGTTCACCATGGTGCCGCGTGCAAGGTCACGACCGTAGCAGGTGGCGCAGACGCCTTCCTCGGACTCACAGGTCAGAGGCGAGCGGATGCGCATCGACGCAACACCAGCTTCGTCAATGGTGTCCGCCATGCGTTCGTCGATCAACTGACCAGCGGCCACGATCACCTCATCCGTGCCCGGACGCAGAACATCGTCAGCCGCCACACGACCCAGCACACGTTCGGCCAGCGAGGCAACAACCTCACCGTCATTCACGGCGGCTTCGGCTGTGATCGCACGCTCAGTACCACAGTCGATCTCGCGAACGATGCAGTCCTGTGCGACGTCCACCAGACGACGGGTCAGGTAACCCGAGTTCGCCGTCTTCAGAGCGGTATCCGACAGACCCTTACGGGCACCGTGGGTCGAGTTGAAGTACTCGAGAACGGTCAGACCTTCTTTAAAGTTCGAGATGATCGGCGTCTCGATGATGTCACCGTTCGGCTTGGCCATCAGGCCACGCATACCGCCCAGCTGTTTCATCTGAGTGACCGAGCCACGTGCACCGGAGTGGGCCATCATGTAGACCGAGTTCGGCTCCTGATCCGACCCGTCTTCGGCCTTGGCAACGTCCGAGATGGTGCTCATCATCGCTTCGGTGACGCGGTCGTTACACTTCGACCAGGCATCAACAACTTTGTTGTACTTTTCGCCCTGAGTGATCAGGCCGTCCATGTACTGCTGTTCAAAGTCCTTCACCTGACCGCGGGTGTCATCAACGATGCCCCACTTGTCATCCGGGATGACCATATCGTCCTTACCGAACGAGATGCCCGCCTTGAAGGCTTCTTTGAAGCCCATCGACATGATCTGGTCACAGAAGATAACCGACTCTTTCTGACCGCAGTAACGGTAGACGGTGTCGATCACCTGCTGAACTTCTTTCTTCCGCAGCAGGCGGTTGACCAGCTCGAACGGGGCTTTGTTGTTCATCGGCAGCAATGCACCCAGACGCAGACGGCCCGGAGTGGTTTCATAGCGCTTCTGAACTTCGTTGCCTTCGTCGTCGATCTGCGTGATCCGCGCGGTGATTTTCGAGTGCAGATGCACCTCACCCGCGTCCAGCGCGTGCTGAACTTCTTCGATCGAACCGAAGACCTTGCCTTCGCCCGGCATGCCTTCGCGTTCGAGGGTCACATAGTACAGACCCAAGATCATATCCTGCGACGGAACGATGATCGGCGCGCCGTTTGCCGGCGAAAGAACGTTGTTCGTCGACATCATCAGAACACGGGCTTCCAGCTGGGCCTCAAGGCTCAGCGGGACGTGAACGGCCATCTGGTCACCGTCGAAGTCGGCGTTAAAGGCCGAACAGACCAGCGGATGCAGCTGGATGGCTTTACCTTCGATGAGAACCGGCTCGAACGCCTGAATGCCAAGACGGTGCAGCGTCGGCGCACGGTTCAGCATGACAGGGTGTTCGCGGATCACCTCGTCGAGGATATCCCACACTTCGGGACGTTCTTTCTCGACCAGTTTCTTTGCCTGTTTCACGGTCGAAGACAGACCCTTGGCTTCAAGGCGCGAGTAGATGAACGGCTTGAACAGCTCCAGCGCCATCTTCTTTGGCAGACCACACTGGTGCAGTTTGAGTTCCGGACCGGTCACGATGACCGAACGGCCCGAGAAGTCGACGCGCTTACCCAGAAGGTTCTGACGGAAGCGACCCTGCTTACCTTTCAGCATGTCCGACAGCGATTTCAGCGGACGCTTGTTGGCGCCGGTGATCACGCGGCCACGACGGCCGTTGTCGAACAGAGCGTCAACGGATTCCTGCAGCATCCGCTTTTCGTTGCGGACGATGATGTCTGGTGCACGCAGCTCGATCAGACGCTTCAGACGGTTGTTCCGGTTGATGACGCGGCGATACAGATCGTTCAGATCCGAGGTCGCAAAACGGCCACCATCCAGCGGAACCAGCGGACGCAGTTCCGGCGGAATGACCGGGATTACGGTCATAACCATCCACTCGGGCCGGTTGCCGGACTCGAGGAAGGATTCAACAACCTTCAAACGCTTGATGATCTTCTTGGGCTTCAGTTCGCCGGTCGCTTCGGCCAGATCAGCGCGCAGCTGCTCGGCTTCGGCTTCCAGATCGATCTGAGCCAGCATCTCACGGATAGCTTCGGCACCAATGTTCGCGGTGAACGCGTCCATGCCATAGGCATCCTGCGCGTCCATGTACTCTTCTTCGGTCAGCATCTGGCCGTAGGTCAGGTCAGTCAGACCGGGCTCGATGACAACATAGTTTTCAAAGTACAGAACGCGTTCCAGATCGCGCAGCGTCATGTCCAGCATCAGACCGATGCGGGACGGCAGCGATTTCAGGAACCAGATATGTGCAACGGGCGCGGCCAGTTCGATGTGGCCCATACGCTCGCGGCGGACTTTCTGCAGAGTGACTTCCACACCGCATTTCTCGCAGACAACGCCGCGATACTTCATCCGCTTATATTTGCCGCACAGACATTCGTAATCTTTGATCGGGCCAAAGATACGCGCACAGAACAGACCGTCACGCTCGGGCTTGAACGTCCGGTAGTTGATGGTTTCGGGTTTCTTGATCTCACCATAGGACCAAGACAGGATCCGTTCAGGGCTGGCCAGCGAAACCTTGATCTCGTCAAAGACTTTCGGCGGTGTCAGCGGGTTGAACGGGTTGTTGGTGATTTCCTGGTTCATTTTGATACCTCAAATCTTGCGGAAGGGGGGACGGGAGGAAGGGCCGAGGCCCTTACTCCTCAACCTCCGCATCCAGGAGTTCCATATTCAGGCCGAGGCCACGGACTTCTTTCACCAGAACGTTGAACGATTCCGGTACGCCCGCTTCAAAGTTATCCTCGCCCTTGACGATCGACTCATAGACCTTGGTCCGGCCAGCGACGTCATCCGATTTCACGGTGAGCATCTCCTGCAGGGTGTAGGCGGCGCCGTAAGCTTCCAGAGCCCAGACTTCCATCTCACCAAATCGCTGACCACCGAACTGCGCCTTACCACCCAGCGGCTGCTGGGTCACCAGGCTGTACGGCCCGGTCGAACGCGCGTGGATCTTGTCGTCCACAAGGTGGTGCAGTTTCAGCAGGTACTTGATGCCCACGGTCACTGGACGCGCAAATTGCTCGCCGGTACGACCGTCGAACAGAACCGACTGTCCGCTTTCCGAGAAGCCCGCCCGCACCAGCGCGTCGTTGACGTCAGCCTCTTTGGCACCGTCAAAGACCGGAGTTGCGATCGGAACACCGCGGGTCACGTTGCCCGCAGCCTCGATCAGGCCATCTTCGTCCAGACCGGTGATGCCTTCTTCGTAGACATTCTCACCATAGGCTAGCTTCATCGCTTCGCGTACCGGGGTCAGGTCGCCGGAGCGACGGTATTCACCCAGAGCGTCGTCGATGTTCAGACCCAGACCGCGCGCGGCCCAACCCATGTGGGTTTCAAGGATCTGACCGACGTTCATACGCGAAGGCACACCCAGCGGGTTCAGACAGAAGTCAACCGGAGTACCATCGGCCAGGAACGGCATGTCTTCCATCGGAACAACCTTGGAGATCACACCTTTGTTCCCGTGACGACCGGCCATCTTGTCACCCGGCTGCAGCTTGCGCTTCACGGCGATGAAGACTTTGACCATCTTCATCACACCCGGCGGCAGGTCGTCGCCACGACGGACTTTCTCGACCTTGTCCTCGAAACGGGCGTCCAGAGCACGCTTTTGCACTTCGTACTGCTCGTTCAGAGCCTCGACGATCTGTGCGTCCTGCTCACCTTCCAGTGCCAGCTGCCACCACTGACCACGGGTCAGGGTTTCCAGCAGTTCCTCGGTGATCACCGACCCTGCCTTGACGCCTTTCGGGCCTTTGACAGCGGTTTTACCCAGAATCAGGCCCTGCAGACGCGCGTAGATGTTGCGGTCAAGGATCGCCAGCTCGTCGTCCCGGTCACGGGCCAGACGTTCGACTTCCTCACGCTCGATCTGCAGCGCACGCTCGTCTTTTTCAACTCCGTGACGGTTGAAGACGCGGACCTCAACGACCGTACCGTAGTCGCCCGGCTTCACGCGCAGCGAGGTGTCGCGAACGTCAGATGCTTTTTCACCAAAGATGGCGCGCAGCAGCTTTTCTTCCGGGGTCATCGGGCTTTCGCCCTTCGGAGTGATCTTGCCGACCAGAATATCGCCCGGCTCAACATCCGCGCCGATGTAAACGATGCCCGCCTCGTCGAGGTTGCGCAACGCTTCTTCACCGACATTCGGGATGTCGCGGGTGATCTCTTCCGGACCCAGCTTGGTGTCACGGGCGGCGACTTCAAACTCCTCGATGTGAACCGAAGTAAAGACGTCGTCACGCGCGATACGTTCTGAGATCAGGATCGAGTCTTCGTAGTTGTAACCGTTCCACGGCATGAACGCGACGACCACGTTCTTACCAAGCGCCAGTTCACCCATATCGGTCGACGGACCATCGGCAATGACCTCGCCCTTCTGGACGGTGTCACCCACCTTGATCAGCGGACGCTGGTTGATGCAGGTGTTCTGGTTCGAACGCTGGAACTTGCGCAGACGATAGATGTCAACGCCAGCGTCACCCAGTTCCAGATCTTCGGTGGCGCGGATAACGATACGCTGGGCATCAACCTGGTCGATGATACCGGCGCGTTTCGCCTGAATCGCGGCACCCGAGTCGATCGCAACCTTTTCCTCGATCCCGGTACCGACCAGCGGAGCCTCGGCCCGCAGCAGCGGAACCGCCTGACGTTGCATGTTCGAGCCCATCAGAGCGCGGTTGGCGTCGTCATTCTCAAGGAATGGGATCAGCGATGCAGCAACCGAGACCAGCTGTTTCGGCGACACGTCGATCAGGTCCACATTCTCGCGCGGGGCCAGAGTGTAGTCACCAGCCTGACGGGTCGAAACCAGATCGTTGATGAACTTGCCATCGGCGTCCAGGGTCGCGTTCGCCTGCGCCACGGTGTGACGCATTTCTTCGGTCGCGGACATGTAGTGAACCTCATCGGTCACCTCGGCGTCTTTGACGACGCGGTAGGGTGTTTCGATGAAGCCATACTTGTTCACGCGGGCAAAGGTGGCCAGCGAGTTGATCAGACCAATGTTCGGACCTTCGGGCGTTTCAATCGGGCACATCCGACCATAGTGGGTCGGGTGTACGTCGCGCACCTCAAAGCCCGCACGCTCACGCGTCAGACCTCCCGGGCCAAGCGCCGAGAGACGGCGTTTGTGGGTGACTTCCGAAAGCGGGTTGGTCTGGTCCATGAACTGCGACAGCTGCGATGAGCCAAAGAATTCACGAACAGCAGCCGCAGCTGGTTTCGCGTTGATCAGGTCCTGCGGCATGACGGTGTCGATCTCGACCGACGACATACGCTCTTTGATCGCGCGCTCCATGCGCAGCAGGCCAACGCGGTACTGATTTTCCATCAGTTCGCCCACTGAACGCACACGACGGTTGCCGAGGTGGTCGATATCGTCCACGTCGCCTTTGCCGTCACGCAGTTCCACCAGCGCCTTGATGCAGGCCACGATGTCTTCGCGGCGCAGCGTGCGCAGGGTGTCCGGCGCGTCCAGAGCCAGACGCATGTTCATCTTCACACGACCAACGGCGGACAGGTCATAGCGCTCGCTGTCGAAGAACAGGGTGTCGAACAGAGCCGACGCAGCCTCGACGGTGGGAGGCTCGCCCGGACGCATGACGCGGTAGATGTCCATCAGCGCGCTTTCACGGTTCAGGTTCTTGTCCTGAGCCATGGTGTTGCGCATGTAGGGGCCAACGTTGACGTTGTCGATGTCCAGAACCGGGATGTCGGTGATGCCCGCATCCATCAGGTCCTTGACGGTGCCGCCGATCAGGTCGCCGTCTTTATCATACTCCAGGGTCAGCTCATCACCGGCTTCGACATAGATCGCGCCGTTTTCTTCGTTGATGATGTCCTTGGCGACATACTTGCCGACGATGTTGTCGAAGGGCACCAGCAGGTCGGTAACAGCACCTTCGTCGATCAGCTTCTTGACCGCGCGCGGGGTGACTTTCTTGCCCGCTTCGGCAATCACTTCACCAGATTTCGCGTCGATCAGATCATATGTCGGACGGGTGCCGCGCACACGCTCGGGGAAGAAGGGCGTGACCCAGCCTTTCTTCTTGTCCAGCTTGTAGGACACGGTGTTGTAATACGCGTCCATGATCGCTTCCTGATCCAGACCCAGCGCGTACAGCAGGGTGGTCACAGGCAGTTTGCGGCGACGGTCGATACGGGCGAAGACGATGTCCTTGGCGTCGAACTCGAAGTCCAGCCAGCTGCCGCGATACGGGATGATGCGGCAAGCAAAAAGCAGTTTGCCCGAGGAATGGGTTTTGCCCTTGTCGTGGTCAAAGAACACACCGGGCGAGCGGTGCATCTGGGACACGATCACACGCTCGGTGCCGTTCACGATGAAGGTACCATTCGGCGTCATCAGGGGCATGTCGCCCATGAACACGTCCTGTTCTTTGATGTCTTTGACCGATTTCGCGCCGGTGTCCTCATCGACATCAAACACGATCAGGCGCAGTGTGACCTTCAGCGGCGCGCTGTAGGTCATGTCGCGCTGCATGCACTCTTCGACGTCGTATTTGGGTTTTTCCAGATCGTATTTCACGAACTCCAGAACGGAGGTTTCGTTGAAATCCTTGATCGGGAAAACCGACTGGAACACACCTTTGATGCCTTCGCCGTCTGTGGGCTGTTCTGCATCGCCGGAGCGCAGGAAAAGATCATAAGAAGATTTCTGCACCTCAATGAGGTTCGGCATCTCCAGCACTTCGCGGATTTTGCCGTAATATTTACGAAGACGTTTCTGGCCAAGGAACGTTTGAGCCATGTCAGATGTCACCTTTCGATGTTCTCAGCGGGCAAAGACACCGTCGGGCCCCGGCATCTTGCACAATCGAGACGACACGTCCGGATCAATTCGTGACCACCGTCCCGAAGGTGGCCTCCCGATCCGAAAACCGTGTCTTAGAAAACGCCCCAGACAATGAGGCCCTTTCTAAGACAGGTTCGGCTGGACCCGGATTTCTCCGGACCCAGCCAAATTTTTGCGGCGCATCAGCGATGCACCTGTCGGTTGGCTTAGGCCAGCTCGACTTCGGCGCCAGCTGCTTCCAGCTTGCCTTTGACTTCCTCGGCTTCGTCTTTCGACACGCCTTCTTTGATCTTGCCGCCAGCTTCGACCAGCTCTTTGGCTTCTTTCAGGCCCAGACCGGTGATGCCGCGAACTTCTTTGATCACGTTGATTTTCGAAGCGCCGGCGTTCTTCAGAACGACGTCGAATTCGGTTTTTTCTTCCTCAGCTGCGCCACCGGCGTCGCCACCAGCTGCAACCATTACGGCGCCGCCAGCTGCAGGCTCGATGCCGTATTCGTCTTTGAGGATAGTTTTCAGTTCTTGTGCTTCCAGCAGGGTCAGACCCACGATGCTTTCTGCGAGTGCTTTCAGATCAGCCATTTTATCAGCTCTTTCCGTTTACAGTGTGTGTTCCAACGTCAGGGTATTTACCCTACGCAGATCATTCAGTGCCAACCGCTTACGCAGCTTCCGCCTTCTCTTCGATGGTGGAAAGGATGCTTGCGATGTTGCTTGCAGGTGCGCCAATCGCGCCGGCGATGTTCGAAGCAGGTGCGCCAATGCAGCCCACGATCGAAGCAATAAGCTCTTCACGAGACGGCATTTTCGAAACGGCTTCAACGCCTTTGCGGTCCAGAGCGTTCTCGCCCATTGCACCGCCGAGGATTTCAAAATTCTTGTTATCCTTGGCGAAGTCCTCGGCCACCTTGGCTGCTGCCACGGGATCCTCGGAATAGGTCAGAACGGTCATCCCTGTCAGCAGGTCGGCCATGCTTTCACACGGCTTACCCTCAAGGGCGATTTTGGCGAGCCTGTTCTTGGCAACACGCACGGCACCACCCGCGTCACGAGCACGTGCGCGAAGGTCCTGCATCTCGGCAACTGTCAGACCGGCGTAGTGCGAAACCACTACGACGCCAGAGCTTTCGAAGATTTGGCCGAGTTCCTCGACCACTTTCTCTTTCTGGGCTCTATCCACAGTTCTCTCCAAGTTAGGGGCGATATCTCACCCCGGCTCATATTTGCCGCAGCTTTCGCTCCGGCGTTCAGGTCCGTTGTTACGGGATTGGCCAAAATGCGCCCGAGGATCGTGACCCTCAGAATTCTTTGGTCTTACCCGTCTCAGGCAGGGAATTAAGGGGCCAGATGGACCCACCCACCGTCTTGGACGAAACAAAATAAAGCGCACGACGAATCGCACGCTTTATTCCGTGGCTCTACTTAGGACAGATGGGCCGCGTTTCCAAGGGGTAAATTTAGGTGACTCGCGTCTTCTGCGCAGAGGAAGCCACATAGCTGGAAATGTTCTGAGACCTCTTGGTTATTGGGAAACAAGCCGACATTAAGGCTTGCAGAATCCGCTGCGCACAAACCATAGCCTCACCCCTCCCGCGACAAAGCGCACATCCCTACATTGATCTGGTCAGGCATACCCCTGACTTACCCCCTTGGCACAAATGTGATTGCAACTTGAGGGCCTATGGCGCGGCGCTTTCAACCGATACTAAAGTCGCGCTGACACAAAGGTGCAAACTTACGGCGCGCCCGTCGCCAATGGAAATGAAAAAGCGGGTCCGGTATCCGCCAATTGTTACCGTAACTTTGGGCCAGCAATGCAGGCGCGTCCTGTGGCAGCATGATTTCACCACCGTTAAGCGATTTGAGTGGGAAAATCGCGCTTTCCGGCAGATCATCAAGTGAGTACGGATACACGCTAAAGCGCCCGTTTTCCGTCCAAGCCGGAAACAGATCGATATCAATACCCAAGTTATTTTTGACTTTGAAGATAGGAATGCTGTTTTTCAGCGAATTGTCATCCAAGCAATCGCTGTCCAGCAACTTTCGCTGATAATCAGCCCATTTTTTTGCGACGCCTTCAAGCGTGGACTCACCCAAATACACCGCAAAATCGACATCGTCATCGTGACCGATCAATCCACCCTCGCGAACATGACCCAACAATGCGCCAGCGTACAGCATGATCGGCTTTCCTAAACGGATTACGGGTTCAAGCTCGGCGTCAAGCTTTGAAAAGATATCATCGCCAGTCTTTTCCCCGAATGTTCTGTTATAGCCATGCGGTGTAATGAAATCGGGGTATAGCGTCTGCTTCACGCGCTCAAAGAACGAGGCAAAGCGCGCCTCTTTGCCCTGATCCGCATAGCGAGTCTCCATATGCTTTAGCCTACCGTGCGTCCGGGCAGGCTTTGTTCTCCCATGGCAGCAAAGAAGGATATAGGTCTCTTCCCAGTCATCAAATAGCGCCTGGTTTTCCAAGCGCTTTATTGGTTCCTTTAGCGAATTGACAGCCAAGCGCGTTTTACGAGGCCGTGGTAGTGCAGTTTGTGCCGCAGCATGGGTGAAAACATGCTCTCGAAGTGAGGCAAGCTCCTTGATTAACTCTTCTTCTGTCATTGTGTTTTTTCATAGATCGCGCGGGCGACGATCGCATCTTCTGTTTTATATTTTGCGAAACCACTGCCTTCGACGCCATAACACTTTCGGAATTCTGAGGCTTCCATTTTTGAATCCAGATCCGTCGCACTTACGTATCGCCGGAAATGCGGCACCGCAATTTTCGTTGTGGCTCGGTCCGCCAACGTTCGATATTCGAACGCTACGACATCGCCAGGCCTGCACTCGCTCCGCAGCGCCCGGATCAGAGCATCTTCTTCATCATCTGTGATCGCATGCAAAAAGAACCGAGCATAAACGCAAACGATTTCAGATCGTCGCTCGAACAACACACGCTCAATCAATCCATCTTCGAGATTGGTCTGAACAAATTCAAGATCGTCGCCGCCCTGCTTTTGTGCATGCTTTTGCGCTGACGCAATCGCTGCCTCAGACGCATCCATGCCGGTCACTTTGAACCCGTGTCGTGAAAAGAAAAAACTGTCACGGGCATTCCCACACCCTACGTCAATGACATGTGACTGCCGATCAATCTCATTTGCTACAAACGCTGCGAATTGCGACGGCAAGGTAAGCTCCCATGACCCTGCCGATTTCGCATAAAACTGGTCCCAAAAGGCGCGTCGATCTTCTGGAAGTGATTTCTGACGAATATTTTGGTTCATTGATGGGTATTCTCGAACAGCTACTACACGGCAATGGGGGAACTGTGTCAGACCGCACCCCCTAGTTCAATCGCTTCTTTAGCCACCGCTGCTGAAGCAGTGAATCTATGTTTGTGTGTATCGCTGCTTTTTAGTCAGCTTAGCTGTAACCGGGTTTGAAATTGGCAAAACTTCAAGATTTCAATTGAGGTGCAAGCAACCGCGCTATCACACAGCTACAGCCTGTTTCTCATGTGGTGCGCAATAAAAATCCCGGGCAGTTCTCACTACCCGGGATCAAGTTCTCAAAGCTAAACGCTAAGGCTTATTCGCCCGCAGCAGCCGCCACGTCCAAAGTCACACCCGGGCCCATGGTCGAGCTCAGCGCGATTTTCTTCATATAGGTGCCTTTGGCACCCGACGGTTTGGCCTTCGCAACAGCCGAGATGAAGGCACGGACGTTTTCGACCAGCTTGGCTTCGTCGAAGGACGCTTTGCCAACACCGGCGTGCACAACGCCGCCTTTTTCCGCTTTGAACTGAACTTCACCACCTTTTGCTGCTTCCACAGCCGCTTTCACGTCCATGGTCACGGTGCCAACTTTGGGGTTCGGCATCAGGTTGCGGGGGCCGAGCACTTTACCCAGACGACCGACGATCGGCATCATGTCCGGGGTTGCAATGCAGCGATCAAATTCGATGGTGCCGCCCTGAATGGTTTCCATCAGATCTTCTGCGCCAACGATATCTGCGCCCGCTTCTTTCGCTTCGTCTGCCTTGGGGCCACGAGCAAATACAGCAACGCGCATCGCTTTGCCGGTACCGTTCGGCAGGCCAACAACGCCGCGAACCATCTGATCTGCGTGACGAGTGTCAACGCCAAGGTTCAGAGCGATCTCGATGGTCTCGTCGAATTTCGAGGTCGCGTTGCCTTTGACCAGGGAAACAGCTTCTTCGACCGACAGGTTTTCCTTGCCAGCGACAGCTTCGCGCGCAGCGCGGGTACGTTTACCGAGTTTTGCCATCTTACTTCACCTCGATGCCCATTGAGCGGGCCGAGCCCAGGATGATCTGCATTGCGCCTTCGACGTCGTTGGCGTTCAGATCTTTCATTTTGGCTTCGGCGATTTCACGAACCTGCTTCGAGGTTACGGTTGCCACGGTCTCACGACCTGGGTTTTCCGCACCACGAGGACGGTTACGCTTGCCAACCGGCTTCAGACCAGCCGCTTTTTTCAGGTAGTAAGACGCGGGCGGCGTCTTGATGTCCATGGTGAAGGACTTGTCCTGATAATAAGTGATCACGGTCGGGCACGGAGCGCCGGGCTCCATGTCTGCGGTCTTGGCGTTGAACGCCTTGCAGAATTCCATGATGTTGATGCCGCGCTGACCCAGCGCCGGACCAACTGGTGGCGACGGGTTCGCCTGACCTGCAGGAACCTGCAGCTTCATTGTACCAGCAAGCTTCTTGGCCATTTGGTTTTCCTTTCAACTTAGGTGAAACGCGTTTCACCCAGACTATGTTGCGTGGTCCGATCCGGGATCGCGATCCCAGCAACCTCCCACGAGAGAATCTCGCCCGAAGACGATAGGGGCGGCATTTACAGCGGAACGGCGGGGTTGGCAAGTGGCCTGCCCTGCTCTCACACATCGAATCAAGCCCCCAAGTGGGTCTCATACGCTCTCGGCGTACAGATCGTTACTAACAAGGTGCGACTGACAGCTCTTAAGAAATTAATATCAATGCAGAATCTGCGCGGTGGTTGCGGGATGGTCGGGTTTTCGCCACCCCCATCACCTCAATACTCGCAGCTGTGCTATACTCGACGAAATTAGTATTTTTGGTGGAGGTTAATTATGATCATTCGTTTATTAATAACAGTTGGCATCGCGCTGTCATTTGCGGCGTTTTCTCCTCAGACCGCGCGGGCCGATGCTGGCGAGATACTGGGCGGTGCTGTGGTTGGTGGCGTCATCGGCTACGCTATCGGCCGGGATCAGCAGAGAAAACAGCAGGCCCGGACGAGGTCAACAACAACACGCACCTATCGCCCCGGAATTCCGTCGACCACACAAGGGGCGCAAACCCAGACCGCGCTCAACTATTTTGGCTACAACGCCGGTCGCGTTGATGGTCAGGTCGGTCGTGGCACGCGGTCTGCGATCGAACGCTATCAGGTCTCGATGGGCTACCCCGTGAATGGCTATGACTTCCAGCCCTATCAGCGCGACTTCCTGATGCAGGCCTATTACTGGGCGACAAGCGGCGGTCAGACGACAACCCAACTCGCAGGCCAACCGCTTTTGATGGAATACCGTCGGCAGATACAAACCGGCTCTGCCCTGGCTGCTGCCCCTCAGGCACCAGCACAAGCCCCAGCAACCACGATTCCGGTTGTGGTTCCTCAAGCTCAGGAACCAGAGCCCGAGGCCAATACAACTGAAACCGCCTCTGCCAGCCTGCCAAGCCTGTTTTCCGGCGGGACCGGCGGCCCATCGCTGGCCAATCGGTGTAGCGGGGTGATGCTGCAGACCTCGACAAACGGGGGCTACACGACGCTGTCAAATATGACGGATGCCGATTTTGCCCTCAGCGAACAGTTCTGCCTTGCTCGCAGCTATGCAATGGCGCGTGGCGAAGATCTGATGGCGGATATCCAGGGGCTGACGCCGGATCAGGTGAGCGCACAATGCGACTCGTACGGCGAAATGTTGGCACCGCAAGTTGATGCGCTTTCGATCAGCTCGAAGGCAGAAGCTGAAACCCAGGTACGCAAGCTTGCGCTGGACTCGGGCCTCAGCCCCGCTGATCTTGCAGCGACAAGCAAGGTCTGTCTGTCGATGGGCTACCGTCAGGACAACATGGACACGGCAGTCGGTTCCGCATTGATGCTAGTCGCGATGGGTGAGCCTGCCTATGGAGAGTTGATCGGCCACCACCTGCGCGAAGGCTTTGGTGTGCAACAGCGTCGCGATCTTGCGATGCAGTGGTACGATGCGAGCCTTTCGGCACTGGATGCCGGTTCGCAAGCCGTCTTCCTGCCGTCCCAGACCGACCGCCCGCAACTGTTGCGTGCGGCTATGGTTCAAGCGCAGTAAGTCGCGCACTCAGTCGTTTCAGCCACTGCGAGGCTGATACAAATAACGCCGCGGTGTCTGTTTGCATCGCGGCGTTCTATCTTGAGGGTGCCACTATGCCGACCCCACCGGAACCGATCCCAAAACAGGACAAGATCGACACTTTGATCGAGTGGATGGTTGACGGTGCCCGCCCAGCTGGAAATGCGGTCGATATCATCGAAGGTATCTGTACCCGTCTGCTGGATGCCGGTGTCGCCATCGACCGGTTCGGTTTGTTCATCTGGACGCTGCATCCCAATCTGATGGGTCGACGTTTCCTGTGGAAAGCGGACGCTGGCGTTGATCGGGTCGACGCGCCGTCTCAATTGTTCAACGAGGCGATCTACACCGATAACCCCCTGCCGCATGTGATCGAGCGTCAGCAACCCATCCGCCGCCATCTGGAAGACCCCAGCTGCCCCGAGGATTACATCATTGTCGGCGAATTGCGCGAGCAGGGCTTCACCGATTATCTGGCGCAACCGCTGATCTATCTCAACGGCGATACCCATGTCTGCACTTGGTCAAGTGCCACGCCCGGTGGGTTTTCAGAGAGTGATCTAGCGATCCTGAGCCGGGTTCGCGGTCCGCTCGCCCGCCTGACCGAGACCTATATGCTGCGGCTCGACGCGACCTACCTGCTGTCGACCTATGTCGGCCGTAACAGTGGCGCCCACATTCTGGACGGTAAAGTACATCGCGGTGATGGCAGCAAAATTGAGGCCGTTATCCTGTTTGCGGATCTCAAGGGATTTACCCGCCTTTCGAATTCGGTTTCCGGCGCTACGCTGGTCCGGCTGCTGAATGACACGTTTGATTGCCTTGTCCCGTCGGTCATGGACCACGGCGGAGAGATTCTGAAGTTCATGGGCGACGGCTTTTTTGCCATCTTCCCTACCAGCACGGATCTTCCGCCAAAGGTGCAGATTCAGGCCGCCATCGCAGCGGTGCGCGAGGGTGTGGCGTCGCTGGCCGAGGCCGATTTCCAGCACAAGCTAGGCGTACGGACTGCGATCCATCATGGTCGCTTCCACTATGGAAATGTAGGTGGCGGGGATCGGCTGGATTTCACGGCCATCGGTCCCGACGTCAATTTGGCGGCTAGACTTGTAGCGGCGGCCACAGACTTGGATTGCGACCATGTCCTTTCGGATACAGCCGCAGCATTTCTCCCGACACTCTGCGAACCGGTCGGAACTGTATCACTTAAAGGTTTTGGTGAGGATCAAACTGTCTGGCAGATGAGCACGCCCCAAACGTAAAAAGGGTGCCCATAAGGCACCCCAAACGATGGTACGATGGAAACCAATCAGCTCTGCTTGGTGACCTGCGTAAAGTCCAGCTCGACCGGTGTTTCGCGGCCAAAGATCGAAACCGAAACTTTCAGTTTCTGGTTCTCGTCGTCCACACCTTCGACCATGCCGTCGAAATCCTCGAACGGGCCGTCGTTGACCTTGACCTTCTCGCCGACCTCGAAGCTGATCATCAGCTTGGGCGCTTCTTCACCTTCCTGAACGCGGTTGAGGATCTGGTTCACCTCGGCGTCGCGCATCGGCATCGGGCGGCCTTGGGGGCCCAGGAAGCCGGTAACGCGATTGATCGAGTTGATCAGGTGATAGCCCTGATCCGACATTTCCATGTGTACCAGCACGTAACCCGGCATAAAGCGGCGTTCGGTGGTGACCTTCTTGCCCCGGCGCACTTCGATCACCTCTTCGGTGGGCACCAGAACCTCGTCGATATCGTCTTCAAGGCCCTGCTCAGCCACCGACGTGCGTATCTGCTCTGCGATCTTCTTCTCGAAATTCGAAAGAACGCTGACCGAATACCACCGTTTCGCCATGAACCTGTCGTCCTTGTTTGCCTTTGGGCTGCGACGCATCGCGCCCTTCGTTGAAATCCTATTGCGTCACCCGGAACAAAAAGCGGCGCGCAGCCCGATTCGCCGCACGCCCATTCCGAATAGTCATGTCACCTACTCTGACATCGCAAGCTGTGCAAGGGGGCAGTCGCGTTTCGGCTTGCCCAAACCGGCTTAGCTAAACGCGCCGAGTACCAGTTGCAGACCGCCGCGAATGCCCAGATCAACCAGCGCAAAGAACACAGCCGTCAGCGCCGCCATGATGAACACCATGACCGTGGTCAACAGAACCTCACGACGGGTCGGCCAGACGACCTTTGCGACTTCGGCGCGGACCTGCTGAATGAACTGGATCGGGTTTAAGGTTGCCATGAGGCTACAATCTCTCTTCTAGCGGATGGGCCGGACATAGCCGGGCATTGCGGCAATTTCAAGGGCTGTTGACGCCTCTGTCAGGGCTTGGGCTTGTCATCCCATTCGTCGCTGAGGATACGGCGCGCATCGCCTTCCGGATCCTCATACTGGTTCGAGCGGACCGTGTAGATAAACGCAACCAAGCCAACCCCGCCCAAAAGCAGGGAAATCGGGATCAGATAGGCAAGCACTTCCATCAGAGTTACCTCAGCCGCAAAGCGTTCAGCGAAACAGTAATCGACGAGGTCGACATCGCCAATGCCGCAATAAGGGGTGTCGCCAACCCGGCAACGGCCAGCGGGACCGCGATGATGTTATAGACAGTGGCGATCCGGAAATTCTCGCGAATCCGACGCGTCGCCCTGACGGCTGTATCGCAAGCCTCAGCGATTGGGGACAGATCATTGCCCAGTAGCACGATATCCGACGCCACCCGCGCGGCATCCAAGGCGCTGGCCGGAGAAATCGAGACATGCGCCGCCGCCAATGCCGCCGTATCGTTCAGCCCATCGCCGACCATCAGAACGTGCCGACCTTGATCACTCAGCTCCTGCACCTTGGCGGCTTTGTCTTGAGGCAAGGCCTGGGCGATCCAGTTCTCAATGCCAAGCTTGCCCGCCAAGGCCTGAACCGCGCCTTGCGTATCGCCCGAAATCAGGATGACGTCTTTGCCTGCCGCACGGAAAGCCGCGACCGCCTCGGCAGCGCCTGCGCGCAGACTGTCGGTAAAAGTAAAGCGCGATGGCGTCCGCGATCCGATTGCGAGCCAGGCTGCGGTCTGCTCACCATCTTCGCCGCCGACCCAGGCCGCTCGACCCAGCCGGACCTGCTGATCGCGGTAAACGCCCTCAGTGCCATATCCCGGCACCTCAACAACATCGTGCAACTTGGCAGGCTTGATCCCGGCCTCACGCGCAGCCTTTGCAAGGGCAAGCGACAAGGGGTGCGAAGACGCTTCGGCTAATGCCAGAGCCACTTGCAAATCGCTACGCGAATGATCACCAAGGTTGGTCAACTCAGGCGCACCGGATGTGAGGGTTCCGGTCTTGTCGAACACCACCGTATCCACTTCGGCCAACCGTTCTAACGCGGTCGCGTGTTTGATCAGCATGCCACTGCGGAACAATCGGCCTGATGCAGCAGTGGTTACCGCCGGCACTGCCAAGCCCAGCGCGCAGGGACATGTGATGATCAAAACCGCCGCAGCGATATTCAGCGCCGTCCGGATATCGCCCGAATAAATATACCATCCTAAGAAGCTGAGCGCGGAGAGTATGTGTACCCCCGGCGCATAAAGCTTGGCCGCCTTGTCTGCCAGCGAGGTATACCGTGACCGGCCCGATTCAGCGATGGCTACCAGATCCGCCATACGGTGCAGCGAGGTATCTTCCCCGACTGCCGTCGCACGGATGGTCAGAGGGCCGGTCAGGTTAACCTCACCTGCACTGACGTTCAGCCCGGCCTCGGCAAAGACCGGGAGGGTTTCCCCGGTCAGCAGCGACCGGTCCAACTCGGACTGGCCCGAGATGATTTCGCCATCCACTGGCATGCGCCCTCCGGGGCGAACCAGAATCAGATCACCCACGTTAAGGCTCGCCACCGCCACTTCCGCTTCGGTCCCATCCACGAGCCGGATGGCGCGCGGGACCTCCAGCGCGGTTAGTTCTTCGGCGGCCGAACGTGCCGCGGCACGGGTGCGATAGTCCAAATACCTGCCCGCTAGCAGGAAGAATGTCAGGGTCAAAGCCGCGTCGAAATAAGCATGTTCACCGCTGAGTGCAGTTTCCCAAAGCGACGTGACCAGAGCTAGCAGTATCGCCAAAACAATCGGCACATCCATATTCAACCGGCGTACGCGCAGCGCGCTCCAGGCGTTGGAAAAGAAAGGCTGGGCCGAGAACGCAATTGCAGGCAGCGCAATCGCCGCAGATATCCAGTGGAACATGTCGCGCGTCGCATCGGTGGCGCCGGACCAGACCGACACCGATAACAGCATCACGTTCATCGAAGCAAAACCCGCCACTGCCAGCCGCATCAGCAGATCGCGCCCGGCCTTATCGGTTTGCGTAGCCGAAAGCGCACCCGGATCCAGTTCGTGGGCTTCAAAGCCAGCGCGCTCCAGCACCGGGATCAGATCGGCGGCGCGCGTATCCGGTGCCGCCTTGATCATCGCGCGTTTCAGCGTGAGATTGACCCGCGCGTCTTCAACGCCGGGATGGGCATTCAACTCACGCTCGACCGTAGAGATGCAGGCCGAGCAGTGGATGCCCGGCAGCGACAGCGCGATCTGCACATCCTCTGGGATTGGCCGCGCCGCTTCCGCCGGGGCTGCGATGCAGCCAGGACAGGCTGCCCGAGATGGAGTGGCTTGCGCAACCATCTCTAACCTTTCACATACAGGGGCACACGTTGCGCGAACTCGGCACCATCTTTTGCTTTGGCCACAAGGCGAATGTTCCAGTTCCCTTCGCCCAGGGCAGCCGGAGCGGCATAGGCGATGCCATCAAAAGTAAAGTCCGGCGAGAAGTCTTCCTTCACATGGGTGGCGCGCCCCACCACGGCCTGCAGATCTGCCACTTCAACAGGGGAACCGGTCTGATCGGTTATGTATAGCACCAGCAGCCCTCCGGTCAGCTCGGCCTTGATGTTCCAACCCAGGGCCTGCTGTTCCTTCAAACGTTCATTGAACTCCTGGCTGGCTACATAAGAGTTCTTCACCTCAAGCCCCGGAAAGGTCTTGATTGCACTATAAGCCAAGACGAGGTTCACCGTGATGATCACGCCAAAGGCCGCGACAAATACCGCCAATGCGTGTTTGCCTGTGAATTGACGTTCCGCCATTCTCAGCTTCCTCGTCCGTTGAAACTGGTATCCTTGTAGGCCCGCTCACCACTTTCCAGATCTTCGACCCAAATGCGAACCGATGTGCTGTCAGCCGCTGCAGGGGCAGTACCCTGCGGAGCGGTGATATAGACGCGGGTCAATTGTGCCGTATCTGCAGTGACATTAACAGTCTCGCCTTCAACACCTTCGATTTCAATCTGCAGCGAAGGATCGCCAGCAATCGTCAGTTTGAATGGCCGATCCTCGCCATGTTTGTTGCGCAGGCGTACATCATAGGTGTTACGGATCGTGCCATCTGAGAGGGTAACGAAAGTCGGGTTCCGCACCGGCGCAACCGTCAAATCGATATCCGAACGAATGAACAGCGCAAAGAGCAATGCAAATCCGACCAGTGACCATAGCGCCGTGTACAGGATCGTGCGCGGACGCAGGATGTGTTTCCAAACGTTTTTGGGTGGCTGACCTTCGCGTTCGCGGGCCTCATCACTCAGCGCCATGTAATCGATCAGACCACGGGGCTTGCCTATCTTGGCCATCATGTCATCGCAGGCGTCGATGCAAAGTGCACAGGTAATGCATTCCAGTTGCTGACCGTCTCGGATGTCGATCCCTACCGGGCAGACATTGACGCAAGCCATACAATCGATGCAATCGCCCAGCTCGCTGTCAGCCGTACGTTTGCCTTTGCCGCGTGGTTCACCCCGCCATTCGCGATATCCGACGACCAGGGTATCCTCGTCCATCATCGCGGCCTGTATGCGCGGCCATGGGCAGGCATAGATGCAGATTTGTTCGCGTGCAAAGCCACCGAAGAAAAACGTGGTGCCGGTCAGAATCAGCATCGTCGTATAGGCCACTGGATGCGCGTTTCCGGTGACCAGATCACGCGCCAGAGTTGGTGCATCCGCAAAATAGAAAACCCAGGCGCCACCGGTCGCGAGCCCGATGAAGAACCAAGCGACCCACTTGGTCAGGCGCAGCCGCGCCTTGCGGAAATCCAGCTTTTTCTGCCTGTGCAGACGCAGGCGCGCATTACGGTCGCCCTCGATCCAGCGCTCGACAAGGATATACAGGTCCGTCCAAACCGTCTGCGGGCAGGCATATCCGCACCAGACCCGCCCAAGCGCCGAGGTGAACAGGAACAGACCCAATCCTGCCATGATCAGCAGCCCAGCGACGAAATAGAACTCGTGCGGCCAAATCTCGATCCAG
This sequence comes from Ruegeria sp. D7, assembly GCF_056534355.1. NCBI lineage: Bacteria > Pseudomonadati > Pseudomonadota > Alphaproteobacteria > Rhodobacterales > Roseobacteraceae > Ruegeria > Ruegeria sp. D7. Next base: position 371,846 of record NZ_JBQFPG010000003.1, read on the forward strand.
AAGAAATAGAAGCGGCGGTTCGCCAGATCCAGAAGAACGGCCTGATCCGGAAGGCTTGGACCGCGATCCCACCTGATCCAAGGCGTCACATAGTAAATGCCCAGCGTCACCGCCATGATGATCCATTTCAAATTGCGAAACGGGCCGGACACACGTCTCGGGAAAATCGGCTCTCTGGCGGCGTAGAGACTGGGGGTGGGATTGGAATCGCTCACAGGCTGGCTCCGCAACTGGCTATTCTGAGTGTGTGTTCTTCCAGATCACGAGGCAAGGGACTTTGACATGGGTCAAAACGCGCATCGAGCAGACACCTTTAGACGCGTGAATTACTGCTGGCTTCGCGCTTCGCGCCTCAGCCAGTTGATGAAGATTTTCACGGATCGCCTAAGAGCTTGTTTTTGCGTAACTATATGATACCCGCGCGTATCCGGCTCGGCGAACAGTTCGACGATGCGGCCCGCTTTGATGTCCGCTTCGACGAATTGTCGCACAGTGACGGTGACCCCTTGCCCAGACCGCAAACCATCCAGCAGCAGGTTACCGGGAAGCTGCGTACGCCCCGCGCCGCGTTCGGGTCCGACACCTCGCTCAGTCAGCCATTTTGTCCCCTCAGTCGTGCCAATTTCCTCAAGCCACGGCAACTGCGCAAGTTCTGCCGGGGACCAATCGGTCTTGTTACCCAATAGTGTGGGAGAGGCGACGATGACCATCGGCGTCTGCAACAACATCTCACACTCCACCCCCGGCCAACCGCCGGCGCCATAACGGATCGCTACATCCACGCCACCCGGTTGCAGCTCGACCACCTCAAAGGTTGGATCTAGGATCAGGTTTACGTCGGGATGCGTCGCGCGGAAACTCGGCAGTCGCGGCATCAGCCAAGATGCAGCGAAGGAAGACGTCAGCGACACATGAACCGGGCGGTCCTGAGCCGAGCGAGCCAGATCACCCACAGCAGCCTCGATAGCACCAAATCCAAGCTGCAGGGCACGGGCCAGATGCTCACCTTCCGCGGTAAGTGTCAGCGCTTTGCCCGTTCGGTCCAGCAGAGCCGCGCCCAGATGTTTCTCGAGCGCGCGAAGCTGCTGACTGATTGCAGCGTGGCTAACATTGAGCGCAGCACCGGCCTCGACAACACTTCGCTTCTCAGCGAAGGCTGCAAAGGCCCTGAGAGAGGCCAACGGCGGCAGTGATAGCCAGTCCATATGTAAACCCTACTTACACATTGAAATGGTAATTGAGTCGCATTCGGCGTGCGAAAGGTCAATCTTAAAGCTCAGAAACAACTCTGCACAGGAGGGAAACCATGCTGATCGTATTCGCCAGATCTTTTTTGAACGCGACACGCATCAATACGCCTCACATCTACGATGCGCCAAAGCCGGGCCGTCGCAAGCGGCGCTGGTTGCCCGAACATCATTGGTGGAGAGAAAACCCGCGCGATGTAAATCTGAACGATCTTTGATACTGGATTGAATGCCGTATCTGGACCGGCAGAGATTGCAGCCCTATTGTTTGAAAATCGGCACCGGCTGTTCTGGAAACGCGCGAACAGATGGAACAGCCGGTGCCTCGACCTTCGGGCGGGAGACCACCCGGAGGTGTTCTTTTAACCCTTACTGACCGCCACCCAACTGGTGGACATAGGCCGTGACAGCGCGAATCTGCGCGTCGGTCAGGCGATTCTCCCACGGGGGCATCACACCAAAGCGGCTGTAGGTGACCGTCTCGGTCAGGGCCTCTTGGCTGCCGCCGTAAAGCCAGATCGCATCGGTCAGATTCGGCGCGCCCTGGGAAACGTCGCCTTTGCCGTCATCACCGTGGCAAGCCGCGCAGTTGTCTTCGAACACAACCTTGCCTGCCTGCGCCGCCGCGTCATCGGTCTGGGCGTTAGTCAGGGACATGACGTATTGAACCACTTGAGTGATCTCATCCTTTTCGAGGATCTCACCAAAGGCCGGCATCTCGGAATAGCGCGCGTCGTCGCTTTCCTCGTTCCGGATGCCATAGGCGATGGTGTACTCGATATCCTCAAGCGAGCCGCCCCACAGCCAGGCATCATCCAGCAGGTTCGGGAAACCCGGCGCACCCTGCGCGCCCGATCCGTGGCACTGCGCACACCAGGTTCGGAACACAGCGCCACCAGAGTTAACTGCGTATTGTTGCAGCTCCGCGTCGGCCGAGATTTCTTCCAGCGGTGTTTCCACCAACTTGGCATTCCACGGCGCATTCGCTTCTTCGAACGCGACCATTTCCTGCTGCACCAGCTCGCGCGAGGACCAACCCAGTACACCGGCGGTTGCCGATTGAACCAAGGGCCATGCGGGGTACATGATCGTGTAGATCACGCCCCAAATGATGGTCGCGTAAAAGGTCCAAAGCCACCAGCGTGGCATCGGATTATCGAATTCCTCGATTCCGTCCCAGCTGTGACCCGTGGTGTTAGGATCGCCCGGCTGTTTTTCAGGTGTCTTACTCATTGCCGCGCCTCCTTGGATGTGGCGGGTTTGTCATCGCCCCGACGGGGCGCTGGGGCATCAGTGTGCCGGAACGGGATGTTGGCGGTGTCCTTGTATTCCTTGCTGGCACCCGGGCGGAAAACCCAGATGATGATGCCAATAAAAAACGAGAACAGGAGCAGCAACATCCAGCTATCCGCGAACTGCCTTAGAATTGTGTATAGTTCCATCACACCCTCCTTTAACGGCTTGCGTCCGGGGTGAAGGTCGAGAAATCGACCAGCGTGCCCAGCATCTGGAGGTAAGCAACCAACGCATCCATTTCAGTCAGCTCGGGCTGACCGTCAAAGTTACGCACATTGACCTTGTCGCCATAGCGTTCCAACAATCCATCATAATCGCTGTCCGGATCGGCCTGCGCCCGAAAATCGGCCTGCGCCTGTTCAAGCATCTCGTCGGTATACGGGGTGCCGACCACGGCATTTGCCGCCATGATGTCACCGATATACTTGCCGTCTAGCTTACGATCCTCAAGGAAGCCGTATTTCGGCATCACCGATTCCGGCACCACCGATTGTGGATCGCGCAGGTGGTCCACCTGCCATTGATCCGAATACCGGCCACCGACGCGGGCAATATCCGGCCCGGTGCGTTTGGACCCCCATTGGAACGGATGATCATACATGGATTCAGCCGCCAGCGAGTAGTGGCCATAGCGTTCAACCTCATCACGCATCGGGCGGATCATCTGGCTGTGGCAAACATAGCAGCCTTCGCGCAGATAAACCTCACGCCCCGCCAGTTCGAGAGGGGTGTAAGGGCGCATGCCCTCCACCTTCTCGATGGTGTTCTCAAGATAGAACAGGGGCGCGATCTGTACGATGCCACCGATGGTCACGACCAGAAAGCTGAAGATCAGCAGGAGGGTCGCGTTGGTCTCGAGGATCTTGTGTTTGTCGAGAATTGCCATTGCTCCGGCCCTCCTTATTCAGCCGGGACCGCGACGGTCAGGCTGGCCTCTTTGGCCGGCGCTTTCCGTACAGTCATCCACAGGTTGTAGCACATGATCAGCGAGCCAGCGACGAACATCACGCCACCCAGCGCACGCACCACATACATCGGGAACTTCGCGGCAACGGTGTCAGCGAACGAATTCACCAAGAAGCCATTGGCGTCCACTTCACGCCACATCAGGCCTTCCATGATACCGGTGACCCACATCGACGCCGCGTAGAGAACGATGCCAATGGTGGCGAGCCAGAAGTGCCAGCTGACCAGCTGCAGCGAGTACAGGCGCTCACGCTTCCACAGAACAGGGACTAGGAAGTAAAGAGCACCAAAGGTGATCATACCGTTCCAGCCCAGCGCGCCCGAGTGTACGTGACCGATAGTCCAGTCGGTATAGTGGCTGAGGCTGTTCACAGCGCGGATCGACATCATCGGACCCTCGAACGTGGACATGCCGTAAAAGCCGACCGAAATCACCATCATCCGGATCACTGGGTCAGTGCGTAGTTTGTCCCATGCACCCGACAGGGTCATCAGACCGTTTATCATACCACCCCACGAAGGCATCCATAGGATCACCGAGAATACCATGCCAAGGGTCGAGGCCCAATCAGGCAGCGCGGTATAGTGCAGGTGGTGCGGGCCGGCCCAGATATACAGGAAGATCAGCGCCCAGAAGTGGATGATCGACAGCTTGTAGCTGAATACTGGACGCTCAGCCTGTTTCGGGATGAAGTAGTACATCATACCCAGGAAACCGGCAGTCAGGAAGAAGCCCACGGCGTTGTGGCCATACCACCACTGGATCATGGCATCCTGAACACCAGACCAGACGATGACCGATTTCGATCCCCAGATGCTGACCGGGATGGTCATGTTGTTGACCAGGTGCAGCATGGCGACAGTCACGATAAAGGCCAGATAGAACCAGTTTGCCACGTAGATGTGCGGCTCTTTCCGCTTGATGATCGTGCCCAGATAAACAGCCAGATAGGCAACCCAGACAACGGTCAGCCACAGGTCAACGTACCATTCAGGTTCGGCATATTCTTTCGACTGCGTTCCACCAAGTATATAACCGGTTGCCGCAAGCACGATGAACAGCTGATAGCCCCAGAACACGAACCATGCCAGGTTTCCACCCCAAAGTCGCGCAGCGCTGGTGCGCTGTACGACATAGAACGAAGTTGCGATCAACGCGTTACCGCCAAAGGCAAAGATAACCGCCGATGTATGTAACGGCCGCAGACGCCCGAAATTAAGATAGCCCTGCGCCCATTCGAAGTTCAGCGCCGGAAAGGCTAGCTGGAACGCAATAAAAGTCCCCGCCAGGAACCCGACTACCCCCCAGAATGCGGTTGCGATCACGCCGTAGCGGATCACGTCATCCATATACTCACCAGAGCGGTCGACGAGGATATCTGGCTCTTCCGTGTTTCTAAGCGTCCAGATGAACAGACCGCCGGCGATCAACATCACCAGAATTGCGTGCACCTGATACGCCAAATCCCGTGCGTAGTTAGAGCCGATGGCTGCGAACAGCACCACCAGCCCAAGCACGATCAGCTTGATGTAATTTGACATATTGCGTCCCTTTGCCATGCCTCGCGCGATTCTTCGTGTCACGCGAAACCTTTTTGACTGCATGCTGTAATGCAGCGAGGTCGCCTTTGACGCTTTGATCTGCATCAAGACAAGCCCCTGTTTTCTGTGAGAGGTATTTTGCAGAAACAGACACGCGCTGGCAACGGACAGCGCCGGAAACATGAGGTCGACATGGCATTTAAATCTCTTCTTACGGTCATGACGGAAACCAAGCTTTCTCAGAACGCACTGGCACAAATGGTGGCATTGGCAGAAGGGCAGGACGCCCATGTCGAAGCGTTGTGTCTTGGCGTCGATCGCAGTCAGACCGGTTATTATTATGCCGGTGCAAACGCTTTGATCCTGCAGGAGACCCTGAGCCGCGCCAATGCCGAGGCGGACGAGATACTCGCCTACGCTCAGGATTATCTGGGTAAGTCGGGCGTGCGCTGGTCCGCTGAAAACGGGGTAGCTCAGATCGCTGATCTCGGGCGACATGTCGCACGTCGCGCGCGCTTTTCGGATCTCGTGGTATTGCCGCGACCTTATGGAAAAGACCGCGACGCAGAAGCTGAACCCATCGTCGAGGCCGCCATGTTCGAAGGCCATTCGCCGGTGCTGTTAGTGCCCGATGATAACAAACCGATTTCGGCCCCTAAAACCGTCATGGTGGGCTGGAACGAAAGCGTCGAAGCGATGCGCGCCATCCGTCGCGCGTTGCCATTCTTGAAGCAGGCCGAACTCACACGGATTGTTGTGATTGATCCACCGCGTCATGGGCCGGATCGATCGGACCCGGGCGGTCTGCTATCTCAGATGCTGGCACGACATGGGGTGAAGTGCGAAATCGACGTGCTCAGCAAGACCATGACGCGCGTCTCAGACATCCTCAATCGCCACGCTGCCGATACCGAGGCCGATATGATCGTTATGGGGGCCTATGGCCATTCGCGCTTTCGCGAGGCCATTTTGGGCGGTGCGACCCGCAATATGCTGGAGCAATCAGAAATCCCCGTGTTTCTGGCTCACTGACGACGCCAACAAACGCAAAAGCCGCCCGTCTCTGGTGCGGCTTTATGTCTTGCGGATCAGGCCGATCAGGAACAGCAGGATCACCGCGCCGATAGTGGCAAAGAAGATCGAAGAGATGAGCCCTCCGCCAACCGCAAAGCCCAGGGCGGGAAAGATCGTGCCCGCCAGAAACGCACCGACAATCCCGACTATAATATTCCCGATCAGGCCGAACCCACGCCCTTCCATGATTTTTCCCGACAGCCAGCCAGCTATTGCGCCGATGAACAGCATGGCGAGTAAACCGCTAAATTCCATAAGGGACTCCCAATTGTTCGAGGGCGGCGGGCTGAGGCATCAGACCAGAAACCCGCCATCGGTATCGTCGCCCGCCTCTTCCATTAGGCGCCCCATATCGGGGATTGTTACATGGCGTTTACCTTCCAGAGTAATGACCTGATCTTTCTTCAAGGCGGAAATCTGCCGGCTGACAGTTTCCAGGGTCAGCCCAAGATAGTCGGCCATCGCCTCGCGCGTCAGTGGCAGGTCAAAGACAATCGGAGCTACCATTCCGGCTTGATGAATCGATGCGTCCCGGCGCGCGATGATCGAAAGCAGGCTGGCAATCTTTTCCCGCGCCGTCTTGCGCCCAAGCACCAGCATCCACTCACGGGCCGCATCCAATTCGTCCAGCGTCATTTCCAGCAGACGCTGCGAGATGTGCGGCGTTGTGATCATCATGTCTTCGAACGGCTTTTTGCGGAAACAGCACATCATCAGATCGGTGGTTGCAACCACGTCATAAGGCGCGTTGTCTCGTCCAGGGCGACCCACGAAATCACTAGGCAGCAGCAGGCCGACCATTTGCCTGCGCCCATCCTCCATCGTCTGTGTCAAAGACGCGATTCCCGACACGACCGAGCCGACAAAATTCATCGGATCGCCGGACCAGATGATCGTCTGCCCCGCCTCAAAGCTGCGGTAGTACTTGATGTTCTCAAGCTCTTCCAGCTCGTCCTTTTCGCAATGCGCGCACACCGCACGATGCCGGATCGGGCATTCTGCGCAATTGGTGTGGTCGAATTGGGCCTTGAGTGTCATTCGCGCTTCCATTTGATTTCGGTCAAAGTACCCTGGGCCCTCCAGCTATAGTCATATCTTTATGACACTGAAACCTCAACTGGCACGGCTTGGACTTTTTGACGCGAAAGTACCGCGTTACACAAGCTATCCCACCGCACCCCACTTCAGCAATGACGTTGGGGCCGATCTGTTTAGCGACTGGATTTCCGGGATTGCTCCGGGCAGTTCAATCTCGCTTTACATCCACGTACCCTTCTGCCGTCGGCTGTGCTGGTTTTGCGCCTGCCGGACACAAGGCACCCAGACTGATAACCCGGTCATTGCCTATGTCGACGTGCTAAAGGCCGAGCTGGACCTGCTGGCGGCACGCCTGCCAGAGGGTGTTAAATTGTCGCGGCTACACTGGGGCGGCGGTACGCCGACGCTGTTGAATGCAGACCTGATGCGGGATCTGGCCGCGCGAATCCTTGAGATTGTGCCTTTAGGCCCAGACGCCGAGTTTTCCGTCGAGATCGATCCGAATGAGATCGACGAAGCTCGGCTGGATGCACTGGCCGAAGCCGGGATGAACCGCGCATCGATCGGCGTTCAGGATTTTGACGACGAAATCCAGAAAACCATCGGTCGCATTCAAAGCTATGACACCACCCGCGAAGCTGCCGAGATGATCCGAGCGCGTGGTATATCCAGCCTGAATGCGGACATCCTTTATGGCCTGCCCCACCAGACCAAGGCACGCATGACCGAAAGTGTGCAAAAGCTGTTGTCGCTGAACCCTGACCGGGTCGCACTCTATGGCTACGCGCATGTGCCGTGGATGGCCAAGCGCCAGCAGTTGATTCCATCAGATGCCCTGCCCACACCGGAACAGCGACTGGAACTTTTTGAAACCGCCCGGCGACTGTTCCTATGGGACAATTATGCCGAGATCGGGATCGACCACTTTGCAACGCAGGACGATGGACTGACCCACGCGTTGCGCGCGGGTCGCCTAAAACGAAATTTCCAGGGCTATACAGACGATCAAGCTCCTATTCTGATTGGCTTGGGTGCCAGCTCGATCTCACGCTTCCCGCAAGGATATGCGCAGAACGCACCGGCAACCTCGGCTCATACGAAGGCCATACGCGAAGGGCGGTTCTCGACGTCGCGCGGGCATTTGTTCAAAGATCAGGATGTTCTACGGTCTCGTCTGATCGAAGCATTGATGTGCGATTTTCAGATCAACTCGGCCGAGATTCTGCGCGATTATGACATTTCAACTGCGGAACTGCAGCAAATGTACGCAACGGCAAACGCGGCCTTCGACGGGTTGCTACGCGTGGATGAAAACGGATTGTTCATACCGCCCGAAGCACGTGCGCTGACCCGCATGATCGCGCGCAGCTTTGACACGTATGATCTGAGTAAGGCTGGGCATAGTTCCGCGATCTGAACACTCTTCGGCAGGTCGTTTTTCGCGACCTTCCCTTACAAACCGGCACGGGGGCTTGACGCATGCCTTCGGTTTTCTCCACACTCAAGGGGTGGAGAGACCCACCTCTTCACAGCCTGAGGCAGGCAAACGCAGACAGTTCTTGCCGACGCGCATGCGTTCGACAGCCCTTTTCGTGCAGCCATACTGCAACCTGAAAGAGGGACAGCACTCATGCGCGTTTTCACCGTCCTCGGCCCCAGCCAATCGGGCAAATCCACCTTGGTCGAAGCGATCAGCCGCCTCGACGGGCGGCCCACCACATTCGATGTTGCCGGAACCGTGCATCTGCACGGTTTTTCTTATTTAAACGAACCGTGGTGCGCTGTGGACGTAGACGGAGGCGGCGATGCGCTGGCCTATGTCGGCCCGGCCATGGCGATCTCGGACGCAGCAGTTGTGGTTGTCCCGCCTGACCCCGATGCCGCCGTTCTGTGTGCCCCGTATCTAAGGTTGGTCGAAGAGGCCGGCATTCCCTGTTTTTTATTCATCAACCGCATGGACAGCCCTAACGGTCGCATCCGCGACATCGTTGCTGCACTGCAGACCTATTGCACCCACCACATCGCTCTGCGGCAGGTGCCGATCCGGGACGGAGACACCATTATCGGCGCAGTCGATCTGATCTCGGAACGCGCCTGGAAGTATCAGGAGGGGCAGCCCTCGGCCCTGATCGAGCTACCGCAATCAGCGGAAGACCGCGAACAGGAAGCACGCACTGAGTTGTTGGAGACCCTATCGGATTTCGATGACAATCTGCTGGAGCAACTGATTGAGGACAAACAGCCCCCAAGCGACGAGGTATACGAGCTGGCCGCACAGGTCTTGCAGAACCATCAGCTTATCCCGGCTTGTCTGGGTGCCGCGAGCCATGGCAACGGTCTGACCCGCTTGATGAAAGCGCTGCGTCATGAAGCACCTGAATTCAACATTGCAGCTGACCGGGATGAGGCCGAAGAAAACGCCCGTGCCATTGCTGGCTTTGCGGATGTGAAGAAGCATATCGGCAAGATCACCGTATTGCGCGGTCTGGGCGACGGCGTGAAAGCTCATGAACCCCTTGGTGGCGAAACTGTTGGAAATCTGACAACCTTGGACGCCAAGACCCAGATCAGCGCGCTTGAAGCCGGACATATTGGCCTTGCTGTCAAATCCGACCACCTTAATCCTGGCTTCATCTATGACAGCGCGGCGGCAACGCCGTTGCCGGAATGGGCCTCATCCCATCCTGCCGCGCATCGTCAGGTCGTATCGCCCGCGCATGAGCGAGACGACGTGCGCCTGTCGAATGCGTTGACCCGGCTGGTTGAGATCGACCCCGGCCTGCACCTGGAGCAAGACGAGTTGAGCGGTCATTCTATTCTGGGCTCACAAGGCCCGCAGCACATGCGCCGCGTGACCGCCAAACTCGCCGAGGATTTTGGCATCGAGATCGAGGCCGAGGCCGCCGGAACCGCCTATCGCGAAACCATTCGCACAAGGGTCGATCATCGCCATCGCCACCGCAAGCAATCCGGCGGTGCGGGGCAGTTTGCCGATGTGGTCATATCCATCGCTCCGCTGCCGCGCGGCTCGGGGTTCCAGTTCGAGGAAGTGGTGAAAGGTGGGGCCGTACCCCGGAATTACATTCCTTCGGTTGAACACGGGGCCAAGGACGCACTGGTCGAAGGCCCCGAAGGTTTCCCTGTGGTGGACGTTAAGGTGACGCTCAGCGACGGCAAGCACCATAACGTGGACAGTTCGGATTATGCCTTCCGCACCGCTGGCAAGAACGCGGTGCGTGAAGCGCTGCCCGAAGCGAAACCAGTCGTGCTGCAACCGATCCTGAACGCCGAGATCCATCTGCCGTCAACCTTCGTAGGCGATCTCGTTCCAACGATCAGCTCGCTGCAGGGACAAGTCCTAGGTTTCGAAGGCAACCCCAACGCCTCAGGCTGGGAAATCTTCAATGCGACACTCCCCGCCGTTGCGGAAGATGAACTGCACCGAACCCTCGCCAGTGCCACCCGTGGCACCGGTTGGGTCAAACTGCAATTCGATCACTATGAAGAACTGCGCGGCCCCGTTCCCGCGTCAGCCAAAAACAAGGAAATAGCCTGACATCGAAGGCGCGGGCTGCGTATCAGCCCGCTGCCGCGATCAGTTCGCGGGTGTAGTCGGTCTGGGCGTGTTCGAACAAATCTTCGGCAGCGCCCATCTCGACGACATCGCCGTTTCGCATGACGATTACGTTATGTGACATCGCGCGCACGACCTTCAGGTCGTGGCTGATAAACAGATAGGCCAGCCCGTATTTCCTTTGCAGGTCACGCAGCAGGTCAACGATCTGCACCTGCACGGTCATGTCCAGCGCACTTGTAGGCTCGTCCAGAACCAGCAGCTTGGGCCGCAACACCATGGCGCGGGCGATGGCGATCCGCTGGCGTTGCCCGCCGGAGAACTCATGCGGATAGCGGTCCATCGCAGAGGGGTCCAATCCGACCTCGTTCATCACTTCGGCCACCAGATCGCGCGGGGCGCGATGAGGATCGACCTTATGGATGGCCAGCCCCTCGGCGATGATCTGCATGCAGGTCATCCGCGGGCTGAGGCTGCCGAACGGATCCTGAAATACGATCTGCATGTCCTTGCGCAACCGCCGCAACTCGCGCGTTGACCAGCGGCGCACATTCTGGTCGCGGAAAGTGATCCCGCCCTCGGACGCGATCAGACGCATGATCGCCAGCGCCAGCGTCGTCTTGCCCGAGCCGCTCTCCCCCACGATCCCAAGCGTTTCCCCGGCACGGACGCTGAGGGTCGCGTCGTTGACGGCCTTCACATAGCCTACGGTCCGTTTCAGGAAACCGCGCTGGATCGGGAACCAGACTTTCAGGTGATCGGTGCGGGCTACCTCTTCGGCATCCGGGGCCACCGGGTCGGGGTGCCCGGACGGCTCGGCCTCCAGAAGCTTGCGAGTATAGGGGTGTTGCGGGTTGTCGAAAATCTCCGTTGTCACTCCGGCTTCGACAATTTCGCCGTCCTTCATCACGCAAACCCGGTCGGCGATGCGGCGGACGATGCCAAGGTCATGGGTGATGAACAACATACCCATGTTCTCGGACTTTTGCAATTCGGCCAGCAACTCCAGAATCTGCGCCTGGATGGTGACGTCCAGCGCCGTTGTCGGCTCATCCGCGATCAAAATGTCCGGCTTGTTCGCCAACGCCATCGCGATCATCACGCGTTGACGCTGCCCGCCGGACAACTGGTGCGGATAGCTGTCCAGCCGTTCCTCTGGGTCTCGGATGCCGACCTTGGTCAGCAGTTCTACAATCCGTTCCCGTGCCTCATCGCCGGTAACGCCCTGATGCAGAGCCAGCGATTCCGCCATCTGTTTCTGGATCGTGTGCAATGGATTGAGCGAGGTCATCGGCTCCTGAAAGATGAAACTAATGTCGTTGCCGCGCACGTCCATCAACCTGTCTTCGGACGCGCCGATCATCTCTTGCCCTTCATAAGTGACCGAGCCTTCGACAATTGCGCTATCACCCAGCAGCGACACAGTGCTCAACGCCGTCACGGATTTGCCCGAGCCGGATTCGCCCACCAAAGCCACCGTTTCACCCCGGTCGACGGTAAAGGACACGCCTTTGACTGCCGCACTCACCTGCCCGTCCTGCCGGAACGAGACCTTGAGGTTGTTCACATCCAAAAGGCTCATGAGAAGGTCTTTCTGGGATCAAACGCATCGCGGACGCCTTCAAAAATGAAGACCAACAGCGACAGCATGATGGCAAAGGTGAAGAAGGCAGTGAAGGCCAGCCACGGTGCCTGAAGGTTCTGTTTCGCCTGCAAAGTCAACTCTCCAAGCGACGGGGCTGAAGACGGCAAACCGAAGCCAAGGAAATCCAGCGAAGCCAGCCCACCGATGGTTCCAGTCACGATGAACGGCATGAAGGTCAGCGTGGCGACCATCGCATTAGGCAGCATGTGGCGAAACATGATCGTCATGTTACCCACGCCCAGCGCCCGCGCGGCACGGACATACTCCAAATTTCGTGCCCGCAGGAATTCAGCGCGCACGACGCCCACCAGTCCGGTCCAACTGAACAGGATCATCAGAATCACCAAGAGCCAGAAACTTCGCCCAAGAATCGCGAACATGATGATAATGACATAAAGCGAGGGTGTCGCCGACCAGATCTCGATAATACGTTGGAAGATCAGATCCAGCCAACCGCCAAAGAACCCCTGAATGGCCCCAGCAAAAATGCCGATCAAACTGGCCACACCGGTGACGAGTAAAGTGAACAGGATCGACAGGCGGAAGCCATAGATGACACGAGCTAGCACATCTCGCTTGGTGTCGTCAGTGCCGAGCAGATTCTGACCATTAGGCGGCAGCGGTGCAGCGCCCGGGCGGTCCACGCTGGTGTTGAAGGAATACGGGATTGGAGGCCAGATGGCCCAGCCTCGCTCAAACCCATCCGCTTCGAACGTGCCCGCCTTGATTTCGTCGATGATACCTTCGGGGTCGTCGAAGCACTGATCCAATCCGCCGCTATCGATCAGGCACATGACCTCGGGGTCGCGATAGATCGCCTCGGTCTGGAAATCACCGCCGAACTCAGTCTCGGCGTAAAAGTTGAAGACTGGCGTGTAGATTTCACCCCGGTACTTTACCAGGATCGGTTTGTCGTTGGCGATGAACTCGGCAAACAGCGATAGGCCGAACAACACCGAGAAGATGATCAGCGACCAGAACGCCCTGCCATTGCGCCGGAAGTTGCGCCAACGGCGCTGATTGAGAGGGGAGAGTGCCATTTACCCCTCCCGCTTTTCGAAATCGATACGTGGGTCAACGAGCACATACATCAGATCGCTGATAATGCCGACGACCAGCCCCATAAGGCCAAATATGAAAAGCGTACCAAAAATCACCGGATAGTCGCGCGCCACTGCGGCCTCAAAGCCCAGACGCCCAAGACCATCGAGCGAGAAAATGGTCTCGATGATGATCGATCCACCGAAGAACACACCAATGAATACAGCAGGGAAACCTGCAATCACGATCAGCATCGCGTTGCGGAAGACATGACCATACAGCACCTTGCTTTCACTCAAACCCTTGGCGCGAGCGGTCATCACGTACTGCTTCTTGATCTCATCCAGAAACGAGTTCTTGGTCAGCAGCGTCAGCGTCGCAAAGGCCGAGATGGTCAGCGCGATTATCGGCAAAGCAATGTGCCAGAAATAGTCAGTAATCTTCCCAAACAGGCTGAGGCTGTCCCAATTGTCCGAGGTCAAACCCCGTAGCGGGAAAATCTGCCAGTAAGAGCCACCGGCGAACAACACCAGCAGCAGAATGGCAAACAGGAAACCGGGGATCGCATAGGCCACGATGATCGCACCGCTGGTCCAAGTATCAAAGCTCGACCCGTCCTTGATCGCCTTGCGGATACCTAGCGGGATCGAGACCAGATAGGCGATCAGCGTCGACCACAGACCCAGCGAAATAGACACCGGCATCTTTTCCAGCACCAGATCAATCACACTGATCGAGCGGAAATAGCTCTCTCCAAAATCCAGCGTCAGGTAGTTGCCCATCATGCCCAGAAAGCGTTCCAGTGGCGGTTTGTCGAAGCCAAACTCTTTTTCCAGTTCAGCGATGAATTCGGGCGGAAGGCCACGCGCACCGACGTATTTGTCATCAAAGGCACCACCTGCGGGCTCGGCCCCAGCTCCGGCATCGCCTCCACCAGCGAACCCAGCAAAGACGTCGCCCTGCCCTTCGATCTGCGCGATGATCTGTTCAATGGGACCACCGGGCACGAACTGCACCAGCGTGAAGTTGACGATCATGATGCCCAGAAGGGTCGGAATGACCAGCAACAGGCGTCTTAGGATATAGGCGCCCATGTTATCGCAGCGCGCCTTTGGCTTTCAGGTCAGCCTCTTTCTCGGGGTTGATCCACCACAGATCGAGATACCCAAGCGAGAATGGAGGCAGGTTTTCAGGGTATTCGTACATGTCGTAATAAGCCGTCCAGTAATCCGCCACATACCCATCGGGAATGACGAAGAACTCATAACGCAAGACACGATCCAACGCCATCAGCGCAGCATCCTGTTCTGCCTGATTTGTCGTGTCGAATGACGCTTCGATCACAGCGTCAACAAGCGGGCTGGCAAGACCGGCAGGGTTGAACAAGCTGAACGCGGCTTCTTCCGATCCGTACATCTGACTGAGACCCCCGCCGGTCGACAGGAACGAGCCGTAGCGGTTCGAATATACCATATCATAATCACGCTCACGCCGCCGCAGGGTGAATTGAGAAGGATCTACCTTCTCTGCCGAAGCATCCACACCGATCGACTGCAGGTTCTGCACATAGGTCTCGATCATGGTGGCGGTCGAGGTTGGAATGCTCGACGCATACGGAATATTGACCTTCAGCATCTGCCCATCGGCATTGCGGCGCAGATTGCCGTCGCCGACGGGCCAACCAGCCTCGTCCAGCAGTTTCGAGGCTTGCCGCAAATTGCGACGGTCGTTCAACCGAGCTGGATTGGATTCGTGGACGACAAGCGCAGGCTCGCTGAACACCTCGGCCGGAACCACGTCACCCAGCGTTTCCAGAAACGCCAGTTCGGCACCCTCCGGCACGCCTGTCGCTTCAAGATGTGTCCCCTGCACAAATGAACTGCGCGGTGCGTTCAGACCGAACATCAGCGATTCATTTGCCCATTCGAAATTGAACGCCAGCGCCAGCGCTTTACGCACATTCTTGTCGGCAAATTGAGGCTTGCCCAGATTGAAAACGAAACCCGACGGCGTCGGTGGGCTACCATCCACGATCTCGTCCTGCACGACAAACCCTTCGCTGAGTTTCGGGAAATCGTAACTAGAGGCCCAGAGCTTGGGGTCACTTTCGATACGCATCGTGTATTCGCCCGCCTTGAACCCTTCGAAGGCGGCGGTCTGGTCCGCGAAATACTCGATCCGGATGGTGTCGTAATTGTTGCGGCCTACGTTGATCGGCAGGTCCTTGCCCCAATAATCATCGCGACGCTTGTAGACGATCCGACGATTGATGTCGTAGCTGTCCAGTTTGTAAGGGCCAGAGCCAACCGCGACCTCCAACCGGGGTTCGTCGAGGCGACGGCTCTCATCAGCCTCGAACCAGGCTTTTGAAAATACCGGGGTCGACCCGACGGTTTCGATCAACCCGCGCCGGGTGACATCCGGGCTGAATGTGAATTTGACGGTATGGTCATCCAGCGCTTCAGCCCCTGTAACCATGCGCCCGACGGCCTGCGCATAAGACGGCAAACCCTGCTCAATGAACAAACGATGACTATAGACGACGTCTTCGGCAGTCACCGGGGTGCCATCCCAGAACATAGCTTCGGGGCGCAGATTGAAGATCACATAATTGCGCCCTTCGTCATATTCCATACTTTCCGCAACAACCCCATAATACTGCCCGACACTGTCCGCGGTGCTTTCGATCAGCGGGTCATATTGAAGCGTGGTCAAAGCGCCTGCCCGCCCCTTGCGCGAATAAGGGTTCAGGGAATCAAACGTACCTGAGCCCGCCAAAGACAGCTCTCCGCCCTTTGGTGCGTCTGGGTTGACGTAGTTCAAGTACGGATAGTCCGCCGGATAATCCAGATTTCCGAAATAGGAATACCCGTGGCTGCGCGTGACGCCCTCTTCATTGGCACGGGCAGGATCGCTGCTGCCCAGAACCAGTGTCGCCGAAATCCCCAAAGCCGCAGCCCAAGCGTGAATTCCGGTAAAGCGCATCTGGGGCAGAAGGGGTTTCATCAGGCTCGTCCTCTGAATTTCTGTCATCTTCATTGTCGTGCCCGCCAGCTAAAGGTCCAGCACTGTCAGTTGCAAGTTTAGAATGCGTGAACGCTTTGTGAAGTTCTTCTCAGACAAAAAATAAAGCCGCTGCGCAAGGCAGCGGCTTTAAATCCTGCAAATCTGATCAACAGATCAGTTGCCGATGGTCTGCAGATACGCAATCAGATCGGCGCGTTCTTGTGGTTTTTTCAGGCCAGCAAAGCTCATCGAAGTGCCCGAGATATAGGCACTGGGGCGTTCCAGGAACGCGTCCAGGGCTTCGGGTGTCCAGTTGCCGCCGTGGGCCTGCATTGAGGCCGAGTAACCGGTAAATCCTTTAGCTGAAGCAACAGGGCGATCTACAACAGCGTAGAGGTAAGGGCCTGTACCATTGGCGCCGTCTTCTAACTTGTGGCAGGCGGTGCACTTGCGGAATACACGTGCGCCCTTTTCAGGGTCGGCTGCAGCCAACATATCTTCGAAGACCACTTCTTCGCCGTCCGCGCTTTCGCCCGAGCTTTCGGTTTCGATAATGTAAGCAGCTTCGGCAAGATGGCTGTCAGAGCTATAGAGGACATCCGCCCCCCATTTTGCCAGAAGCAACACCAGGAAGGTGCCAAACAAGCCGGCTGCGGCTTTGGTAACTGTCATCGTGTCGAACATTTTGATCGCGTGTCCATTTCAGCTGTCTGCGGGGTGTCTAAGGCTTCCCCTGAGAAGACGCAAGGTATAGACACCGCGACTAAACGCCCAATTCAAGAACTTGTTGCACGGAAACGACCAAATGACCAATCGCATAGCATTTCAGGGAGAACCCGGCGCATACAGTCACGAAGCCTGCCGGAACGCACGCCCGGATATGGACGCCCTGCCCTGCCGCACTTTCGAAGATGTGATCGAATCAGTGCGCTCAGGTGAGGCTGATCTGGCCATGCTACCGGTGGAAAATACCACCTATGGTCGTGTGGCCGATATTCACCGCCTGCTTCCGCATAGCGGGCTGCACATCATCGACGAAGCATTTGTGCGCGTGCACATCAACCTGTTGGGCGTACCGGGCGCGACTCTGGAGGATATCACTGAGGCGCATTCCCACCTCGTCTTGCTACCACAATGCGCAGGTTTCCTGAAGCAACACGGAATTCGTGGCAGGGTCAGCCCGGATAATGCTCGTGCCGCACGCGAGGTCGCCGAGATCGGCGACAAACACTCCGCAGCGTTAGCCAGTGAGCTGGCAGGTGAGATTTACGGCCTCAACGTTTTGGCCCGTCACATTGAGGATCAGGGCGACAACACGACCCGTTTTCTGGTGATGTCTCGTGAGGCCGATGAATCGCGCCGTGGTGATCACGGCATGATCACAAGTTTTGTCTTTCAGGTGCGTAACATCCCGGCAGCGCTGTACAAAGCGATGGGCGGATTTGCCACCAACGGAATCAACATGACCAAGCTGGAAAGCTATATGGTCGACGGGTCCTTCACCGCGACCCAGTTCTATGCCGATATCGTGGGTCATCCAGGCGATCGAAATGTGCAACTGGCGATGGATGAGCTTGAGCATTTTACCACCAACGTAGAGGTCCTCGGCGTTTATCCGGCGGCGCAACCTCGTGGTTAGTGCAGGCAATCGGCTCGCCCCTTCAAAGGAACGGCCTAGATAGGCGGGGCAGCTACGCTTGCAGCTTAGAACGGTAGCTAGAGTCCTTCGGTGCGACATCCTGAAAGTGCGGCGGACTACGGGTTGGTCACTCCGGTCCCCATGCGAAAGACCTTGCATATCGCGCCATCCATCTGCCGGTACTCTCTGAATCCCATCGCCTCATAATAGCCAAGGCCGTCGGAATTATTGGCCCCGATCGTAGCATCGATAGCGGGCAATCCCTGCTGCCTAGCGGCTTGAAGAGAACGTTTGAACAACGCCCGACCGATACCACATCGCGCAGCGGACGGTTTGATATGCGTCCCAATGATGCCCCACCCGACCGCAACGCCATACGGGTTGTTTCGGGTGGCAAGCTTCAACGACTGGAAACCCAGTATCTGTCCGTCCGGCGCAACGGCAAGGCTACACTGAATCCGCTCAGGGTCGCAGATGTAATGCGTCAGTGCAAAGGCGCTGTCGGCGGGCTTGGTCCGCTTTCCAGCCGCTACAAGCGCTGTTAGCACACCGGACAAGCCATCCGCATCGGCTTCGACAGCGTCGCGTATGATCGGTCTCGTTAAAGTACTCATCTACTTCTCGGTTGTCAGACACCATGGAGGTGTCGTTCCTCCATATCGCGCGCGAATTCGCTGAGACGGGTCTGGAACTGCCGCCTGAATCGGGATTGCCCTAACTTCAGGGATTGAAGCAATAGGCGGGCGGGCAGCGTTTTCGCACCCAGCGATGTTTCAACGCGCAGCCGTGTCCGACGTTGGGAAAGCGCCAAAAGCTCGATCACCGTGTCGCCGTTCATTCCCTTGCTGCTGGACTGGAACCGCATCAAGGACGGGCGGTCGCATTCAGTCATCTCGATAATGATATGACGTGGCTTGCCACGTATCTTGAATTCGGTCTCCCAGGTTATTCCGGCCTGCGGCACAACCGACCCCGTGACCCGACGCACATCGACCCCGCGCCGCAAGGCTTTGCGTTCGAAGCGTTCAAAATCCGAGACCATGTTGAAGACCGTCTCGATTGGTACATCGATATCTTCCTGCGCTGAAAACTGCATGATTGCTTTTCTCTGCCCTAGATTGGGTTCAGTTTCTCGTCAGTCCAACGTGTCTGCAAGCCAGTGTTGCAACAAAAAGTGCGCAATCGCACCTTTTCGGGCAGGCAACAGCTTAGGGTGATCCCCAGCGAAGGCCTGCATCATCTCGGTCCGTGTGACCCAGATCGCATCCTCGATCTCGACCGGATCGATCTGGATATCGCGCGATAACGCCTCGCCTGCGCATCCAAACATCAGGGATGCGGGAAAGGGCCAGGGTTGGCTTGCGAGATAGCTCACCGCACCCACGGGCACGCCCGCCTCTTCCATCACTTCGCGCCGCACAGCGGCTTCCAGCGTTTCACCGGGCTCAACAAAACCAGCCAAAAGCGAATACATGCCTTCAGGCCAGCCCGGAGAGCGCCCCATCAGCACCGAATTGCCATGGGTAATCAACATGATGACCACAGGATCGGTGCGCGGGAAATGCTGGCCGCCGCAGGCCGGGCAACTGCGCTGCCATCCACCCTGAGACATCTCGCTGCGGGCACCACATCGGGCACAGAATTGATGCGTTTCGTGCCAGCCGATCACCGCCTTGGCGGTTGCCGCAATCTCTGCGTCTCGTGGGTTGAGGCGTGTCATGATGCGGCGCAGCTCGGCAAAGACACACCCCTCGGGCAGATCAGGGTGCTGCTGTTCGCTGCGGTCGACAAAATCTCCGACACCGGATAAATCCAGCCCTTCAGCCGCCCAGCCCGAGATGTCCATGGCAAAAAGCGGCGATCCATCCTCGGATTTTCCAAGGAAAATCGGTTGCTCGATCACACCGCCCGCTCCCTGTTCGAGAATCTTGTGCGTCATCGGAAGCCGGACGAGCCGGTCCAGTGCCTCACCCTCAACCAACAGTTTGCCGCGCCACAGCAACACACATGTTGCCAAAGGGTCACGATAAACCTGTGCCAGTTTGTCCGCGTCGCCGCGCAGCAAACCCGCCCGATCCAGTGCCGAGCCGCCAAATGTCACCTGTTCTGCGCGTTTCATGCCTGCCGTTCCTGACTGCCGCGCAAAGGGCTGCCACGTCTTACCTGATCGTGCAACGGGTATCGACCAAACATTTTTCGACCCTGCCGCGGAATGACCGCAGCATCGCCCCGGAAATTGCATTAAATCGACCTCATGGTGGAAACGTTGACACACTGACAGCTAGAAGTTGAAGATATTGAAATCAAAGCATTTAATGCGACAACGAAGAGATGCGGATGATAGCGCACGGATTCGAATCCTTGCAACATCCGATCTACACATGCACCTGACGTCATATGATTACTATTCGGATCGCCCCGAACCTGTGATTGGTTTGACCCGTACCGCCAGCCTGATTCACGAGGCGCGCAGACAGGCTGAACGCGACGACGCCCTTGTGCTGTTGTTTGACAATGGTGATAGCCTGCAGGGAACGCCATTTGGCAAATGGGCAGCTGAAAACGTGCCAGACGCCCATCCCCTGCCACGCGCGTTCAACACGTTGAACTATGACGCGATCGGATTGGGTAATCACGATTTCGGATTTGGGCTGGAACTCGTCAATCGCATCGCTCGCCAAACCGCCTGCCCAATGATTTGCAGCAATATGCAAACCACTCAGACCGAACAAGGTTGGGATGCACACACGATTCTGCATCGGGTTGTCAGACTAAATGGACAGGACACCGCAATCCGCATCGGGGTTCTTTCTGTTTTGCCCTCTCAAACCGCACAGTGGGAAGCACATCTGCTAACGGACCGGGTCGTGGTAACAGACATTCTGGCCGCTGCGCGGCGCGCTGCTGAAGATCTCAGCGTGCAAGGTTGCGACCTGATTGTCGCCCTTGCGCATACCGGACTGGGATCGGCAATGGCCGAGCCGGATATGGAAAACGCGATCATCCCGCTGGCCGAGATGCCGCTGATTGATGCCGTCGTCGCAGGCCACACCCATCTGACACTGCCCGGAAAGGCGCATGATGGTTATCCATTCGTCGACAGTACGCGGGGGCTTGTCCATGGAACGCCGGTTGTCATGCAGGGTTGGGCCGGGTCTCATCTTGGGATCATTGATCTGACACTGCAAAAAGATACCACCGGCGATTGGCGCATTACAGGCAGCCATGTCGAAGCACGGGCAATCGCTCAATCGGGTACAGAAATACCCGAATGCCAAAGGATCACAGAGCTGTTTGCGACCGGCCACGCTGCGACGCGCAAAAGGGTGACCAGGCCAGTGGGCACAATCCCACACACGCTGCACAGCTACTTCTCATATTGCGTACCGGATCGCGGTCTGGCCTTGGTTGCGGCGGCTCAGGCCGCTGCCCTACGCCCGCATTTGGTCGATACCGACTGGGCAGATTTGCCTATCATATCGTCAGCCGCCCCGGCAAAGTTCGGCGGGCGCGCAGGAAGCAAGTACTACACGGATATCCCCTCAGGCGAGATTTCAGTTCGACATATCGCCGATCTCAGTGTCTTTCCTAATGAATTGCGCGCGATGCTGGCCTCAGGTTCTCAGATTCGGGACTGGCTTGAGATGTCAGCCGGGCTGTTCCATCAACTTGGATCAGACGCCCCGATCGATCTTGCCGATCCTCAGCGCACGGGCTTCAATTTCGATGTCCTGCATGGCGTCACCTACCAGATCGATCTTTCGCAACCGGCGCGGTTCGATACGCTCGGTCGAGTGATTGATCCGGCATTTTCCCGCATACGCAACCTGGAATTCGATGGGCAGCCGATTGCGCCTAACCAGAGTTTCCTTGTCGCCACCAATAACTACCGCGCCAATGGCGGCGGTCATTTTCCAAT
This sequence comes from Ruegeria sp. D7, assembly GCF_056534355.1. Lineage (NCBI taxonomy): Bacteria > Pseudomonadati > Pseudomonadota > Alphaproteobacteria > Rhodobacterales > Roseobacteraceae > Ruegeria > Ruegeria sp. D7. Next base: position 393,833 of record NZ_JBQFPG010000003.1, read on the forward strand.
TGCGCGACAAGCCCGTATGATTGACCTGCCTCAGATCAGCATACAGGATATTCTATGCAAATACGTCGCCGGGACACTGCCCGCCGACCCACTTGCGCATGCACCGCGCTCTTTTTCTTTTGTACCAAACCAAAGGCAGGGCGCGATCCTGACAACGGGGCCGCGCGCGCTACACCATGTTGCAGAACTTGCTGAGTATCATCCACGCATTCTGCCCGACGATGCGGATGGTTTCATGCGTATTCATCTGACCTTCTGACGGGTTGCCATTTTCAGGGGATGCACCTATATCGGCTTTGAGAGGTTGGCGCGGGCGAGCGCCTCGCCAACCTGGTCAGGTCCGGAAGGAAGCAGCCACAACGAGCCCCGCTTGGGTCGATGTCCAACCTCTCACTTAGAACCTATCAGCCGCAGGAGGGCGTTTATGATTGTAACAAAAACCCTTCGGGCAGACCGGTTCTGATCCTTTCCGATCAACTGATTGCCTGAACACGTCGCCGGCGGATGCGCGATTGCCATTCGACGGGATTGCTGTTTCTGATCACAGGCAGACCAATGTTACTTTCCTTTTCGGACCTCGGATGGTCCTCTCATTTCGCGGCTCAGCATACGGCTGATCCGTCACTTCTTCCGTATCGCATCTCGGCCGTACACCGGGATCGACTGATCGGGCTGAGCCCTGAAGGTGAATCGCCTTTGTTATCTCTGGATCAATCAACCGGCGCATATGCCGTTGGGGATTGGGTTATGGCGGATGAAAACAAACGCATACGCCGCGTGCTGGACCGGCGCAGCCTGCTGCAGCGCCGGGCCGCAGGTACAGGGGCAGCGGCGCAGCTGATCGCTGCAAATGTTGATGTGCTGTTCATCGTCAGTTCCTGCAACGCCGATTTCAATCTGCCACGATTGGAGCGGTATCTTGCGCTGGCGCATCAGGCAGGCTGCTATCCGGTGGTCGTTCTGACCAAGTCGGACATGTGCGATGATCCGAGCCTTTATGTAGATCAGGCCCAATCGCTCGCCCCGTTTCTGACGATACTTGCGGTCAACGCGCTGGATCACGGCGATCTCGAACAAGTTCTGTCGTGGTGTCCGAAAGGACAAACCAGCGCCTTGCTTGGATCATCCGGCGTTGGGAAAACGACGCTCGCCAACGGGATGACGGGGCAGGATCAGGCCACCGCAGGTATCCGTGAAGATGATGCGCGCGGCAGGCACACAACAACTGCACGCGCCTTGCATCGCATGCGCAATGGCGGCTGGCTGATCGATACGCCCGGCATGCGCGCGTTGCGTCTGCTGGATGCGCAGGAGGGGTTGGATGAGGTATTTTCGGACATCTCAGACCTCAGCCTGGATTGCCGCTTCTCGGATTGTCAGCACGAGACCGAGCCCGAATGTGCGGTGCAGGCGGCAATCGACGCTGGTACGCTTGATCCCGCGCGGCTGGACCGCTGGCGCAAGCTGCGGCGCGAAGACCAACACAATTCCGCTTCGGTGGCGCAGGCCCGCGCCCGCGACAAGGCGTTCGGCAAGATGGTGCGCAGCGTGATGCACGAGAAAAAATCCCGTAAAGGGCTATAACGAAGCTGGGCACCGACCTACCGGTGCCCAGCGCTATCAGGCGATCAGTCTAGGCCAGACTGCCGCATTCCGTCTTGCGAATGCACCTATATGGCCGATCTTGGACACTCCGAATTCGCTTGGTGCAAGCAGATGGCGCCCGGCTTTGGGTCCATAGAGATCGGCAAGACGCCAGACAGCATCCGGCGGCACCATTTCATCATCTGCGAAGGTAAACAGATCGACACGTTTGCCCAAGTCTTTCCAGCGGGCGGCGGGCAGTGTCGTGCCGATCTCTGGCACATAGCTTTTGGGGGCGGTGCACCATTTGCGCCATTGCCAATAGACTTGGGCAGGCAGGTCCGATCCAAACCCGACCAACCGCCCGGGCAGGTAGCCAAGCGCCTTGACCACCAGCGGCGCGTGACCATACCAGAACAACGCCGCCAAAGCGCGATAAGGCCAAGGGTGATCCGCCAGCGTTACCAGACCCGAACAGACACAGATCATCCTGTCGATCTGATCGATATCGGGTTGGATCGGGCCAAACATTCCGCCCAAGGAATGACCGATGCTCCATAGCTTGGCCTGCGGAAACCGTCGGCGCATCTCGGCCCGGGCGGATGGAATGTCGATCAACGCCCAATCGGCCATGGTGACATTTGACCGCTTTTGCGAACCCACCAAAGAGTGACCAAAATCCCGGTAATCGTAAGTCAGGCAGGCCATGCCCTGTTCTTCGGCGAGCCATCGGGCGAAGTACTGATAGTAATCCCTCGGCACCCCAGTCGCACCGTTTATGACGACCACCTTTTCGGGGTCGGCAACCGGACGGTAAAGCCGCGCCGACAACATTGCCGGGCCGGACGGGATTTGAAAATCCTCGGTCACAACCGCCTGCTGCGTGTCCAACATGGTGCCCTCCAATACCGACTGAACTGATCAGTTCACCCGAAGCGCCTCAAGTCAAGGTTGACGTGACTGGACCATACGTCACTTGCCTGACGCAATCTTCTTGACTCGGGCACGGCGCAGCCGCTAGCCATGTCGCGATGGTTCTCGCGCCCAATCGGGCCGGGATGAAAAGGGAACACGGTGCGGTTCTGCCCGGATAAATCCGGAAAGAACCTAGTCCGAGACTGCCCCCGCAACTGTAAGCGGAGAGCAATGCCGAGATACCACTGGCCTTGAAGGCTGGGAAGGTCGGCAAAGCGATGACCCGCAAGTCAGGAGACCTGCCATCGGATGTAGAACCGAAACTCGGGCGGGGTGTCCGGGACGGGTTTGATCGTGCTCCGCAACGACCAACCTGTGCCACGCCCGCGCCTTGCGCGCGGAGGGCGCATTGATGATCTGGAAGACCAAAACACACGAATTCACGGCGACCGTGTGCCAACGTACTGGCGCACCCTGCCCCGCATTGGCGCAGATGGCGCGGGCTCTGACGCAGGCCATGTCGTCTGCACAGCCGATCACAAAACCTGAGTTCGAAATTGAAGGCAGCATAGACCTGTCGCACTGCCCAGAGGGGTGTACCGCCCGCTTTCGCGCCCAATGTGATCAGATCCGCGTATTCTGCGGCGCCGATCCTGAAACTGCGATCGACCGGCTTGATGACTACGCTGACATGATGTTCGGGACCGAGTTCAGCAGCCTGCCCTCTGACCTGCTGAGGAACCATCCGTGCGCCATGCTTGAGGCTTCGCTTCTGGTACCACATACCGGTGGCGAAATCTCGCCACATGTTGGTGTCTAGGCCGTCAAACGGCTTGAACACGGGCCGGTTCAACGGCCCAAAGCATCTGGGCATTTGTCTCGACTGCGCAAGGACGCACCGTACGCAATCGCTTCAATGCCGCCTCAGGCCGTTCACCGCATTCAACCATCAGACGCAGAACCACCATCCCGGATCGGCCACAGCCACCACGGCAATGCACTAGCACACGGCCACCACCTGACAACGCCTGACGGGCAGTCGCGCCAACGCGGGGCCAGCGCTCCACAATCTCCTTGGGTGGCGTGCCAAAATCATCGATCGGCAAATGCACCCATCTGCTGGCACGCCCCTGAATATCAGCGCCAAAATTCCGCGCACCATCCTGAATCATCTCAACCTCAGTCGTCATCGAGATCACAAGCCCGGGCTTCCAGTCTGCGATAAGATCAAGGTCTTCTGCATACGTTCCTCCACGCCCAGGCATCGAGGACAAGGCCAAGGTGCCTCCGCCGACCTGCAACGCATAAACCACCAGTTGCGACATAATCTCCCCCCAAACAAACTTCACCCAACAACATACTGGTCCAATAAATAGAATAGAGTGGATTTTAGCCGCATACCCACGCATTCCAAAATGAAAATCGTCCCGGCTGGCTGTGGACGCGGGCGGCGGGGGCCTCTACGCTGCGGCGTAACGCGAATCCGACAGAGCAGACATGACCGAGACGCCCAGCCCCGCCTACCAGGTTCTTGCCCGCAAATACCGCCCCGAAACCTTTGCCGATCTAGTCGGTCAGGACGCCATGGTGCGCACTCTGAAAAACGCCTTCGAGGCGGACCGGATCGCGCAGGCCTTCATCATGACCGGCATCCGCGGTACCGGCAAGACGACGACCGCTCGGATCATAGCCAAGGGTATGAACTGCATCGGTCCCGATGGCAGCGGCGGCCCTACCACCGAACCCTGCGGTCAATGTGAACACTGCGTAGCCATCATGGAGGGCCGCCATGTCGATGTGATGGAGATGGACGCCGCCAGCCGCACCGGTGTCAATGACATCCGCGAGATCATCGACAGCGTCCGCTATCGCGCTGCGTCCGCGCGCTACAAGATCTATATCATCGACGAGGTTCACATGCTGTCGACCAGCGCTTTCAACGCGCTGCTCAAGACGCTGGAAGAACCCCCCGAACACGTGAAGTTCATCTTTGCCACCACCGAGATTCGCAAGGTCCCGGTGACCGTCTTGTCCCGTTGCCAGCGCTTTGATCTACGCCGGATCGAGCCGGAGGATATGATCGGACTGCTTCGCAAAATTGCAGGTGCCGAAGGGGCACAGATTGCCGAGGATGCGTTATCGTTGATCACCCGGGCCGCCGAGGGATCGGCGCGCGATGCGACCTCACTGCTGGATCAGGCGATCTCGCACGGGGCCGGTGAAACCAGCGCGGATCAGGTGCGCGCGATGCTGGGGCTGGCCGATCGGGGCCGGGTGCTGGATCTGATGGATATGATCCTGCGCGGCGATGCTGCAGGCGCGTTGACCGAGCTGAGCGGGCAATATGCCGAAGGGGCTGATCCACTCGCCGTCTTACGCGATCTGGCTGAAATCACGCATTGGGTTTCGGTGGTCAAGATCACCCCGGATGCCGCCGAAGATCCCACCGTTTCCCCCGACGAACGCGCCCGAGGTCAACAAATGGCCGAGGCTCTGCCCATGCGAGTCCTTACACGCATGTGGCAAATGCTGCTGAAAGCGCTCGAGGAAGTTTCCGCCGCACCCAACGCAATGATGGCTGCGGAAATGGCCGTGATCCGCCTGACCCATGTGGCCGACTTGCCTAGCCCGGAGGAGCTGATCAAGCGTCTGCAAGATACGCCTCCGCCGCCCAATGGTGGCCCCGGCAAGGGAATCGGTGCGCCGGGACATGCTCCTGCCGCGCCACAGGCTGTGGCCCGATCGGCCTATGCCGCATCGGGAATCGGCGGCAACGCAGGCGGGCCAACGGCCGCGCTGGCCCAGGATGTGCAGGCAGCGCTGGCACGCTATCCAACATTTGAACATGTGGTCGAACTGATCCGAGCCAACCGGGATGTGAAGTTGTTGGTCGAGGTCGAAAACGGCGTGCGTCTGGTATCCTACCAACCGGGCAGGATCGAGTTCGCCCCAACCGACAACGCCCCGACCGACCTGTCACAACGATTGGGCGCGTCGCTGCAGCGTTGGACGGGCAACCGGTGGGCCGTTTCTATTGTCGCTGAGGGCAACGCACCGACCATTGCCGAGGTACGGGACGCTGCAGACTTGGCACTGAAGGCCGAGGCTGAACAGCATCCTCTGGTGCAAGCAGTGCTGACTCATTTCCCGAAAGCGCGGATCAAGAGCATCGAAACCGCAGAACAACGCGCCGCTCAAGTCGAAACCGAAGCCCTGCCCGAGGTCGAAGACGAATGGGACCCGTTTGAAGAGGACTGACTTTCGAGCATAAGCGCACCTCAACGAAATGCTCCCTCCCCCGCCACGGGCCACCGGCTAACGCCGATACCCCTGAGCGGCTTTGGGCCCGGCAGCGCCCCTTGCCCCCTGCCGTCCCCAACGGGAGGAAAGGTCTTGCCAAAGACCTTGACGACGGGCGGGAGTATCCTGACCTCTTGTGCCGCGCGGTTACGCTTCGTATCTAGGCCACAAATCGAGTGACAGGAGATTACCGATGCTAAAAGGTTTAGGCGGCCTGGGTGACATGGCCAAGATGATGAAATCCGCGCAGGATCTGCAGACCAAGATGACTGACATGCAGGAAGAGCTGAACACCATCATGGTTGTCGGCGAATCCGGTGCCGGGCTGGTCAAGGCCACCGCGACCGCCAAGGGCGAGTTGAAAGGTCTGGATATCGACCCGTCGATCTTTAACGGTGACGATAAGGAAGTAGTCGAAGACCTCATCCTCGCCGCGATCAAGGACGCCCAAACCAAGGCGCAGGAACGTTCGCAGGCAGAAATGGCCAAGCTGACCGAAAGCATGGGCCTGCCCGCAGACATCAAGCTGCCGTTCTGATACACCCTCCTGACGGATCTATGGCCGGGGCGTGTTTCCCTGGCCCAATTGCGAGGGTCTCACGGTGAGTTCGAACAGTGACATCGACAATCTGATCGACCTGATGGCCAAGCTGCCCGGTCTCGGCCCCCGCTCGGCCCGCCGCGCAGTCCTGCACCTGATCCGCAAACGCGCCCTGCTGCTGACGCCGCTTTCTGACGCCATGCAGCAGGTAGCCGTAACTGCCCGTGAATGCCTGAACTGCGGCAATGTGGGCACCACTGATATCTGCGACATCTGCAATGATGAGGCCCGCGCAACCGGAGAACTGTGCGTAGTCGAAGACGTCGCAGATCTTTGGGCGATGGAGCGCGCCGGGGTCTTCAAGGGCCGCTATCACGTTTTGGGCGGCACGTTGTCGGCTTTGGACGGAGTCGGCCCGGATGAATTGCGCATCCCCCGGTTGAAGGACCGGGTTGTGGCCGAGAGTATCACCGAGATCATCCTCGCCCTGAACGCCACCGTCGATGGTCAGACCACCGCCCACTACATCGCGGATCAGTTGGAGGGGCAGGTTCGTCTGACATCCCTGGCACAAGGTGTGCCGATTGGGGGCGAGTTGGACTATCTGGATGATGGGACGATTACGGCGGCTTTGCGGGCGAGGAAGGAAATCTGACAAAGTGTGTTCGGCATGCACTGTCAATCTACACTAGAAATTAGCTTGTGGGTAATTCAGGAAACCGCATTGACCAAGTACCCCGATCTGTTTGTCCTAAGACATGGCGAAACCGAGTGGAATACCTTGGGCAAGTTTCAAGGCCGCAAGAACTCTCCGCTAACGGAAACCGGTATCTATCAGGCGCGGCAGCAGCGGGAGATACTTGGCCGTATCCCCAACCACCCTAAACGCGTGTTCGTCAGCCCGCAGGAGCGGGCGCAACACACCGCAAGGCTGGCGATTGCACCCCAGTTTGATTTCGCAAACGATGACCGGTTAACGGAAATCGCATTTGGCCAATGGGAAGGCGCGACGCGGGAATTCATTCGGACTCAAATCGATTGCCCATACGAGTCCTATCATTGGTATTTTCGCAGCCCGGATGGCGAAAGCTTTGACGAGATCTATGAGAGGGTACAATCGTTCTTAGACGAGCAAGACGAATCCGCAATCGTGGTGACGCACGGGGTTACGTCACTGATATTGCGCGGGATTTGGCTGGGCCTTGGCATCAACGATCTGTTAAAACTTCCCAGGACCCAAGGATGTGTTTTTCGCCTGTCAAACGGCACCGAGACGATCTTGACCAAGACGGGTAGTTTGCAATGATCTTGGCGGATAAGTGTTTTTGGTGTCCTTTTAGATTCAAATCTCAAATTAGCTTGAAAAACGAACAGAGTTAAATTCCACTGAGCGAAAGACTTGGAGCACATAATGACCCGCCTTCTCGCACTCACCTTAGCCGCCTTCGCCGCCACTGCCGCCCTGTCGCAGGAACTTATCGACAAAGGTTTTGTCGAAGGCTGGAACATCATGATGGACCCCAATCTTGGCAATGGGTGCCTGATACAAACCGTTTATCAGGACCTCTCGGTGGTGCGGCTAGGCTATGACGCGTTGGATAATCGCGGGTATTTCACAGTTTACAACAAGGCTTGGGGCGACATTAAACCGGGGGAACAATACCCAATCCGGTTTGAGCTGGACGGCAAGAGCTTTGATGCCACCGCCATCGGGTTCAAGCAGGATCGCGTGCCCGGCGCGACGGTGTTCTTTACGGACCGGAGTTTCGTCACCTCGATTGCGCAGAACAAGACCATGACCGTCTACAATCCAGAAGGTCAGACCGTCATGGCGATTGATCTGAAAGGCACCGCCAAAGCGCTGGATTATGCGCGCGACTGCCAGAACAAAAAGCTCTAACGAATCGGATCAAACACTGCGTCTTTGGCGGTGCAATCACGGATCACGTCGCGGCCACAGGGCACCGGGTCAAGATCGCGGGACAAGCACAGGCGGACTTCTTCGATATAGCCTTGCTTACAGGTGATGGTGATCATGTCAGGCTCGAGCGTGGGATTGGCCTTGAGAAAGGCCTCTTCCACCACCGAAGCGGGCAGTTTGACCGTCGCGTCCAGCTTGCGGAACACTTCGGGGCGCGCAACACCTGCATAAGCCTGCCGCGACAGGGCGAAATAGTCGGGTGCACTGAGGCCCGAACAGGTGCCGTGCTTTTTCCATTGATGCCAGGCCAACCCGGATGAGCCCTGAATATCCTCCATTTCCCGCGTCATGCGGCGTGTGGGTGGCGCTTCGGACGTGCGACAGTACGAAGGCCAACCCTGATGGAATTGCGGCCAGAGACCATGCAATATCCATCCGTGATCGTGTCGTGCGTTGCACTGATCCGATCCGCGCGCATCGCCCTCGCGGGCGCACCAATTGGGCGACCAGCTGAGCGACAGAACGTAGTAGTCAAAATCGCCCGCCTTTTCGCCCTCGGCCATCGCAGCCATGGCACTTAGCACCCACAAAATCGCCCAGCGCATTCGCCTCTTCCCTTCTTTAGCTGTCGCGACTATATAGGCCCCAAGTTCCCCGACAACGGAAACCTGCCCCATAGCTTCGGGGCCGCCGAATTCCGGCGACGGGACAGATGTATTTATAGGAGACGGGCTGATGGCAAAACCGCTTATGGCCAAGGCAACCGCCGTATGGCTGGTGGACAACACCACGATCAGCTTCAAGCAGATCGCGGATTTCGTAGGCATGCACGAGCTGGAAGTGCAGGGTATTGCGGATGGTGATGTGGCTGCAGGTGTCAAAGGGTTTGACCCGATAGCCAACAACCAGCTGACTCAGGAAGAAATTGACACCGCGCAAAACAACCCGCTGCACAAGCTGAAGCTGAAATTCAATCCGGCGGCATCAGGCGAAGAGAAACGCCGTGGTCCGCGCTACACCCCGCTGTCCAAGCGTCAGGACCGTCCGAACTCGATCCTGTGGCTGGTCAAGTTCCACCCGGAACTCAGCGACGGCCAGATTGCCAAGCTGGTCGGCACCACCAAGCCGACCATCCAGTCGATCCGCGAGCGGACGCACTGGAACATCTCGAACATGCAGCCGATCGATCCGGTTGCCCTGGGTCTGTGCAAACAATCCGAACTGGATGCCATCGTGCAAAAGGCTGCGGCCAAGAAAGCAGCTGAAGGTGGCGTGATGAGCGATGATGAGCGTCGCAAACTGGTGTCGACCGAACAGTCGCTTGAGATGGATTCAGCGCCCAAGATCCCGACCGCGATCGAAGGTCTCGAGACATTCTCGTTGTCCGAGGACACCAACGAGAAGGAAGAAGAAGAGCCCATCGTCGATGCGGATAGCTTCTTCAACCTGCCCAAGGGTGGTGGTGATGAAGAAGACGAAGACGATCTGCGCCCCTGAGATGCGCATGGTCCCGGCCTCGAATAGCCGGGACCCGATTTTTTGGGTGATTTGATGCTAAAGGTTCTATCCTTATTCTTCGACGCGCATCGTGCCGTTTCAATCTATGTGTTCCTGAAATCCTGGTGGTTGGCCATTACAGGTGCCGTAGTGATGATTGCAATAGTCGCTGGCTTGCTATTGCTGAATGACGACGGCAAGCACGAGCACGAGGCGTTTCTCACCGTCGCGGTTTTGTCGGCGACACCGATCAATGGCGATCTCAAGAACGGGGTCATTGCTTCGGTGCGCTTGCCGGATGGCTCGGCAGCATCAATCACCTCGACCGAAGGGCCGATTGCTCAGACAGTTGGAACCCAAGCCTGTATCGAGAAACGGGTTTTCGTTGAAAGTGGAGAGCCAAGGTATCGGTTCAAACTGCCACGATATTGCGAAGCTAGCTAGAAAAGGAAAACCGCCCGGTGGCTCAACCGAGCGGTTTTTTGTTCAGATCATCTGAAACAGGATGCCTGCTACGATAGCGCCGCTGATGCCCAATCCCAGATAGGTGGCAAAGACGCGCGGTTTCACCAGTGACCACACGGCCGCCATCGCAGGTATCGAACTGACCGCGCCGGCCACCATGAACGACATCGCAGCACCCGCACTCATACCCTGCTCCATCAGACCCGCAAGAAGCGGTGGTGCGACGTAAGAGTTCAGATAGGCAGGCATTCCGACCAAGGCTGCGATGACGATTGGTACAACACCCTCACCACCAACAACGCGGGCGATCAGGTCTGCCGGAACATAGCTGACCAGCAATGCTTCGAGCACGTAGGCAAATGCCAGCCATTTGAGCAAGAACAGACCGTTATGAACGAACTCAACCCGAAAGCGCGTCCGACGGTCAGGGTCTTGCCAGAACTTCCAGACGGGTTTGTCATCTTGCTTTGGTCCGCAACCGCAGCAACCAGCGGGTTTGTATTCACGCAACGGCTGCGCAAAGGCACCTCCCTGCATCAGGGTGCGCACGGCAAACCCGCCGAACAAACCCAACGCGACAGCGGCAACCGCTTTACCAATTGCAAACGGCCAACCCAGCGCACCCGCAGTAATCAGCAACGTCGGGGGGTCGATCAACGGTGAACTGAGCCAGAATGCCATCACGGCCGACAATGGCGCACCCAGAGCCAGCAAGCCTGCGATGAATGGGATCACTTCGCAGGAACAAAATGGGGCCAGCCCGCCAAACAACGCGGCCAGAAAGATCATCCGTGTCTCGCGACCCTCAAATGCACGGGCGACCATCACTTCGGCCCCGGTTGCCTTCAGGTATGATAGCAGCAGAACAGCAAACAGGATGTACTGGCCCGTATGCGCAAGCGCTTTGGCTGCAAAACTCACGACCTCGGTCCAGTTGCCCGGATCAAGAATGGCCACCAGCGCCAGTATGACCACGATCAGAGCCCAGGGCGTTTTGATCAGGTCGATCAGGTTTCTGGCAAGTGGCTTGGGGTTTTGGGTCAGTTCAGCCATCGTTTGCGGCCTTTCCGATTTCGTCTGCGCAGCATTCACTTAGGATGAACTGCGCCAGGTTTCTCAATTCGTCAAAGCACGCGCGGTTGATCGTGCTACGCCCGATCTTCTCTTGCTCAACTACTCCGCCAGCAGCCAGAAACCGCAGATGATGCGCCAGAGTCGAGGGCGCGATTCCTGTCCTCGTTTGAATTTCTCCAACGGTCAGGCCTGCTTCCCCAGCACGAACCAAGGTCTTAAGAACCTTCAATCGGGCTTCCGAGCCCATGGCAGAGAAACCTGCGGCAGCTTCTTCCCACATCCTTTATCTCCATTAAACTAGATTTATGGTTATTTAGTTTAATTCGTATCCTGCGTCAACCACACGTGTGCGTAAAACTCTCCACATGGTTCGCAGGGCCATAAGTCCAGATTGCCACCGCCTTAGGTCCAACCTATAACGATGCAATGGGTATTTCGGTCGACACATTCTTTTTGGAACGCAATGGGCAAGGCACCTTACAGGCGCAGCTGCAACAGCTGATTGCCGAAGGCATTCTGTCAGGACGCTTCCACGTCGGGGAAAAGCTGCCCTCGTCCCGTAAACTTGCTGCCCATTTGGGTGTCAGCCGGATTACGGTCACGCTTGCCTATACTGAACTGCTGGCCAATGATTACCTGACCGCCAAAGGCCGGTCGGGATACTATGTTTCAGAAAATGCGCCAGTGCCGCCGACCTACACGCCAGTGCGGCGCGACACCGAAGTGGTTGACTGGGATCAGGCGTTTGCCCGCCGTTTCTCGGGCGGTGATGTGCTGACAAAACCCAGCAACTGGCGTGACTACCGCTATCCCTTCATTTATGGCCAAGTCGACAGAAAGCTGTTCGATCATGCAAACTGGCGTCTCTGCGCAGTTCGGGCGTTGGGACATAAGGACTTTGATTCTTTGACCGGAGACTATGTCGATCAGGATGACCCGCTGCTGCTTGAATTCATCGCCCGGCATACTCTTCCCCGCCGCGGAATTGTAGCCCGGCCCGAAGAAATCTTGATCACCCTGGGCGCTCAGAACGCCCTTTGGCTGGCGTCTCGCATATTGCTGAACCGGAACCGTAGGGCAGCGATCGAGGACCCCTGCTATTACGCCCTGCGCGATCTTCTGCTTCACTCGGAATGCAAGCTGTCTTATCTGAAGGTCGACCGGGACGGGTTGCCCCCGGAAACGATCCCAGATGATACCGACGTCATATTCACCACCCCCAGCCACCAGAGCCCGACAACCGCGACCATGCCGGTGGACCGCCGACATGCACTGCTGCGTCGTGCCCGCGAATTGGATGCCATGATCGTCGAGGATGACTATGAATTTGAAATGTCATTTCTCGGGGCCCCGTCACCGGCGCTCAGGTCAATGGATCGCGATGGGCGGGTGATCTACGTGGGCAGCTTTTCCAAGTCGCTGTTTCCGGGGCTTCGATTGGGCTACATGGTCGGGTCCGAACCCTTTATCCGTGAAGCGCGCGCCCTGCGATCTCTGGTCTTGCGTCACCCTCCTGGCCACATGCAGCGAACTGCAGCCTACTTCCTATCGCTCGGCCACTATGATGCTCAGATCCGGCGCATGTCTAAAACGCTGCAACGCCGTCGCGAAGCGATTGAGGAGGCGATTGGACAATATGGTCTGACTGTTGCTGGGCGCGGGATGCTGGGCGGATCATCGATCTGGATGCAAGCGCCGCTGCATGTAGACACCAGCAAACTGGCCCGAGACCTGCAGCGCCAAAGCGTCCATATCGAACCGGGTGAGGCATTTTTTTCAAGCCAGAACAGGCCAAAGAACTTTTATCGGCTGGGCTACTCTTCAATCTCGTCGGATCGTATCGAACCGGGAATCCAACAGATTGCTGAAGCGATCCGGCGTTCTTAAGCACTCTGGACTTAAACCGCTACCGGTTCTGGCCCTAACGCCACAGACACCCGTACGCCAAAACCGATCAGAAAACTGGGTGCAAAACCCCCGTTCCATCCTTCTATGATCGGAGATTACGCAGATGAAGATGACCACCGAAGAAGCCTTTGTAAAAACCCTGCAGATGCATGGCATCGAACATGCGTTCGGTATCATCGGCTCGGCCATGATGCCGATCTCCGACATCTTTGGCAAAGCAGGCATCACTTTCTGGGATTGTGCCCACGAAGGGTCCGGCGGCATGATGGCCGACGGCTATACCCGCGCAACCGGCAAGATGTCGATGATGATCGCCCAGAACGGCCCCGGCATCACCAACTTTGTGACCGCCGTCAAAACTGCCTATTGGAACCACACTCCGCTGCTGCTGGTCACTCCGCAGGCCGCAAACAAGACCATGGGTCAAGGTGGTTTCCAGGAAATGGAGCAGATGCGCATGTTCGCAGACTGCGTTTGCTACCAGGAAGAGGTGCGTGACCCCAGCCGTATGGCAGAGGTTCTGAGCCGGGTGATCATGAACGCCAAGCGCGCCTCGGCACCTGCGCAGATCAACGTTCCGCGCGACTTCTTCACTCAGGTGATCGACATCGAGCTGCCTGCTGTTGTTGAGTTTGAACTGCCTTCGGGTGGTGCAACGGCCGTGTCCGAAGCTGCAGCTCTGCTGTCGAACGCAAAGAACCCCGTTATCCTGAACGGTGCAGGCACCGTTCTGTCGAAAGGCGGCATCGAAGCGTCGAAAGCACTGGCCGAGCGTCTGGACGCTCCGGTCTGCGTTGGCTACCAGCACAATGACGCTTTCCCCGGCTCGCACCCACTGTTCGCTGGCCCACTGGGCTACAACGGCTCAAAAGCCGGTATGCAGCTGATCAAGGAAGCAGACGTTGTTCTATGCCTCGGCACCCGCCTGAACCCCTTCTCGACCCTGCCGGGTTACGGAATGGAGTACTGGCCTGCAGATGCAAAGATCATTCAGGTCGACATCAACCCCGACCGCATCGGCCTGACCAAGAAGGTCTCGGTTGGTATCGTGGGCGATGCGGCGACCGTTGCCACCAGCATCCTGAACCAACTGTCCGACACAGCCGGTGACGAAGGCCGCGACGCGCGCAAGGCTAAGATCGCCGAAACCAAATCGCGTTGGGCGCAAGAGCTGACCTCGATGGACCACGAGCAGGACGATCCGGGCACCACGTGGAACGAACGCGCGCGCGCTGCCAAGCCGGACTGGCTGAGCCCGCGCAAAGCATGGCGCGCGATCCAGTCCGCGCTGCCGAAAGAGGCGATCATCTCGTCCGACATCGGCAACAACTGCGCCATCGGCAACGCCTATCCTTCGTTTGAAGAAGGCCGCAAGTATCTGGCCCCCGGCCTGTTCGGCCCCTGTGGCTATGGCCTGCCTTCGGTCATTGGCGCGAAGATCGGCTGCCCGGATGTACCAGTTGTCGGCTTCTCTGGCGACGGTGCCTTTGGCATTGCAGTCACTGAACTGACCGCCATCGGTCGCGAAGAATGGCCAGCCATCACTCAGGTTGTGTTCCGCAACTACCAGTGGGGTGCGGAAAAGCGCAACTCGACCCTGTGGTTCGATGACAACTTCGTCGGCACCGAGTTGGACACAAAAGTGTCCTATGCCGGCATCGCCAACGCCTGTGGCCTGAAAGGCGTCATCGCACGCACTCAGGATGAGCTGACTGCGGCGCTGAGCCAGGCGATCGAGGATCAGAAGAACGGCATCACCACCCTGATCGAAGCAATGATCAACCAGGAACTGGGTGAACCCTTCCGTCGCGACGCGATGAAGAAGCCGGTTGAGGTTGCAGGTATCGACGCAAGCGACATGCGTCTGCAGCAGGTTTGATTGCTGTCAAAAACATAAGTCGGACCGGGTTCAACCGGTCCCCTTAAAAAAAGCAGAGGAAGGGGGTGCCTGCACTCTCTTCCTCTATATGGTTGAGCCCGGTGTGCTTACGCTCCAGTGTGTTCAACACGTACAGGTACCAAGGCGATCCGCCACAGGGAGAGACAGCGTGAATCAACAACCGAACCTCAACCTATCCCCACCCGTGTCAGACGAGATCCGCCGGACTACATGCTACATGTGTGCCTGCCGCTGCGGTATCAACGTGCACATGAAGGATGGGAAGGTCGCCTATATCGAAGGCAATCGGGATCATCCGGTAAACAAGGGCGTTCTCTGCGCCAAAGGCAGCGCGGGGATTATGCAGGTGAACGCCCCGTCGCGCCTACGCGCACCGCTCAAACGCGTCGGCCCGCGTGGGTCTGGCGAGTTCGAAGAGATCAGTTGGGACGAGGCGCTCGAGATCGCTGTCGGTTGGCTAAAACCGATCCGCGAAGACAACCCTGAGAAACTGGCCTTTTTCACCGGCCGTGATCAGAGCCAGAGCTTCACCAGTTTCTGGGCACAGAATTTCGGCACCTGTAACTATGCGGCCCATGGCGGGTTCTGTTCGGTCAACATGGCAGCCGGTGGCATCTACACGATGGGCGGTGCATTCTGGGAGTTCGGTCAGCCCGACTGGGATCACACCAAGCTGTTCATGCTGTTCGGCGTTGCAGAAGACCACGACAGCAACCCGATTAAAATGGGCATCGGCAAGATCAAGGCGCGCGGTGCCCGGGTGATTGGGGTAAATCCGATCCGCTCGGGCTATAACGCCGTGGCAGATGATTGGGTCGGCATCACCCCCGGTACCGATGGCCTGTTCATCTTGTCGATGATCCATGTGCTGATGAAGGCAGGCAAAATCGATCTGGATTACCTAAGTCGCTACACCAACGCGCCGGTCCTGATCAACGCATCCGACGGTCCGGAAAAGGGTCTGTTCCTGAAAGACGATGACGGCAAGCCATTGGTCATCGACCGCAATACCGGCAAGCTGACTGCTTTCGACACCCCCGGCGTCCGCCCTGACCTATCAGCGACCTACGAAAAGGACGGTGTCACCCACCGCCCCGTCTTCCACCACATGGCAGAACGGTATCTGGCGGATGAATACGCCCCCGAGGCAATCGCAGAAAAATGCGGCGTACCAGCGACCCGCATTCGCGCGATTGCTGGCGAGCTCGCCCGTGTGGCCTTTGATGAAGCGTTCGAACTGGACCATGAATGGACCGATTTCCGGGGCGAGAAACACTCGAAGATGATTGGTCGCCCCGTCGCGATGCACTCGATGCGCGGCGTTTCGGCCCACGCGAACGGTTTCCAGACCTGCCGCGCCCTGCATGTGTTGCAGATCCTGCTTGGAACGGTCGAAGTCCCCGGCGGCTTCCGCTTCAAGCCGCCCTACCCCAAGCCAGTTGAGGCGCATCCGACTCCGCATTGTAAGGTGACTCCGAATACACCTCTGGACGGGCCGCATCTGGGGTTTGTTCGCGGCCCCGAGCATCTGGCGCTTAAAGAAGACGGCAGCCCGGCGCGGATCGACAAAGCGTTTACATGGGAAAACCCGATGTCCAGCCACGGGCTGATGCATATGGTGATCTCGAACGCACATGCGGGCGATCCCTACAAGATCGACACGTTGTTCATGTACATGGCGAACATGTCCTGGAACTCGACCATGAACACCAAGGGTGTCATGGAGATGCTGACGGACAAGGATGAGAACGGCGACTACGTGATCCCGCATATCATCTATTCCGATGCTTATTCCTCGGAAATGGTGGCCTATGCCGACCTTATCCTGCCCGACACAACTTATCTGGAACGACACGACTGTATCTCGCTGCTGGACCGCCCGATCTGCGAGGCCGAGGCAGCGGCAGACGCGATCCGTTGGCCGGTGATTGAACCCGACCGCGACGTACGCGGCTTCCAGTCGGTGCTGATTGATCTGGCCAATCGCATGGATCTGCCCGGCTTTACCAACGATGATGGCAGCGCCAAGTGGACGGATTACGCCGACTATATCGTCAACCACGAACGTAAGCCGGGCATTGGACCGCTTGCCGGTTTCCGGGGCGAAAACGGCGACAAGGAAGGTCGTGGCGAGGTTAACCCCAACCAATTGAACCAATACATCGAGAATGGTGGCTTCTATGTCGCGCATATTCCCGAAGGTGCGGATTACTACAAACCTTGGAACACTGCCTATCAAGACTGGGCTGTGGGCATGGGTATCTATGACAGCCCACAGCCCTATCTATTCCAGCTCTATTCCGAGCCGATGCGTAAATTCCAACTGGCCGCCGAAGGCTACGGGGAACGCCAGCCCCCAGATCACCTGCGCGCGCAGATCCAAGATACAATGGACCCCCTGCCCATTTGGTACGAAACCGATCAGACCAGCAATGAAGGTTTCACCGTCAACGCTCTGACCCAGCGGCCAATGGCGATGTATCATAGTTGGGGCACACAAAACGCCTGGTTGCGTCAGCTGCATGGGCGCAACCCGCTATACGTCCCGACCAAGCTGATGCGTGAACACGGGCTGCAAGACGGCGATTGGGCCAAAGTCAGCTCTCCACATGGCGAGATCACGGTACCCGTCATGGAGATGGCTGCGCTGAACAACAATACCGTGTGGACTTGGAATGCCATCGGAAAGCGCAAAGGGGCCTGGGCCTTGCAGAAAGACGCCCCCGAGGCCACCAAGGGTTTCCTGCTCAACCACCTGATCCACGAGCTGCTGCCCCCCAAAGGTGACGGCCTGCGCTGGGCAAACTCTGATCCGATCACCGGTCAGGCCGCCTGGTTCGATCTGAAGGTAAAAATCGAAAAGGCCGCCGCTCCAAGCGATGCTGAAAGCCAGCCAGAATTCGCTCCAATCAAATCGCCGGTCGGGCAGGGGCCAAAGGATTTGGCCTGGAAGGTGGGCAAATCACCCGATCCGTTCTTCATCTG